>JAGDMK010000277.1 GCA_017860635.1 Bacteroidota bacterium
GATTGTGCCCCGGCCTGGATGGCTGTCCGGAACGGGGCGAGCTCAACCGAGTCAAGCCGCGCGCGATCGAACGGAAGATTCGGAAGGTCCAGATGGGAATCTGTCCCCGTGTCGCCGTGTCCGGGGAAATGCTTGGCGGTCGCCAGGACACCTTCTTCAATTGTTCCTTTGATGAAGGCCGCGACCATCTCGTGCACAAGCGCCGGATCGCTGCCAAACGAGCGCGTGTTGATCACGGGGTTCAGGGGGTTGGTATTGATGTCGGCAACCGGGGCGTAGTTCTGGTGCACTCCGAGGGCCCTGGCCTCGCGGGCAATCGCTCGTCCAACCTCGTACGCATAGCGGGCATTCCGGGTGGCGCCGATGGCCATTGCGTCCGGGAACGGTGTGCCGCGGCGGATGCGCATAGAGACGCCGCGCTCGAAGTCCGCGCTGACAAGCAGAGGAAGCCTCGAAAGGTCCTGCAACATATTGAGCCGCACCACCGCTTCATACACATCCCCCTGCCAGAGGATGAACCCCCCGACGTGCTTCTCTTTGATCAACCGCTCGAGCCGCGCATACTCGTCGCTCTGATAGCTGTAGTACTGCCCGAACACACCGACCATCACCATCTGGCCGACCTTCTCCTCGAGCGTCATCGAGGCCATCGTGCTGTCTATCCACTGTTCACGGGTGAACCGTGATAACGATGCGGCCTTTGACGTTGCCGAGGTGGGACTCTCCCCGGTTTTAGAGGTTGATGCATCGCGCTGTGGAACAACCGTGGGCGCGCATGAGAGCGCAACGAATACACAGATCGCTGCTGCAGCACGTACACAATAGTGTGAACTCTTGAGCATCTACGTCCTTTGGAGAAAGTGTTGGGCCATTAGAACTGCCCCGCGCACCGGTGGATACAGTGCGGGTTGCACTTCTGCACCGGGAATGCGTTCAACAATCATGCGGCGAAGGATGTCCGCGTACACTGTCTCATGATCGATCAGACCGCCGATAAAGACCACACCGACGGGCGAGACGCCGGGCATTCGGCGCACAAGAGCAGCAAGAGATTCCACAAGGTGACTGGCAGATTGCTGAAGGAGGCCTGTGGCAACGGCATCTCCCTCAGCCGCCGTTTCCATCACCAGCGGTGCGATGGAGGCCAGGTCGAATTTCTCCTGATAGACCGCCTCGACGATGCGATCGCGTGTCGTCCAGCCAAACTGGTCTGCCAATACTGTCCTGAGTCTGGCCGCGCTGCTCCGTCCGTCCATATCGCGCGCCACCGCCCTAGCCGTCTCGAGTCCGAGATAGTATCCGCCACCCTCATCCCCCAGCACGCGTCCCCATCCGCCCACCGAACCGATTGTTCCATCGGGCATCTTTCCGATCAGGTTGGAGCCGGTTCCGGCGATGATCACCACACCGGGACCGCCGCCGAATGCGCCTTCAAGGGCGATGCGCGCATCGGTGTCTATCGCCACGTTCACCGGCGACCAGCTTCGCGCAGCAGTCAGTGAACGGACTGCGTCGTAGAGCTTGTTGCGTACCAGGGTACTGCCGACTCCGGCGAGACCAAATACTGCTGCACCGATATCCTGAGGCGACTTCCGGGCTGCGTTGCAGCAACCGGCAATCAAATCAAGCAGAGTGCGGGCTGCACCGTCGACGCCCGCAACATTCGGATTCCCCGGCCCCAACTGCATACGCGAGAGCTCGGTGCCGAATTTGTCCGCAAGGATCCCGAGTGTCTTTGTGCCACCTCCGTCGGCTCCGAATACCAGTCGTGCGTCAGACATGGGAAGTAGCTTTCAGTGAGTTAGAGAGGCGTTGGTCGCTTTAATGTACCGAATGACGCGACGATATTCAAGAAATCGGGGGTCCGGTTGCCTCATCGGTAATATGGTCCGATAGAGTACAGCAAACCAGATGTGCCGCGCGACAGTGTTTGAGATGAGGATTGATACGGCAGATTGATACGGTAAGTGAGTGATTTGCATCTTTAGCGAGCGCTGAGTAGCTTGACTGTATCTCTTCCACAACACTCCCGGAGCACCAAATGAATGCACGGACCATAGTCGGCATGGTGTGTACCTCCCTGCTCTGCACGACTCTCTACACGCAAACCGTTGTCAAGACCGGCATCGAAGTGCTGAGAGAGAATGGATTCGATATCCTCCAGGGAAAACGTGTCGGGCTTGTTACCAACCCGACGGGCGTGGACTCGCGCCTCAACTCCACCATCGACATCCTGTATGCCGCACCGGGGGTGAAACTGGCGGCACTGTTCGGACCCGAGCACGGCGTGCGCGGAGACTTCGCAGCCGGCGACAAGGTCGAGTCCACGACTGACAGCCGGACCGGCATTCCGGTCTATTCACTGTATGGCAAGACCCCGCGGCCCACACCGGAAATGCTCGCCGGCATCGACGTTCTTGTCTATGACATACAGGATATCGGCTGCCGGTCGTACACATACATCACCACAATGAGTCTGGCGATGGAGGCTGCCGCCCAACAGAAGATCCCATTCGTAGTCCTCGACCGGCCGAACCCCCTTGGGGGTGTCAGGATGGAAGGGAACATCGTTGAGAAGCCTTTCACCTCATTCGTCAGCATGTTCCCCATCCCCTACGTCTACGGCCTCACCTGCGGCGAGCTCGCCCGGATGCTGAACGAAGAGAAGATGCTGACCGACGGTGTGTCATGCGCGCTCACGGTCGTGCCGATGAAGGGATGGAAACGGACGATGATCTTCCCGGAGACCGGCCTCCCCTGGGTTCCAACATCACCCCATGTGCCGCGCGATGTCACCTCGCTCCACTACGTAAGCACAGGCATTCTGGGAGAGCTTGGCGTGATTTCGGAAGGTGTAGGCTACACACTCCCGTTCGAAACGTTCGCGGCGGAGTGGATTGACCCGGCGCTTCTTGCCGAACGGATGAACGCACTGAACCTGAAGGGAGTGATCTTCCGCCCGATCACATACAAGCCCTTCTATGGACGCAGCATGGGCAAAACGCTGAAGGGTGTCCAGGTCCACCTCCTGGATCCATCCCTGGTAAATCTCATGGCCATACAATTCCTGTTCATGCAGGTGCACCACGAATTGTACCCGGATAAGAATCCGTTCGAGATGGCTGAATCCTCACGCATCAGGATGTTCGACAAGGTTGCCGGCACGGATCAGGTGCGGCTGGAATTCTCGAAACGGATGAAGTACGAAGATGTGAAGGGGCTGCTGGACAAGGACCTGAAGAGTTTCAGGGCAACGGCAAAGAAGTATCAGATGTACGAGTAGTGAATCAGCGCTGGGATTTCTGCGGATCTCTTTAGATTTCTGATGAGCGGAATACCTCCAGGCTCGCCTCAAATTCCGGATGTGATAACTGCACTTCGTGATACATCGTCACAAGGTGCTGGCTCGTCACTTTGTGGAAATCTGCTTCGAGTGGTGTCACGGAGATGCCGCCCAAGTCCACGATTGCCGGGCTGATCAGGATCTTCCCTTCCCCTTCCACAAAGAAGAACGACGGGCGGTGTTTGACTCTCGGATAGACCAGCACAGTCCAGAGTCCGGCATCATACCATGCCATTATATTCACCATCGGCTCGTCGCACTCCGGTCTCACCTGCTGCAGCGCGGCGAGATAGCGCCGCAGCGTCTGGTGAAGCCCTGCCGGATCCTTCCCTTCGAAAGAGACAAACAGCCGTTCTCCTCCTTCCACAGCAATCACTCGCACAGACTCAGCATTCTCCAGGAATTTCCCCCGTTCTGACAGCAAGCGTGGGTATTCGGACTCCACGGGCATCGACCAGCGCGTGCCCGCCTGGAAGTGCAGATGGTCCGGCGCAGAGGCGCCACACCGGGGTCCGTTGTAGAAGACGCTGTACCCCGGAGCAAGATCCCGGGCCAGATCCAGCATCACCCCGAACTCGGCGTCGATCCGTTGAGGGACATGATCGATCCGCGGGATGGTGAAGTGTGCAGGCAGGATGGGAAAGGGATTACACAGAAACATGTACCGGCCGCCGTACGGAATCCCGCGCTGGCCGGCAGGAAGATTCTGCAGGCAGAGGAAGCACTTCCGCTCACGGATGGAGCGGTCATCGACTTTTGCGGCGGAGGAGGTCATCCGGCCGGGATTGAACTGAATCCGGACTTCATATCCATCAAACCAGAATTGCC
>JAGDMK010000278.1 GCA_017860635.1 Bacteroidota bacterium
TGGGGATGGTGCGGCACGTATTATCCGCGCTATTATGGCGGATGGTATGGTGGATGGTATGACGGATATTACCCCCGTACGTATTACGGCCATGGCGGATCCGGCTATGTTAGTCGTGACGGAGGCCGTTATGGTGCCACGCGCACGTTCGGTTCAACCCGCACGTCCGGGACTCTGCGAGGCAGCGGCGGATCTTCATACACCCCGGTCTCCGGCCGTTCGAACACAGGCAGTACGCCGTCATCTTTGCCGACCGGTCGTGTCTCTACCGGCACACGGGCAAAGGATCCCAATCGTGGAGGAGCCACTGTGGGGAACGGTACCTCCAGGGGTACTGGGGGACGTGAGGGCAGCGTGCGCAGGGAAGCTCCGCGGTCAGCTCCTCGTCCCGAAAGCGGCTCGCGTACAACCAGGTCAGGTGAACGCTATTCTCCCCCGCCGTCAAGCGGTGGAAGCAGCTCCTGGGGCGGTTCGAGCAATCACGGTGGTAGCCGGTCATCCGGCTCATCGTCAGGACAGAGTGGCGGCAGTAGCAGCAGCGGCGGCAGCCGTGGCAGCAGCGCTCCATCCAATACCGGTGATCGTGGCGGAAACAGGCGCTGATTCTCAGAAGAGGAAACCATGAACAAACGACGTGCTCTGAGGCTTTCCACCCCCGGAACGGGTGTAGGAGCGCGGGCCCTCGGCATGGGTAATGCGTATACCGGCGTGGCGAATGACTTCAGTGCAATCTACTGGAATCCGGCGGGACTCGCGCAGCTTCCGTATAACGAGTTCTCCGTGGGCCTGTCGTACCTCAACACCAGGAACAACAGTCTGTTCTTCGGTACGGAGAGGGCTTATACGAACAGCGCCACAAACCTGAACAGTCTGGGCCTCGTGCACAAGGTGCCCACTGTCCGGGGAAACCTTGCAGTTGCATTCGGCTACAACCGGCAGTCCAATTTCACGGGCGGACTGTCCTTCGCCGGCTTCAATCCGAACAGCAGCATCCTGCAGACATACGCACGCGATGGTGCAGCGTATCCCGATGACATTTCGGACAACATTGCATATCAGCTGTATCTTGCGGACATCGACACTGCCCGGGGCACGTTCGTCAGCCCGATTGCCAACCGCGTGACGCAGGTTGCCAAGGTGATTGAGAGCGGCGGGCTCAACAACTGGTCGATTGCCGGCGCAGTGGATGTGGCGAAGGAGTTTTCTGTAGGCGTGACGCTGACGTACCTTTCCGGCATGTACCGGTACGATCGCAACTACGAAGAGCAGGATCTGCAGGGGATCTACAATGCGTATCCGTATGACTTCGAGAAGTTTACGCTGGACGAATACATTGAAAGTGACATTTCCGGCGTGAATGCGAAGTTCGGTCTTCTGTACCGTGTGCCCGAGCGCTTCCGCCTCGGCATCGGGATCAAGACCCCCACGGCATTTACGGTGAAGGAATCGTTCGGATCATTTGCCCGTGCCTATTTCGACAACGGGGATGTCCGGCCCAGCGACTCTCCGTTTGAGAGCACCGCGAAGACTGAATATGACGTCCGCACGCCGTGGGTCTTCACTGTCGGCGCCTCGCTGATCGTGCAGGACCTCGTTCTTTCGGGTGATGTGGAGTACACCGACTGGACACAGATGGAATTTGCGAATGCCAACGCAGATGTGATGGCGCAGAACAGAGACTTCAAGACGATCTTCCGTCCGACGGCAAACTTCCGGGGCGGAATTGAATACGATATCCGGCAGCTGGGTGTGCGACTGCGTGGCGGATACATCTACAACAAGTCTCCGTACGAAGGGGATCCGTCGGGCTACGATCAGAAGTACATCACCGGCGGGTTGGGCATCCTGCTGGGCGGGACGACCATGCTGGATCTGACCTACGCGCGCGGCTCGTGGGACACGTTCCGGTACAACTACAACAGCACATCGCGGACGGACGAACAGATAACCACAAACACCATCATGATGACGTTCTCACATCGGTTCTAACCTCATCTCCCGCGGAGAACCGGACAGTATCGTCCGATATCCGCGGGGAACCGGTGTTTGCATCAGTTTCCGCGGTTCGATATATTCAAGTCCACCATTCGGTTCTGTGGTGGACTTTTTGTTTCTTCAGCCTCTGGGATGGAAATGAGCAGACGCACCCGGGTGGTGCTCGGCGTACTCGGCATTCTTCTCGTTGTTGCCGTTGCACTCTTCTTTTTCGCCCGCCATCAGCTGACAAAATCCTTCCCGCAAACATCGGGGTCTCTGGCGCTCTCGGGTCTGCTGGACGACGCCCGGATTCTTCGTGACAGCTACGGTGTTCCGCATATCATCGCTGCGAACGAGCATGATGCGATCTTCGCGCTGGGAGTCGTGCACGCGCAGGATCGTCTCTGGCAGATGGATATGCAGCGGCGGGCGGCCGACGGCAGGCTCTCGGAACTCTTTGGCAGTGCCACGCTGCCGTTCGACCGGATGTTTCGCATTGTTGGACTCGGCCGGATTGCCCGGCAGGTCGAGGGCTCGCTGCCCGATGAAACGCGACGCCGGCTCCAATGGTACAGCGACGGCGTCAATGCCTGGAGGGAACAAACGCGCGGCAGCTATCCGATTGAATTTGATCTGCTCCGCTACGATCCGGAACCATGGCAGCCGCTTCACTCTGTTCTCGTCGCCAGGCTGATCGCATGGGAATTGAACCTGTCATGGTGGACAGATGTCACCTATGGCGCGCTTGAAGAGAAGCTGGGCAGCGAGATGATTCAGGACATCCTGCCGTCGTACCCCGCTGACGTCCCGCCGGCAGTTCCCCGTGAGGAGTGGAAGAAACACACAGGTATCGCAGCCGGCTACCTGCACACCGCACAGGCGTACAGGGCATTCATGGGCCGTCCCCTTGCACCGGGCGGGAGCAACGCCTGGGCCATTGCACCTGCGCGCTCTGCAAGCGGAGGCGCGATTCTCGCCAATGACACTCATCTGCACCTCACCGTGCCTTCCATGTGGTATGAGCTGCAGTACGAGATGCCAGGATTCCTGATTCAGGGCATGTCTATCCCGGGCGTACCGGGCGTTGTTGCCGGACGCAACGATGCGATCGCGTGGGGGATCACCAACCTGATGGCGGATGATGCGGATTTCTATATCGAACGCGTGAATGAGGCCGACAGGACATATTTCCGGAATGACCGCTGGATTCCGCTGGAGATCGTGGAAGAAGAAATCGGCGTTCGTGATGACACCACGGAGACACTCCGGGTACGGAAGACCGGGCACGGACCGGTGATCACCGATATTCAAACCCCGCTTAACCTGGCGCGCCCCGGTTTTGTGGCGAGCATGCGATGGGTTGGCGCCGAGCTGGACGACCAGGTGGGTACGTTCCTGAGCATCAACAAAGCACGTTCCTGGAAAGAATTCCAGCAGGCCCTGCGATCGTATACTGTTCCCGGCCAAAACTTCGTCTATGCGGATACACTGGGGAATATCGGGTACATCTGCGCCGCGCGCCTGCCGGTGCGATCCTCACATCGCGGTCTGCTGCCGGTCCCGGGATGGGACGGAAAGGGAGAATGGACCGGTTTCGTTCCCTTCGAACACCTTCCCCGTCTCTTCAATCCTCCTTCCGGGTATATTGCGAGCGCCAACAACAAGGTGACGGACGATCAGTATCCGTATGTCATCGGGGATCTGTGGGAACCTGCATCACGGATCACGCGGCTGCATGCCCTCCTGGGACAATCAGGTATGCAGTTCTCTCTCCGCGACTGTGAGCGACTGCAGCTTGATACCTATTCTTCGTATGCGCGGGATGTGTATCCGCTGTTTGCGGCTGCGTGCACGGACAGCGTGATTGGACAGGAGTATGGCGCGCGCGTCCGTGAGTACCTTCGCAACTGGAACTATCAGTTTGCCCGTGAGGATATTGCGACAAGTCTCTACCAGGTGTTCTTCACGCACCTCCTGCGAAATGTCTATGTGGACGAGATGGGAGATAGCCTGTTTCATGATTTCACTATGCTCGTCAACGTTCCAATGCGTGTCACGCAGCGGCTGCTGCAGGACGGCACGTCCCGGTGGTTCGACGACATCCGCACAGCCGAACAGGAGAGCATGGAAGATATCATCCGGAAGAGCGCCCGCGAAGCAGTAAGCGAACTTGCATCGCGGTTCGGGAGTGATACCCGGATGTGGCGGTGGGGAGAGCTGCATACGGTGACCCTCCAGCATCCCTTCGGGCTGCAGAAACCGCTGGATAAGATCTTCAGCATTGGTCCCTTTGCCTACCCTGGCGGATCCACCGCACTCATGAGCGGCGAGTACAGTCTCACGGACCCCTATGCGGTAACAATCGGTCCGTCATACCGGCAGCTCTTTGATCTTGCGGATGGGTCCGGCTACCGGTCGGTTCTGCCATCCGGGCAATCCGGGCAGGTGTTCCACCGGCATTATGAAGACCAGACCCCGTTGTGGCTGTACGGCGGGTATCGCACGGTGAAGCGAGGGACACGGGGAGCAGGCCTTCAGGAACTCCGTCTCCGCCCGGCGGGGGAAGTGTGGCCATGATTTCAGAACGGCTCCGCAATGCGCTTGCCCGTGCCCGGAGTGTTGCCGCATTGACGGGAGCGGGGATCTCTGCCGAAAGCGGCGTGCCGAAAGCGGCGTACCTACATTCCGCAGCAAGGGTGGGATCTGGACGAAGATGAGGCCGGAAGAGCTGGCCAGCATGGATGGCTTC
>JAGDMK010000091.1 GCA_017860635.1 Bacteroidota bacterium
GGGGAATGCATCCTCCCTGAGCAACGCTGCAATCGTCTGGGCTGCCTCGGACTGGAGCGGCCATGCGAAATTCCCTTTCGCATTGTACGCCAGAGACCGAAGATGGCGGAAAAGCTCGCCCGCCTCACCTGCCGTGTCCGCCGAGATGAGGTTGCTGGTGCGAAGTGCGGAGAGCGCCGTCGTAGCGATCTGGACATCCGCATCGTAGAACGCTCGCCGGAAGATCAGCAGTGAAGCAGGATCGTCACGCAGCGTGTAGAGTGCCAGCGACTTCAGTGCGTTCACGCGAACGCGCCAGTCGGCGTCAAACTCATCAAACTCAGCGAGGCGCCGGAGCGGCTCCAGCGTGATGCGGGCATCCCGGACCTTTCCCAGGAGCGAAGCGAGGCACATGCGCACAGAGGGATCGCTGTGTTGCCGGAGAAGCACAATCTGCTCGAGGTCACTCCGGATCTCCGGTATGTCTCCGATGCGCTGGAGCGCATAGACAACCTGCCAGGATGTCGCTTCGGGGGGACGCGTCCTTCGGAGAAGATACCGGACTGCATCGGGCGTGGTCACGCCACGGATGGCAAACCGGGCTATCGCCATCACCAATCCGTCGGGATGCTTTTCGGGATAGACGTTTCCTATCCGTATCATGATGTCTATCAGTCCCTCTTCCGTCCCGAACTTCCCGATTTCCTCAAGCAGCCGGTCAGGAACACGGGAATCAGGGAGATTCTTCCAGATCAACTCTTTCTCCAGCGAGGCCTGGCGGGGAGCCGAGATGGTGACCGCAGTCTGCCCGATGGCGAATGCGGCTGCTTCCTGGACACGGGGCTCGGGATCGTCCAGGCGGGCGATCAGCAGCGAAAGTGCCGATGAGTCCTGAATGCTTCCGTATGCCCTCGTTGCGCGTTCCCGGATGAAGGGATCCGCATCACCAAGCAGACCGATGAGCTTACCGTCGTGTGTAGTCCGGCGGTCCTGGATGCGGAGAATCGCCTCGAGTTTGTCCTGCCGCCTTCGTGCGCGCTCTGCATCGGGTTGTGCAGCTGCAGTCGTGCAGAGAGCAATGAAGAGTAGAAGGGAGAGAATCTTCATGGGGGGGACCCAGTGAGTGGATGATCGGCTGTTGTCAAAGTATGCAAATTCGCGACGAACCTCAAGGTGGTTTGATAGTCTGCATCGATTTGGCTATATTACTAGTTCAAATCCAAGGAGTTAACGTTGGAGCACTTCGCCAAACGGACACATACCTGCGGGGAATTGCGTATCGGGGATATCGGCAAACGCGTGACGCTCAATGGCTGGGTGGATGTGCGGAGAGATCTGGGCGGCGTGATTTTTATCGACCTTCGTGATCGCTACGGGAAGACGCAGGTCGTATTCAATCCGCAGCGCCATGAAGGCGCGCACCAGATGGCAAAAGACCTCCGGAACGAATTCGTCATCGCCGTGTCAGGCGTGGTCGAGAAGCGGCCCGAAGGCACCGAAAACCCCGAACTCCCGACAGGCGTGGTGGATGTCCTTGCCGAGGATCTGCAAATCCTCAGCAAAGCTGACACCCCTCCGTTTCCCATCAACGACAGTGTCGACGCGGGTGAAGATCTCCGGCTAAAGTACCGCTATCTGGATCTCCGCCGTCCGGTGCTCCAGCATAACCTGCTCTTCCGCCATCGCCTGTATCAGCTCGTGCACCGGTACTTTGACGAGCGGGGCTTTGTGGAAATCGAAACCCCGGTCCTGATGAAAAGCACGCCCGAAGGCGCCCGGGACTACCTTGTGCCGAGCCGCGTACACAGGGGAAAATTCTACGCGCTCCCGCAATCGCCCCAGACATACAAGCAGATCCTGATGGTCTCGGGTTTCGACCGGTACATGCAGATTGTCAAGTGCTTCCGGGATGAAGACCTGAGGGCAGACCGGCAGCCCGAATTCACGCAGATCGACGTGGAGATGGCATTCGTCGAGGAGTCGGATGTGCGCGAGCTGACCGAAGGTCTGATGCAACGGATGCTGAAGGAGCTGAAGGGGATCGACATACAGCTTCCGCTCCCTCGCCTGACCTACCGGGAGGCCATGGAGCAGTATGGAAGCGACAAGCCCGATATCCGGTTCGGCATGAAGCTCGGATGCGTCAATGAACTCGTGCGTGACTCCGGTTTCAAGGTGTTCTCCGAGCGGGTCAAACAGGGGGGTACAGTCGCCGGGTTTATCGTCCCGGGCGGCGCAAGCTTCACGCGGAATCAGATGGACAATCTGGTGGACTATGCGAAGTCGCTCGGCGCAGGCGGGCTTGTCTACATCAAGTGGACTGCCAACGGACCGGAAAGTCCGAGCGAAAAATTCCTCGGTAAAGAGCTGCTGGAGCGGATCATTGCACGGCTCGGCGGAGCACAAGGAGATCTCGCCCTCCTGGTGTCAGATGCATGGGCACGCGCCTATACGATTCTGGGAACGCTGCGCCTCGAAATGGGCCGCAGGCTGAACTTGATCGATGAACAGAAGTTTGCGCTGCTCTGGGTAACGGAGTTTCCCTTGCTGGAATACGACGAGGAAGAAAAACGCTTCGTCGCCGTCCATCACCCCTTCACCTCGCCGCATCCGGATGACATTGCGATGCTGGAGAGCGATGCCTCCCACGCACGTGCCCGTGCGTACGACCTGGTGCTCAATGGCACCGAGATTGCCGGGGGAAGCATTCGTATATATGATCAGGAGATGCAAAAGCGGATGTTCGGGTTGATGGGGATAGGCGAAGAGGAGGCATTTCGGAAATTCGGTTTTCTCCTGACCGCATTCCGCTACGGTGCTCCGCCCCACGGCGGGATCGCGTTTGGATTCGACCGCATCGTCATGCTCCTGACAGGCATGAAATCCATACGGGACGTCATGGCGTTTCCGAAGACAGCCAGTGCGGTGTCCCTGATGGACGAAGCCCCCAGCGAAGTGGACGAGAAACAGCTCCGGGATCTGCATATCCGGACCGTGTGAGATGCTGTGACAGCAGATGCATCATCATGGTGCTTGCGGATGCCTCAGAACGCATGGTTGAATGAGAAGCATAGGAAGTAGGTCAACCTGTTATCACACAAGAAGTAAACCCTGGCGGGCTTATCCGGGATGTCATGGTTTCCTCAAGTTCGAAAGAAGATTTCCCGGAACGGATGAGCACAACTCAACGGGTGGACAGGGTGCGAATTCCAGAGTGTGTGACGGATATTCAAAGTCGGAATACATCTGACGACAACTAGCGCAGGAAGCAGAGCATGTTGGAAGATCAAAAACTCGGAATCAAGGAACTTACCGAACGGTTGAAAAGCATCCGGGGTTATCTTTGACCTCGATGGAAAGGAAAAGACCGTCGCAGAGCTGCAGCTGAAGGCACATGCTCCGCACTTCTGGGACGACAACGTCGCTGCCCAGAAGGTGATGCAGCAGATCAGCAGCCGCAAGCTCTGGATCGATGCCTGGACTGTGCTCGCCAAGAAGCTGGAGGACGCCGGGTCGTTTATCGAACTCGCCGAAGAATCCAATGATCCTTCGTACGAGGCGGAGATCGCGAAGGAACTGGAGAGCGTGCGTGCCGGACTCGAAGACCTCGAGTTCCGCAACATGCTGAGCGGTGACGACGATGCCCGCAACTGCATCCTGACGATCCATGCGGGAGCAGGAGGAACAGAGGCCCAGGATTGGGGCGAGATGCTCCTGCGCATGTACCTCCGCTGGAGCGAAAAGAAAGGCTTCAAAGTCGACCTGGTCGACAGGCAGGACGGAGATGGAGCGGGTATCAAAAGCGCGACCATCGAGGTGACCGGTCAATACGCCTATGGCTATCTGAAGGCAGAGAACGGCGTCCACAGACTCGTCCGTATCTCCCCCTTTGATTCCAATGCCCGCCGGCATACGTCTTTTGCTTCCGTCTTTGTCTATCCGGAAATCGAGGACGATGTCGAAATCGAGATAAACACGGCCGACCTGAAAATCGATACCTACCGCTCCGGCGGCAAGGGCGGACAGAACGTGAACAAGGTAGAGACCGCGGTCCGGATAACGCACATGCCTTCGGGGATCATTGTGGCCTGCCAGCAGGAACGATCGCAATTCCAGAACCGGGAGCGTGCGATGACCATGCTGAAATCGCAGTTATATCAGCGCAGGAAAGAGGAGGAGGAAGCCAAGCGGGATGCCATCGAGAGCTCCAAGAAGAAGATCGAATGGGGGAGCCAGATCCGGTCGTACGTTTTCCATCCGTACAATCTCGTGAAAGACCACCGCACCGACATAGAAACGAGTAACGTTGCGGCCGTCATGGACGGTGATCTGGATGCGTTTATCCGCGGCTACCTCATGTCGTTTAGCGCAAAGAGCCAGGCCTGAGATGAGCTACACCCAGTTCATTGCCTCCCGCTACCTCCGCTCTCCCCGCAATGCCGGCTTCTTTTCGTTCATTGCTGGAATAGCCATTTTGGGTGTGATGCTCGGGACCGCGACCCTGATCATTGCTCTTTCGGTGCTCGGCGGATTTGAAAAAGAGATCACGGAAAAGGTTGTGGGTTTCACGAGCCATGTTCAGGTCAATGGATTTCAGAACCTGCCGTTGCGTGACTACGAGGAAAACGCAAGGCGCATCGCCGCGTGCTCCCCGGCCGTCAACGCCGTTACTCCGTACGTCGCGCGCGAAGCTCTGATCAGGTCAAAAGAAGGCGTCGATGGGATCATGCTCAAAGGGATTGACCCGTCAAGCAAAGAGATAGCCGCTCGGAAGTATCTGGTTGCGGGGGAGTTCGACCTTCAAAAACCCAAGGGAGGCGCAGCCGGAATCGTCGTGGGGCGAAAACTTGCGTCCCGGCTTGGCGTGGGCATCGGAGACCGGCTCGTGGTATTCGGGATCGGCCGGCTCCTTGAAGCGGGCCAGGGAAGGGCGATGGCGTTCCGCCTCACCGGCATCTACGAATCTGGGATGGCTGAATACGACGACGTCTATGCCTATACCGCGCTACAGGATGCGCAGGTCCTCTTCCAGCTCCCCGGAGCGGTATCCGGCTACGACGTCCATCTGAGCCGGGTGGACAGTGCTTCGGCGGTCGCGGACCGGATCTCGGAAGTCCTCGGATATCCCCATTACACGCGAACGGTCTTCGATTCGTACCGGAATCTGTTCAGCTGGATCGAGCTTCAGAAAAAGCCAATTCCCATCATCCTGGGCCTGATCATCATCGTCGCGACGGTCAATATCATCGGCACGCTGCTGATGATGGTGCTCGACAAGACGAGGGAGGTGGGGGTCCTTGCGACGCTCGGAGCGACGCGCTGGGGGATCACGATGGTCTTCCTCCGCCAGGGTTTCACGATTGCCGTCGCCGGAACACTGCTCGGCAACATTCTCGCATTCACGCTGCTCAAGCTGCAGCACGATTTCAGGATCCTGTCCCTGCCCAGTGACATCTATTTCATGACCTCGGTTCCTGTCCTCCTGCGCTGGGAAGACTTCGTCATGGTCTCCGCAATATCGATTGTGCTGTGCATGATGAGTGCGCTTATCCCCGCGAGGCTGGCATCGCGCCTCGATCCCGTCTCCGCCATCAGGTTTGCATGAATGAGCGTTGAACGGTTCATAGCGGGCCGGTACGTCCGGTCAAAGCAGCAGATGCGGTTCATCAACATCATCATGCTGGTCTCTGTTATCGGCATCGCCGTGGGAGTTGCGGCGCTGATCGTCGTGCTCTCGGTGTTCAACGGATTCAACAGCGTCGTCACGAACGTGCTTGTCGGATTTGACCCGCACATCCGGATCGAAGCCGCAAGCGGGGGCCGGATCGCGGATGCCGACAGCGTGCTGGACCTCGTCCGCGCACATGGTGATGTCACGGCTGCGGCGCCATTCATCGCCGGGAAGGCACTGCTGGTGGCGCAGCGCGTGAACAAAGTGGTGATACTGAGGGGTGTAGTGGATTCGACCATCGACGGCGTCTCGGGCGTCAAGAAGCGGACGATCCTCGGTTCCTTCGCATTCACAGATACGCCGGAGCAGGGAAGCATTGTGCTCGGACTGACGCTCGCCGACCGGCTGGGGACGATGGTGGGATCCTCACTGGCCATCCTGAGCCCTGTCGGCGTCGACGCGATGATGGTCCAGCTCAGCGAACCGATTGTTGCGCCGTGCACCGTCGCGGGCATCTACGATTCAAACAACAAAGACTATGATGCGCACTACGCGTTCGTTTCTCTCGAAACCGCGCAGAAGCTGTTCCAGCTCGGCAACGAAATCAGTGGCATCGATGTCCGTGTGACGGCCATTGAGAAAGCAGAGAAGGTGAAGGATGCCCTTCAGGCGAAGCTCGGCGCATCGTACCATGTCTCGAGCTGGTATGATCTGCACAAGGACCTCTATTCGGTCATGCAGATCGAGCGATGGACCGCGTACATCATTCTCTGCATGATCGTCTGTGTCGCGACCTTCAACGTGCTCGGATCGCTCACCATGGGCGTGATTGAAAAACGACGGGACATCGGAATTCTGAAAGCCATCGGCGCGACTCGGAGGAGCATCCTGAAGATCTTCATGGTGGAGGGAATTCTCGTTGGCACGATCGGAACCCTGCTGGGTTCAGTGCTCGGACTGCTGATCTGCTACGTGCAGATCACGTATCAGGTCTTCCCGCTTGATCCGACAGTCTATATCATACCGGCCATCCCGGTGGAAGTCCGGTGGACAGATTTTCTGGTGGTCTCAGGGGCATCGATGCTGCTCAGCCTCCTCGCCTCATTGTATCCGGCGAGCCGGGCAGCGCGCCTGACACCAGTCCAGGCGATCCGGTGGGAGTAACGGAGTCAATTCCTATGAGCGATCAGCAACCGATCATCACTGCCACAGCGATCACCAAGACATTTCTGACCGGAGACGCACACGGATCGACGCTGCGAGTCCTGAGGGGAATTTCACTGACCATCATGCCGGGCGAGATCATTGCAGTCGTCGGCGCGTCGGGCGCAGGGAAGAGCACTCTTTTGCACATCCTTGGGACGCTCGATCGCCCGACGTCCGGAGAGGTCATGTACGATTCGACCTTCGTGTTTGCGCTTGATGACGAGGCCCTGGCCCGGTTCCGGAACCGCTCGATCGGGTTCGTGTTCCAGTTCCATCACCTGCTCCCGGAATTTTCGGCAATCGAAAACGTGGCGATGCCGGCGCTCATCAACGGGGAAAAGCTGGCGAAGGTCCGCGAGCGTGCGCTCTCCCTGCTGGATGAGGTGGGAGTTGGCAACAGGGCGGAAGCCCGTCCCTCCCAATTGTCGGGAGGCGAACAGCAACGGGTTGCGGTGGCACGCGCCCTGATGAACAAGCCCCGGGTGATCCTCGCCGATGAACCCTCCGGCAATCTGGACAGCGCCAATGCAGATCTCCTGCACCGGCTGATCTGGGACCTGAGCCGGAAAATGGGGCAGACGTTTGTCGTTGTGACACACAATGAGACGCTGGCCCGGAGGGCGGACAGAATCATACGGATTGTGGACGGAATCATCGAAATAGTATGAAGAACGACCGGCCATTTCACAAGTGGTTTGCCGTCCCGTCCGTTGCCGAAAAAAAAGTCTGAGAACCCCTTGACAAAGATCCTTTTTCTTGTAGATTTACCCTTGACCTATACGACAGTTTCTCCCCTGACTGTTGTACGAATCATGGTCAAGCCCGGCGTTCCCCCCAACGCTGGGCTTTTGTTTTAGTGGGGGGTAATCTTTCTGGAGAAAAAACGTGGCCAAAGCAACAAAGACCCGGGGCAAGGCCAGGAAGTCACTCTATGACGACCACCTGCCTCTTGCGAAGGAGAACTTCACCATCCTCGGGATTGGCATCCTGACGATCTTCGTCGGCTACATCGCCATGCTCGAAGGAAGTGTGGAAGGATTCCTTCCGCTCGTCGCAGCACCGATCCTGCTCGTCATCGGCTACTGCGTGCTCATCCCACTTGGCATCATCTACCGCAAGAACCTCTTCTCCCGGAAGGGGATTGAGTCTGCTGCAAAACCGGAGCATCAGGCCTGACGACGCTTCGGGCGGGAAAGGGGCAGGAGATCATGCGGACGCTCTGCTGGCTGGCGTTGTTCATGCTCATCTTCGGTGTGCGCGGAGTCGCGGAGGAGTCAGCGTCTTCCCGACCGACGCTCCACATCATGCAGGACATGATGACGTCTGCTGCCGATTCGCTGTTTGCTCTCATTCCCTCCTCCGGACTGACCGTGCAAACGACGCTTCTTCCCCCGGCAACGCACTGGTATCTCGAACAACCCGCGCTCGATGCTCTCCGCAAGAGGGACCTTGTCCCTTCACAATCCCCGGATGCGGACTATCTCGCCGAGTTCGGCGTGACCCGCGGCGGGGTTCTCTATGAGAATCTCAGACGCACATGGTTTCTCGGCTCGCAGATCGTTGACCGCTCCGTCCACCTGACGGTGTGGATGAAACTTGTCGAGAGAAAGACGGGAACTGTGCTTGCGGCGCGGGAGTCGATGCGTTCGTTCACTGACACGGTGGATGTTGCAGATGTGGAGACGCTCGAGACTCCCGGCATCCCTGCAACGCGGGGGGCGCTTCCCCCGGCCGGACTCTTTGGCTCACTCGTCGAACCCGTGGTTCTCGTCGGCAGTATTGCTGTGGCAATCGTTCTCCTCTTCAGTGTGCGAAGCTGACCCGTGACCGTCTCCCTCCACTATATCCTGGCGATCATTGTTCCCCTCCTGCTGCTGGTGGGGGATACATACACAGGTGACAAGACCGTCGGTACGCCAACTGCCGCGACACAGGAGGAAACGATCCAGCTGCGTCTTCTTGCCGTGGGGGACATGAATCTCGGCCGCAAGATGGGACGCATGCTGCTTGAGGGGGATACCCTTGCTCCGTTCCGGATGGTCGAGGATACATTTGCGAAGTACGACGTGGTCTTCGGCAACCTCGAGTGTCCGATCTCCGAGCAGGGAGGGATGACGGAGCATCCGCAGAACAACATGATCTTCACCGCGCCTCCCGTCGCTGCCTGGTCGCTCGCGCGGGGCGGTATCAACGCTGTCTCCACGGCAAACAACCATGCCCTCGACTTCGGCACCGCGGCGCTCCACGAGACTCGGAGGTGGCTGGACTCGACCGGGGTGGTGCATGCCGGAACCGCAGCGGACCCTGCACTCTTGTACGAGCCCGCGCTGCTCGGCCGCAACGGCATCCGGATCGCACTGTTTGCCTGCACTGACTTTGTGAATGACTCGCCCGCCGGGTGGAACAGCGTGGTTGCGGCTGCCGACACCGGACGCCTTTTCCCGCGCATGAGGGCCTGGCGGGATTCTGTGGATTTTCTTATGCTTAGTTATCATGCGGGGAATGAGTACACCGACGAGCCCTCCGCAGCGGTGCAGGAGTTCGCGCGGCGCGCCGTGGATGCGGGCGCTGATCTCGTCGTGGGGCACCATCCCCACGTCCCGCATGGCGTAGAACGTTATCGCGGCGCGTGGATTGTTCACTCGCTGGGGAATTTCGTTTTCCGCCAGCCGGGACGATTCTGGACACAGCACGGCATCGCGTTCGCCGTCACGCTGGAGCGCAGGGGAAAGACACGGACGATGCGCGATGCGCGCGTCCTCCCCGTGCGGAGCGATTTTCAACCAACATTTCTGGAACCGGGCGCCGCGTATGACAGAGTCATCGCCCGCGTGCGCGCATTGTCAACGAGAGGCATAGAGGAGTTTGCATTATGGTAGCACGACGCATCATCCTGATCTGCACAGTGGGACTTCTTCTGGCCGGGTGTGGCGGTGGAGATGTTACAAAGGTCATGTCGGTCGAAGACCGGTTCGCGTATGCGAAGACACTGTTCGATGATGGGAAGTATCTCGAGGCGGTGAACGAGTTCACGGTGATTACACTGCAGTTCCAGGGAAGTGCGTTCGCGGCGGATGCGCAATACTATCTGGGCGAATGCCGGTTCGCTCGGGAGGAATACCTCCTCGCGGCCTTCGAATACTCTGTCGTCAAGAGAAACTATCCCGCGAGTCCGCGGGTAGCAGACGCGCAGTACAAGCTCGGCCTCTGCTACTACATGCTTTCGCCCCGGCCCGCCCTGGACCAGCAGTACACAAAACGGGCCATCGACGAACTCCAGAGCTTTGTGGAATACTATCCGTCGCATGAGAAAGCGGTTGACGCGGACGCAAAGATCAAGGAGCTGACGGCGCGTTTGGCGGAGAAGGAGTACGAAACCGCCCGGCTGTACAGCACGATGGAATATTATCGCGCCGCCCTGTACTACTACGACGATGTCATTGAGAAGTATCACGATACGGAATATGCTCCGCTGTCCTCCATCGGCAAGGTGGAACTGCTCATCAGCCGGAACCGCTACCGCGAGGCGGCGGCGGAGTCGAAACGCTTTCTCGATCGATACCCCAATTCGGTTCTCAGGGGCAGGATGGAAAAACTCAAGAACGAAATTGATGAGGAGCTGAAGTCGGCTTCTCCTTCAGTGGGGCGCAGCGCCGAACCGGACGAGAGGGGAGCGCATTTCTGATGGAGCCGAAGCCGGTCAGGGATTCCCAGGTCACGACCACGCAGCTTGTGCTCCCGAACGATACGAATCAGCTGGGCAACCTGCTGGGCGGAACGCTGATGCACTGGATCGACATCGCCGCTGCAATTGCGGCACAACGGCACGCCGGACGTGTCTGTGTGACTGCTTCCCTGGATGAATTGGGGTTTCATCATGCGATCCGCCTGGGAGAAATCGTGACACTGGAAGCATCGGTGAACCGCGCGTTCCGGACATCCATGGAAATCGGTGTCCGGGTGACCGCGCACGGGTCATCAACGATGCCCTCCCGGCGGTCGAACACCGCGTACCTGACGTTTGTCGCGATTGATGATCATGGAACACCGGTCCCGGTTCCTCCCGTCCTCCCGGAGCCGGGTGAACAGCAGCGCAGGTACGATCAGGCGCTGCTCCGCAGGGAGGCACGTCTGCGAAACCGCCGGCCTGATGACAAGTGAGCCGATCTGCTCTCGGATTGTTTGTAACACACCTCTTCTGGGTCTGTGTCGCCTACTCGCAGCGCCCGCC
>JAGDMK010000092.1 GCA_017860635.1 Bacteroidota bacterium
GCCGACACTGGACTGCTCGACAAGGTACACGCCCGGGAGTGTGGCAATGGCATGACCAAGCGTCATGGGAGCTAACCACTCCATCTCTTCCGCGGTCAGCGCACCGGTCGAATCCACGGTCAGCGCAAGCGAGCCGGCCCATGTGCGAAGGTCCCATTTGATGAGTGAATCGGGGCGGTGGACCAGTGTTGAGTCGGGACCGTGGGTCTTGGCCGAGTCGGGATGCAGAACCAGAGTCGAATCAGGACGCCGGGTGAGCGTCGTGTCGGGTCGAAGAGCCGGTTTGCTCTGCGTGCGGTGCGCTGGTGCCTGTACAGAAGGGCGTTTGGACTGGGAGGTGCAAACAGAAGAAACCAGAACTGTCAGGGCGACCATAAGCCGGAGTGTCCTTCCGGTGACATGCATCAATCGCGTGCGTTCTATCCGCCCCATGAGTCTCATATCCCGAAATGAGGATCAGTGATGAACGTCCGGTAGCCGAGCTCCCGGAGCGGGACGGCACATGCCGATGCGGATGCCGAATCAGAGAACAGCCCGAAGACCGATGAGCCGCTCCCCGACATCAATGCAAAGACGGCACCGGCATCGAGCATTCGCGCTTTCAGATCGCGGACAGCCGGATATGCGGCAAACACCACGGGCTCGAAGTCGTTGCGCAATGATGAGCGAAGAACGTCCGGATTCTTCATCCCGGCAAGCACGGCTGTCCTGAGGTTGTCCGGCTTGCCCTTTGTCCCTGGTCGTATCTGCCCGTACGCCCACGCGGTCGATACATGGATGTTGGGATTGCAGACAAGGATGGCGAAGGGCACGTCGAGGGGGAAATACTCAAGGATCTCGCCCCTGCCGTGTGCGACGGCTGAACCCGTGGAAAGAAAATAGGGTACGTCGGACCCGAGCTGGAGAGCACACGTACGGAGGGTCTCTTCGGAAGCAGTTGTCCCCCAGAATTCCGGGAGTTCGCGCAGAACAGCCGCTGCATCAGCACTCCCTCCACCCAGTCCCGCACCGACGGGCACCACCTTCTCTATGTGAATATGGACGCCGCGCGTGACCCCAAGGTGCTGCCTGAGCATGGCAGCAGCCTTGTAACAGATGTTCGTGGGGTCGCTTGGAACGTCGGGAGAGGATGACGTGACCGTAATACCGGTTGCCTCAGTCAGTCGCAGGGTGTCGGCAATGCCAATCCGGTGGAAAACGGTTTCGATGTTGTGGTAGCCGTCAGGCCGCCGCTCGACGACGTACAGGCCGAGGTTGATCTTTGCGTGGGCGCCAAGCATACTTGTGTGCAGAATAACGAAAAAATGCAACAAAAACACCTCTCTTTGATTGTCTAGCCGTTTTTTTGTACCATGAACAAATACATCATAGAAGAAACCTCTGACATGGCCTTCCGCCTCCCCAGGCTGCAACTGCACACCAAGATCTTCCTTGCATTGGTTCTGGGTATTCTCTTCGGCGTCATCTTCAATGTGAGCAAGTACGAACTCTCCATCACCTCGACAGATGAGAATCATCAATCCGTGACCGAGGTGGTAGATCACTGGACTGCCGTAGAGTTCATCGACGCCCGTGGCATGGTCATCTCCCGGTTCGGCCCCGAAGACCGGCTTGCCATCCTCTCTTCGTTTGGCGCGTTGAGGAACGATCAGAAGAAGGGGATGGTCATCTGGGTGCGGCAGGAGTCGACTGACCCCAACGGCGCCAGAGTGCGCTCTGATCGCAAGTTCGAGAAGGTCTCCAGCATTCGAAAAGTGGAGACCATTGCTACGGCGATCAAGCCGATCGGGATGATATTCATCCGGCTCCTGATGTTCGTGGCGATTCCGCTCGTGATTTCCTCCCTGATCGTGGGCGCCTCCAGTCTGGGCGACCTGAGAAAAGTGGGGCGCATCGGCGCAAAGACACTCTTCTTCTATCTCGTCACGATCGTTTCTGCGATCACCATCGGACTCGTCCTTGTGAACGCCATTCAGCCGGGAACACGCCTTGGTGACGAAGCACGTGAACGGCTCGTGGTGACGTTCCAGCCGAATGTGCAGCAGAAGATCGACCAGGGGATGGAGATTGATCTCGTCGACATGCTTGTGCAGATCGTGTCCACCAATCCGTTTGAATCGATGGCAAGAGGCGAGATGCTCCAGATCGTCTTCTTCGCACTGATGATCGGCGTGAGTCTCACCGCTATCCCGCCGCAGAAAGCCGCCCCGGTGATAGGCTTTTTTGATGGCTTCAGCGAGCTGATGATCAAAATGGTGGACATCATCATGAAAGCCGCGCCATACGGGGTGTTCGCGATGATAGCCGCGACAGTGGGGGAATTCGGTTTCGAAATTCTCGAAACCCTCGGCTGGTACGTTGCCACTCTCCTTCTGGGATTAATCCTTCATCAGTTTGTCACACTCGGCATACTGGTGCGTGTTTTCGGCGGGCTCAATCCGATCCGGTTCTTCCGTGCAATGAAAGAGGTGATGCTGATTGCATTCAGCTCCAGTTCCAGCGCGGCAACGCTCCCCGTCAACATGGAGACCTGCGAGCAGAAGCTCGGCGTTCCCAAGCAAATCACGAGTTTCGTCCTCCCGCTGGGGGCGACTGTGAACATGGATGGAACATCCATGTATCAAGCTGTGGCGACCGTCTTCATCGCGCAGGTGTATGGGCTGGAGCTCAGTCTGACCGCCCAACTAACGGTTGTGTTCACCGCAGTCCTCGCCTCCATCGGCACTGCACCTGTGCCGGGCGTCGGGATCGTGATGCTGATAATTGTCCTCCGGTCCGTCAATGTGCCGGAGGAAGGGATCGCGCTCATCCTGGGTGTGGACCGGATCATGGACATGTGCAGAACGGTGCCGAATGTGAGCGGCGACGCAACAGTAGCAGTAATCATTGCGAAACAGGAGGGTGTGCTTCAGAACCCTCAAGGAGTGGCAGCATGAGCGTGAGTGTAGGCCCGTTGGTGATCGGCCGGGGACACCCGCTGGTGTTGATTGCGGGCCCCTGCGTGATCGAGAGCCGCGACATGGCGCTGCGCGTGGCCGAAACTGTCCGCACGACGGCCGCGGCCTATCAGACGCCGGTAATATTCAAATCTTCTTATCGCAAGGCAAACCGGACCAGCGGAGCCGGGTTCACCGGACCCGGCATGGAAGAGGGCCTGCGCATCCTCGAGGAGATCCGGACCTCACTGGCGCTGCCCGTGCTGACGGACATCCATTCGGAGGCCGAGGCGTCGGCTGCGGCACAGGTTGTGGATATTCTGCAGATCCCCGCATTTCTGTGCCGGCAAACAGATCTGCTCCGCGCCGCGGGAAAAACGGGAAAGGCGGTCAACATAAAAAAGGGACAGTTCCTGGCACCCGAAGACATGCGCCACGCAGCGGAGAAGGTCCGCGAGACAGGCAACGAACGGATCCTCCTCACCGAGCGTGGGTCGACATTCGGGTACCACAATCTCGTCGTGGATATGCGTTCCCTTCCGATCATGCGCGCAACGGGCTATCCGGTCGTGCTCGATGCGACACACTCCGTGCAGTTGCCGGGGAGTGACAAGACCGGAAACCGGTCGGGCGGCCAGCCGGAATTCATCTTTCCGATTGCGCGCGCGGGAATTGCCGCGGGATGCGACGCCCTGTTCATCGAAGTCCACCCCGATCCCCCCGCCGCGCTCAGCGACGCCGCAAGTCAGCTGCGTCTGGACCTCCTCGACCGGCTGCTGGGCCAGGTGGTGCCGATTCACCGTCTCGTACAGGAATGGTCATGATATCACCCGGGTCGCTTCGCTCAAAACTGCTTCCCATCAAGATGCTCCTGCTGGATGTGGACGGCGTTATGACCGACGGCGGGCTCTACTATGGTGCAGACGGCGTCGAGCTGAAACGGTTCCATGCCCATGACGGATTTGGCGTCGTACGGGCATTTGAACATGGACTTCGCGTCGGCATCATCACCGGCCGGTCCACCCCGATCGTGGACGCCCGGGCGAAGGTCCTCGGTATCACGGATGTGTTCCAGGGAAGGATGGAGAAAGTTGCGCCTCTGCGGGAGCTGCAGCAGAAGTACGGCTATCAGGAACATGAGTTTGCATTCATCGGCGATGAGCTCTTCGATATCCCGTTGTTGAAACTGGTGGGTTTTGCTGCGGGACCGCAGAACGCCAGGCCGGAAGTGAAGCGCATCGTCGACTATGTGACGAAAGCGCGCGGCGGCGAAGGCGCAGTGCGGGAGGTAATTGATCTGATACTCGCTCATCAGACGCGTCATGCACCGCGGCGCGGGAAAAAATAGCCTGATACGCAACACTCAGAGCATGAGACAAACTGACATGACTACCGAACAAACGGCAATTGAGAAAGGGCGGCGCGTTGTCCGCATCGAAAGAGATGCGGTCTCGGCTCTGGAGCCGCGGATCAACGCAGACTTCGCCCGGGCGGTCGATCTCCTAGCGGCCTGCAAAGGGAGGGTGATCATCACCGGAGTGGGGAAGTCCGGAGTGGGGAAGTCCGGTATTATCGCGCGCAAGATCGTCGCGACAATGAACTCGACAGGCACCCCCGCTGTGTTCCTTCATGCCACCGATGCCGTCCATGGCGATCTCGGCATTGTGCGGCAGGACGATGTGGTCATCTGCCTCTCCAAAAGCGGCAACACCGACGAGCTGAATACTCTGATCCCGATGTTCAAACGGATCGGCGTGCCGATCATCTCGCTGGTGGGCCACATGAACTCCATGCTGGCGGGTGAATCGACTGTAACGCTGGATGCGTCAGTGGATGAAGAAGCCTGCCCGCTGGATCTTGCACCCACATCCTCGACCACCGTTGCCCTCGTGCTCGGCGATGCGCTGGCCATCGCCTTGCTGGACCGGCGGCAATTCCAAGCAGAGGATTTTGCTCTGTATCATCCCGGCGGAGCGCTTGGCAAACGACTGCTGCTGAAGGTGGACGAGCTCATGGTCACCGGAACCGCTATTCCCCAGGTACAGAGCACCGTTCCCCTCAAGGATGCAATCGTAGAAATGACCAGCAAACGGCTCGGGTGTACGTGCGTTGTCCGTGCGGACGGGGTTCTCGAAGGGATCATTACCGATGGTGACTTGCGGCGGCTTCTGCAGAGGACCGCGGACGTTTCCGCCATCACGGCCGACATGGCTATGACCCGCGGCCCCAAGACCGCACGGCAGGGCTCCCTGGCCTTCGTCGTTCTGGAAGAGATGGAATCGTACAAGATCACGCAGATCGTGGTCGTGGATGAAACACACCGGCCCGTCGGGGTTGTACACCTTCACGATCTTGTCAATGCATGAAACCCACTGTTGTGCCGCTCTCCTCCACGGAGCTTCCGTCTCAGGAAAGCTGGAACAGCACCGTGGTCTTTTCCGATTCCGCGCACCTGAAGGCGACACTCTGGTCAGGTTACATTGCGGTGTTCTCGGCGAGGCAGCTCACGGAGCTTCACGACAGCGTCCGTGTCGATTTCTATGATGACCAGCAGCGGCATTCCTCCCTCCTGACTGCACGCAGGGGGGTCGTCCATGATGCGACCCGTGATCTCGAGGCCTACGAGAACGTTCTGGTGGTGTCTGACAGCGGGACGACATTGCGGACGGAACGGCTCTTCTGGAACAATGCAACGCGCAGGATTCATACCGACGCATTCGTGGATATCCGCTCGCCCCAGGAACACATCATGGGCCACGGGATGGAGAGTGATCAGGGACTGAAACACTACAAGATCTTCCGCGTGACTGGACAGGCGGTCACGAATGAGTAGGCACCGGAGCATCAGAAACGCGCTTCTTGCTGGTCTCGCCGCGATGGCGGCTCTGACGGCGCAGAGTCAGACCTCCAGGGTCATCGTGCTCCATCATGCCGACAGTCTGATCGGGCGAGTGATCGATGGCGAGGATGTGCGCGAACTCATCGGCGACGTCCGCATTGCACAGGAGAATGTCCTGATCCGTTGTGATCATGCCCTGCAGTACATACAGCAGGGGAGGGTGGAGTTGACCGGCAATGTCGTTGTTGAGGACGACAGCCTCGTCATCACCTCCCCGCGGGGTGTGTATCACCGTGACCCGAGGCGGGCGGAAGCCTTCGGCCATGTCGTCCTTGACGATGGTGTGTCGCGTCTCGAGGCGGAGTATGGAGAGTACGCAGTGGATTCCCGGATTGCATTCTTTCATACCCGGGTAGTCGCCTCCGATTCTGGGTCCATCATGAATGCAGACACCGTTACCTACGACCGTGCTCGCCGCTTCATGGAAGCCCGGGGGCGGGTTGTTCTCTTTACGCCGACGGACGGGGTCACCGTCAGCGGGGGGCGTTTTGAGCACGATGCAGCGCACGCGTACAGCCGCATGACGCTTGATCCCGTTCTCATGCAGCGGGATTCAACCGGTGACCGAGTGGATACCCTGATTGTTCGCAGCCGGCTCATGGAGTCGTTCCGCGATTCGACACGGCGTCTCGTGGCGTCGGACAGCGTGGAGATCATCCGCAGCGACCTTGCAGGGATTGCCGGGTCTGTGGTCTTTTACACTGCCGCGGACAGCATCCTGTTGCGCACAGCACCGGTGCTCTGGTATGGTGAAACGCAGGTTGCCGGAGACTCTATCAATCTGTATCTGCAGCGGCGCGTGCTCGAACGGATTGCGGTGATGGGGAATGCCTTTGCCATATCCCGCAGCGACTCGCAGTATGCCGGGCGATATGATCAGCTGACGGGCGAATGGCTTTCCATGACATTTGCCGAGCGGAAACTCGAGCGCATCGATGTCGATCTGCGGGCAACGAGTATCTACTTTCTGTACGAAGACTCCGCCGCAAACGGCGTAAACAAGACCAGCGGCGACCGGATTGTCATGCGGTTCGCCCAAGGGCAGGCGAAGGCAATCCATGTCTATGGCGGGGTCGAAGGACAGTATTTCCCGGAAAGTATGGTCGGGCGCCGCGAGGCCGAATACAGGCTTCCGGGTTTCCTCTGGCGCGGGAATCGGCCGCAGGTACAGGCATCGGACGTAGCGCCGCATCGCATGCTGCAACGTGTTCCGCACTAACGGTTCTTACGAGATGGTCTCATGGACGAACAGCCTGTGACAGCTCACGTCCGCACGTTGCGTGCGGATCACCTGGTCAAGCGCTACAAGAAACGCACGGTCGTGCGTCAGGTCAATGTCGAGGTCCGGCAGGGAGAAGTTGTGGGTCTGCTTGGTCCGAATGGAGCCGGGAAGACCACGACTTTTTACATGATTGTCGGGATGATTCGCCCGAATGAGGGGAGGGTGTTTCTGGATCAGACCGAAATCACGACGCTGGCGATGTACAAACGCGCCCGCATGGGCATCGGCTATCTTTCGCAGGAGGCGTCCATTTTCCGCAAGATGACCGTGGAAGAGAATCTCATGGCCGTGCTCCAGCTGATGAATCTCTCACCCGCCGAACGGCGGGCGCGGTGCGAGGGGCTGATGGCGGATTTCAATATCACGTCCCTTGCGCGGAGCAAGGGCTACACGCTCTCCGGCGGCGAACGGCGGCGCACCGAGATCGCCCGGGCGTTGGCAGGCGACCCGCAGTTCATCCTGCTCGACGAGCCGTTTGCGGGGATCGATCCGATCGCGGTGGAAGAGATTATGCGTATTGTGGGTACCCTGAAGACGCGAAACATCGGTGTGCTGGTAACGGATCACAACGTGCACGAAACACTCTCCATTACCGACCGGGCCTACCTCCTTTTCGAAGGTCAGATCCTGAAGTCCGGCACATCGGAACTCCTTGCAAACGACCCTGAGGCCCGGAAGCTGTATCTGGGGGAGAAGTTCAAGCTGGACCGGTACGACTAACGCCCTTCGAGCCGCACTACTGAGCGGCGTGCCGCCCGCCCTCCAGAGCCGGGACGCTCCTTCGATTGCGGGCCGGGTTACGGGGGATCAGCGTTTACTTCTTGTCATTGCTTCCCGCCGCAGGGCTTTTGGGGGTCTCCGATTTGGTGGAGTCAGCCGGCTTGGACGGTGCCTTCTCGTCGGGGTTCGGTCCCCTCAGCTGTGCCGGCTTCTTGTAGTCCGTCAGATAGAATCCCGAGCCTTTGAAGATCAGTCCCACCCCCGTCCCCATCACCCTGGCAAGGGAATCTTTCTGGCACGCGGGACAGCGTGTCAGGGGTGCTGCAGTAATTGATTGTAATTCCTCAAGTTCGTGTCCGCATTGCGCACAGCGGTACTGATAGTTGGGCATGCACCCTCCTTGGTCCACCTCACATCGCGTCACCTTACATCGCGTCACCTTGCCTCATGTGACCGCACCTCACGTAGCCTCACCTCACCTCGTGTCACCTTACATCGCGTCACCTTACCTCATGTGACCCCACCTCACGTAGCCTCACCTGACCTCGTGTCACCTTACATCGCGTCACCTTACCTCATGTGACCCCACCTCACGTAGCCTCACCTCACATCGCGTCACACCTCATCACATCACATCATCTCACATCGCATCATCTCACATCACACCACTTCATAACACATCGCATCATTTTCGTAAGCGGAATTTTGCTCGCAACTGGCGCCGGACCACCGGCGGCACGAAGTCGGACACATCGCCTCCCAGACGCGCGATCTCCCGGACAATGGTCGAATTCAGATAGCTGTACTGCTCGCGGGGGACCAGAAAGATGGTCTCAAGTTCCTTCGACATCTTCCGGTTAGTGAGGGCCATCTGGAATTCGATCTCGAAATCCGAAACTGCCCGCAGGCCGCGCACGATCACCGAAGCCTTGCGGCGACGCGCATAATCCACGAGCAATCCGTCGAACCCATCGACTTCGATCGACCGATTGGACCGGAACACTTCCCTGATCATGGCGATGCGCTCGTCATCCGTGAACAACGGTGCCTTCGAGGTGTTCCGCGCGACAAGAATCACCAGGTGCGGAAAAAGCGCCGCTGCGCGCTCTACAACATCGATGTGGCCGTACGTGATGGGGTCGAATGATCCGGGGTAAACCGCAAGAATCGGTTTCATGGCAGTGTGTTCCTTGTGAAAAAGGTCACCACCGTGCGCCCGAACTGCTTCACCGGACCGATGGTCCAGGCGGCAGACGAAGCGAACTGCAGTGGTCTGGCATGTTCGATGATGAGGAACCCGTCGCCGGTCAGGAGGGATCGGGAAAAAACCTCCTGCGGGATCTCCGTTGTGGCGTCATAGGCGTACGGCGGATCGGCAAAGATCAGGTCAAACGGTTCGCTGCTCTGACGGAGGAAGTGAATCGCGTCCATCTGGAGAACAGTTGCGTCGGCTGTTGCCCCGAGCATCTCGAGATTTGCTTCCAGATATCCGACAGCGCCGCCGTCCGCTTCCACAAACGTTGCATGGGCGGCGCCGCGGCTGAGCGCCTCGATACCCAGGCTTCCGCTCCCGGCGAAGAGATCAAGGACGCGGCAACCGTCAAGCACCATCCGGTGCGCAAGGACGTTGAAGATGGTCTGCCGCACGCGGTCAGTCGCGGGGCGGACCGAGAGGCCTTGCACGGTGCGCAGTGTGCGTCCTTTGAACTTGCCAGTCGTGACGCGCATCAGTCCGCTCCGGCCGCGCGCAGGGCCGCCCCGACTGCAGCAGCGAACCGGAATGACGTTGCGGTGAAGTGTTCCGCAAGCGGCAGATCCGCCGGCAGGGTCACTGTGCGGAATGGATCGAATGTGTGCACCGGGAGATGTGTCGCATCCCGGAGCACACCCAGTGTCTCCTGTCCTGCGAGCGGGCCGTGCATGAGAATGCGATCCGGCTGGCTGTTCTTCAGAACGGTGCCGAGCACCTCCGCGATCGCCGTGCTTCCCCCGGCCCGGCGTGCGCCGTAGTGCACGAGTGTCTTCTTTTCATACAGGCTCCACTCGACACTCTGCTTCTTCAGCGTGATAAACAACGTGGGCTGTTCCGATAGCTCCTGCGATCGCTCCAGGAGCAGAGTCTCGGCACAGAAGTGCGCTGCGTCCACGCCGCCGAGCTCCAGGCCTGCATGATGAACCATCCTTCGGAGCGCCCGTACGTTCTCCCGGCGAATGGAAACGCTCAAGATCTCCTGTGAGGTCTGCGTGGGGCGAAGCGGAAGGGGAAAAACATCGCCAATGAATTCCTCCCCGGATATCCCAGGGAAGAACTGGGATCGCTCCCACTGTGCATGGCGATCCCATTCCTCGCGTGACAGGCCGATCTCCACGGGAAACGTCTGAACAAAAAGGAGGCCGCCGTCGAGCGCAATGGTGACGTTGTTTGCACGGATGGCGTTTGCCTGCACGAATGAACGGAGCCGGTCGCCCAGTGCCGGGAAATCTGCCTCACCAGTGCGTTTCCATTCGCCGATGGCCCTGACGCTCAGTTCGTGGCCGTCGTGCATGACTTCGACCACCTCCACCGATTCATCGCTTATACTGAGGCCGAGAAGTGTGTCCATGGTACTCTTCAATGATCGTCACGAAAAACAAATATCCCAAAAAGATGACCCAAAGTAAAACATGCACGGTGAGCGTCATTCCACTCACTTCTGGCGGCGTTGCGGATGGACGCGCACAAATGGCCGTATACGCTCGAGTGTGCGGGGTCCGATGCCCCGAATCCTGCAAAGATCCTCCACCCTGGCAAACCGACCGTGATCGTTCCGGAATGAAAGGATCCGGCGCGCCAGTGCCGGTCCGATGCCCGGCAGACGAATGAGATCGGTTTCGCCTGCCCGGTTGAGATCAAGAGGATCGCCGGAGCTCACTGCGTTTGTTTCCGGTGCAGTCTTGTGCGGCTGGCGCAATGCATCGTGAAACGCGCGGGCGCCGCGGACGAACTGGCTGTCCACTGATGGAGAGGGGAGAATGGACTGCACGGCTGGCGTCATCCGGAGATGCCGGATCGTTGTACCGATCAGCAGGCTGGTCGTCAGCATCATAATGATTACGAGTTCAGTGCGGGTGAAACCGAATCTCTCCTGAAACACACGCAGGAGCCGCATACCCTCCTCAGGACGACGCCTTGCGAACCCGGGTAAAGAAACTCTTGTCTGAATGTGCCGATGTGTCGCCGTCACCCGGATTGATGTGCTCGGAAGCAGCCATCTGTTTCACGAGCTGGCGCTCCTGGGACGTCAGTGTTTTCGGTATCCAGACATTTACGCGGACGAACTGATCGCCTTTGCCGAAGCTGTTCAGCTGGGGAAGGCCTTTGTCCCGCATACGGAGAATCGTTCCCGATTGCGTCCCGGGCTCGATTTTCAGACGGGCACGGCCTGTGAGCGTCGGCACTTCGATATCCGCTCCGAGTGTCGCTTCGGGGAAGCTCACCAGCAGGTCCAGGATGATGTTGTTGCCCTCGCGCGTGAACAGCGGGTGAGGCTCTTCCTCAATAACGACGATGAGATCGCCGGGGGGACCCCCGCGCCGTCCGGAGTTCCCCTCTCCCCGCAGCGGGATGTAGTTTCCTTCTGAAACCCCAGCGGGGATATTGACCTTGATCGTGCTCTCTCCCTGAATCCGCCCGTCGCCCTGGCATGTCGTGCAGGGCTCCTTCACTACCTTCCCCTCGCCCTCGCAATTCTGGCAAGTGGCGATGTTCACGAACTGGCCGAATACAGATCGGGAGACCTGGCGGATCTCACCGGTGCCATTGCACGCCGGACAGGTGATTGTGGACTGTCCGCTGCGCGCTCCTGTTCCGCGGCACGACTCGCAGGGTCTCCACTTCTTCACCTTCAGCTTTTTCTCCACACCCGTTGCCATCTCCTCGAGCGTCAGACGGAGGCGGATTTTCAGATCGGAGCCGGGTGTTGTGCTGGATTTCCGCCGCTGCCGCGTTTGCGTGCCGAACATCTCATCAAAGATGCCCCCGCCGAAACCGCCGCCGAAGATGTCACCGAAAGTGCTGAAGATATCGTTCACGTCGGTGAACGGACGGAAATCGGTCCCGCGCATTCCCTCGTGCCCGTACTGATCGTACCGGGCCCGCTTGTTCGGGTCGCTCAGGACCTCATACGCTTCTGCGGCTTCCTTGAACTTCTCCTCGGCTTCCTTGTTGCCCGGGTTCCTGTCCGGGTGGAACTGCAGGGCCATCTTCCGGTAGGCCTTCTTGATCTCTTCTCCAGAAGCAGACCGCTCGAGCCCCAGCACCTGATAGAAATCACGCTTGGCCATTCGGTTCCTCCGATTGTGCGGGTGCCGTCGACACAATCACCTTTGCGTGGCGGAGGACTTTGTCGTGGAGCATGTATCCCGGCTCGACTTCCTGGATCACCGTGTGGGGCGGCATATCGGAGCGGGGCACCTGCAACAGTGCGTCATGGTAATCCACATCGAACGGCTTGCCGGCCGATTCAAACGGTACGACGCCCTGCTTTTCGAGAATCTTCAGAAACTTTGTCCGTATCAATTCCACGCCGCTCAGCAATGCTTCATGGTTCAGCGCATCCCGGCCGGCCCCCAGCGAACGGCCGAAATCATCCAGCACAGGAAGAAGCGCAAGCAGAAGACTCTCGTTGGCGTTCTTGATGATCGATCCGAAGTCTGCCTCCGACCTGCGCTTGTAGTTCTCGAATTCAGCGGCCTTGCGGAGCAACTGATCCCGCAGGCCTTCGGCCATCGCCTGGGCTTCCGACAATTGCGCACGCAACGCGTCTTCGGATTGCTCACCCTCCGGTCCGGATTTCGCGCCGGTGTCCGGTGTGATATCGTCAGGAGTATTTTCCGGTATTTCCTGTTCAGCCATCAGCTTGCTTTCGTATTGACAACATCGCGGTAATAGTCTGTGCAACATAATCGACCAGCGGGATCATCTTGTTGTAGTGCATCCGCGTTGGACCGATAACGCCGACTGACCCGGTGACATCACCGACTGAGTAGTTCGTGGTGATCACGCTGTAGGGGCGCATTCTCTCATCCTCGTTCTCGCTCCCGACCGTCACCTGTGCGCCGGCGAGCTGCTCCTCGCGTTTCTGGAGGACGTGGATGATGTACTCTTCATTGTTGATGAGTTCGATGATGCTGCGGAACTCGCGCGGGTTCATGAACTCCGGCTGCTCGATGATCTTCTCGGCACCACCGATGTGAAGTTTCTCGGGACGCTGAGGAAGAAACAGCTTGTCAACCGAATCAATAAACAATCTGATCAGACCCGTCTGTTCATCGGCCGCATCCTTCATCCGTTCCACAAACGTCTCACGGATGTGCTGGATTGTCAGACCGGAAAGGCGTTCGTTCAGAAAGCGGCCCAGCTCGTCGAGTTTGTCACGTGCGATCTCCGACGCCACTTCCATCATGATCGTCCGGATGAGGCCGGACTTGATGGAGATGACCACCAGAATCCGGTTGCCCGTGATCGGGAGGAGCTCAAGCCTCTCGAGTGTGCCGCTGCTCAGTTCGGGAGACGTGACGATGCAGAGCTGGTGCGAGATTTTTCCCAGTACGCGGGACGTTTCACGAAGCAGCGTCTCCATGTCCGCCTTCTCATCGAGATTCTCATGGATTGCCCGCTGATCCTCCGTGGAGATCTCTTCCGGCTTCATCAGACTGTTGAGGTAGAACCGGTACCCCTGGTCGGTCGGCACCCTGCCTGCCGACGTGTGGGGATGGCCGATATAGCCAAGATATTCCAGGTCCGACATGATATTCCGGATCGTTGCGGAGCTCAGACCCAGAACATCCTCATGCCGCTTGGAAATATAACGCGATCCGATCGGTGTGGCCGTCTCGATGAAATCGTGGACCACATAATGCAGAACGGTGCGCTCTCTATCGTTGAGTCCATCGGTCATAGGCAGACCCGGCTAAGGTTTCTCAAGCTGGATACACATGAAAGTATACGAATTCCGGCTGTTTTTGTCAAGAATCGCAATCCTCGCCCGAAATCCTAGCCACCAAACGGATTGGCTGCTAACGAGTTAGGGGAGAAAGCCGGACGCTGGGTGTACGGAGTTAGACAATGAGGGCGTTGCATACGGTCCGGTGCTTGGCAGATGCTGGACTGGCCCCGCCAAAGTTTGGGGCAAATGCGGTCTGACGTCTGGCAGAAGATTGGCGAACCTGCCACGGTGCTGAGCAGATGAGGTCTGACACCTGGCAGATGATGGGGGAAACTGGTGCAGTGCTGGGCAGATGCAGCCTCGTGTTTCGGAGATGCCGAACTGACCCAGCCATGGCCTTGCTCAGGTGCGGTCTAATTCTCACCAGATGCTAGACTGACCCTGCGAGCAAGGTGGGCAGATGCTGTCTAATGCTTGGCAGATGATGGTCTGAACCTACTACAAAGGTGGGGAGGGGCGGTCTAGTGCTTGGCAGATAATGGGCTGAATGTGCTACAATGCCGGGCAGAAGGGATACGTGCGGGCCCGCGCGGCCAGGTGATGCCGCGTGAGCCCTATCAGGGTATGTCGGTTCTCGCTACAATAACGGAAGTAAAGAACAGTGAGGGTCAAAGCGGTGATTGCCCTGCTACTGGCGCGCAGGGCTGCCGTGTCGAAAACAAGCAGCCCCACGAGAAGTCAACGGTGAGAGAGACTCCCTGATTGAAACGCAGTCACTACATGTTATCGACCAATGCCTGGCCAAATTCCGAACACTTCACTTCCCGCGCCCCGTCCATCAGCCGGGCAAAGTCGTACGTCACGGTCTTGGAGAGGATGGTCTTTTCGAGAGAGCGGACAATCCGGTCTGCCGCCTCATGCCATCCGAGATATCTGAGCATCATTTCACCGCTCAGAATAACGGAGCCCGGATTCACTTTGTCCAGTCCGGCGTATTTGGGAGCAGTCCCATGTGTAGCTTCGAAGACCGCATGCCCGGTTTCGTAGTTGATGTTGCCGCCGGGCGCGATGCCGATGCCGCCGACGGTCGCCGCGAGGGCGTCGGACACATAATCCCCGTTCAGATTGAGAGTGGCGATAACGTCATACTCGGCCGGACGGGTCAGGATCTGCTGGAGGAACGCGTCGGCGATCACGTCTTTGATGAGGAGTTTTCCTGCCGGCGGCTGCCCCCCGCATTCTTCCCAGGACACCGTTGTGTCAGGGAATTCCCGCTTTGCCAGCGCATAGCCCCAGTCGCGGAACGCACCCTCCGTGAACTTCATGATGTTGCCTTTGTGGACAAAGGTCACAGATTTTCGCTTCAGCTCCAGGGCATACGAGATGGCTGCGCGAACCAGCCGTTCTGTCCCTTCAATCGAAACGGGTTTCACGCCGATGCTGGCAGTCTGCGGGAAGCGGATCTTCTTGACGCCCATCTCTTCGATGAGCCACTTCACCACTTTGGCGGCTTCCGGCGTTCCCGCTTTCCATTCGATGCCTGCGTAAATGTCCTCGGTGTTTTCCCGGAAAATCACCATATCCACAAGCTCGGGGCGTTTTACGGGGGAGGGGACGCCGGCAAAATAGCGGACAGGGCGGAGGCAGACGTAGAGGTCGAGCAGTTGCCGCAGCGCGACATTGATGGACCGGATTCCGCCGCCCACGGGCGTGGTCAGCGGTCCCTTGATACCGACAAGATACTCCTTGATGGCCACGAGTGTATCATCGTGCAGCCAGGTGTTGTCACCGTATACCGCGTTGGCCTTCTCTCCGGCATACACCTCGAACCAGACGATGCCTTTTTTTCCCCCATACGCCTTCTGCACGGCCGCATCCAGAACCATTTGTGAAGCTTTCCAGATATCCGGACCGGTTCCATCCCCCTCGATGAATGGGATCACGGGGTGATCAGGGACCTTGAGGGTCCCGTGAGACATGGTAATCTTTTCACCGCCGGATGGCGGCGTGAGTTTGGCATAGGTGGACATTGGCTTGCTCCTGAGAGGGTACACAGTTCGGATGTACAGCCAGAGTACAAAAATCGGGCTGGAAAGTCAATTTTGTACCTGTTCATTGAATCAGCAAATGGAGGGATTATTGCTTTTTCTCCGTGCTTTGCGTATATTTCCTTGATTCGTTAGTCACCCATCCTCACGCAGGAGCAATTATGAAACGCACCATTTCCCTCAGCCTGGTCATCCTGGCTGGAATGTACTTTGCCACCACCGGATTCCAGT
>JAGDMK010000008.1 GCA_017860635.1 Bacteroidota bacterium
CCCGTACTGATTGGGTATCCACTCCCCCGCTTTCCGGGAATAGTCCAGATACAGCATTGACGCGACAGCATCGATGCGAAAACCATCGATGTGATACCGGTCCAGCCAGAAGAGGGCATTGCTGATCAGAAAATTCCGGACCTCCAGCCGCCCGTAGTTGAAGATGTATGTCCCCCAGTCCTGATGCAGCCCCTTCCTCGGATCCGCGTGTTCGTACAGATGGGTCCCGTCGAACAGTGCCAGGGCATGAGGATCCTGCGGGAAGTGGGCGGGAACCCAGTCCAGAATGACACCGATCCCCTCCCGGTGACACCGGTCGACAAACGCCATGAACTCCTGAGGCGGTCCAAAACGGCTGGTGGGTGCAAAGTACCCCGTGACCTGATATCCCCATGACGCATCAAGCGGGTGCTCCATAATGGGAAGCAGTTCGATGTGAGTGAATCCAGTCGAACGTACATAGGGAATCAGACGGTCACCCAGCTCCCGGTACGTCAGCCACTGCCCCTGTGCATTGCGCTGCCACGAACTGGGATGCACTTCATAGACGGCGATAGGCTGGCCAAGTTGCCCTCCCTGCGCGCGGCGCGACATCCAGTCGTCGTCGCCCCAGGTATGGCCGGACAGGAAGTTTACGCGCGCGGCGGTACGGGGGCGGACTTCCATCTCGACCCCATACGGATCTGTCTTGTCCATGATGTATCCCGTCTGCGTCTTCACCTGAAACTTGTAGATCACTCCTTCCGCCAGTCCGGGGATGAAGATCTCCCATATGCCGGATGATCCGAGCACGCGCATGGCATGGCTGCGCCTGTCCCAGCCGTTGAATTCGCCGATTACGCTGACGCTTCGCGCTCCGGGCGCCCACACGGCAAACTGGACACCGCCTATGCCTGCAACAAGTGCGTAGTGGGCTCCGAGCTTCTCATACACCCTGTGATGTGTCCCCGCATTGAACAGATACACATCCACATCGGTCAGCGTCGGCAGAAACGAGTACGAGTCGTGAAAGATCTCGACGGCACCGCTCCGGGTAATCTTCCGCAACCTGTACGGAAAGACTTCCGTGGCTCCTGGAATCACAGCTTCGAAGAAACCAAGTTCATGAATTCGCAACAGCTCCACTTCACCCTTCTGCTTCGAGCCGGGTTCCGGCACGAGAAAGACCTTCTCACTGTCCGGAAGGAAGGCACGAATGGCCAGCCCGGGTTTTCCCTTGACCTCAATGGAGTGCATTCCCAGGATGTGGAACGGGTCGTGATGGTCAGTGTGGATGATGCGATAGACTTCGTCAACAGGGGCGGTGGTATTCATCGTGCACCGGTAGTCATCGACAACTGTGAATGTGGTGTTCCCCGCATTGTTGCAGACCTGACGTGCGGAGAGGTGGGACCTTCGTTAGTGAACACTGGTGGTTCTGATTTTCGATGGCGGACGTGCATTCCGGGCTGCCTGGAACGTCGGGAGTACACATCCGGCATGTCGGTCGTCATCCCGTGGGGATGCGTTCAAGATAGTGAAAACAACAGGCATCCTCAACTCAGCGGAAACGCACCAGCCGGGAACGCACCTGCCAGGAGGGACCTGGTTCGTCTGGCGTGATGACCGCGGAGAGACACAGAGGGCTGGTGAGGGAAAAAACGCCGGGGCGAAAGAAAGGACCGGTGAAGGCCGCTTCCCCGCGCCCCGGGCAGCTCTGCTTCTGCCTTCTCAGGCCAAACAGAGTAGATGGGGAGAGAATTGTACTAGTTCACACCCAGAACGGACTGGATTGCTTCCTTGAACGCCTCTTTTGGGAGCGCACCCATTGCCATCTGGGGTTTTCCTTCCATCGGAACAAAGAGCAACGAAGGGATGCTGCGGATGCCGAACATCGAGGCAAGCTCCTGCTCCTTTTCGGTGTCGATCTTGTACACAGTGATCTTGCCGTCATATTCGCGGGCCAGATCCTCCAGGATCGGTGCCACCATCCTGCACGGGGCGCACCAATCAGCGTAGAAATCGATGATGCAGGGGAGGTTTCCCTCGTATTTCCAATCCTGGTTGCTCTCAAAATCAAACACCTTTTCCATGAATGTCTGCTTCGTCAGATGTTCCATGGTGTCCTTTCTGTTGAAAGATCGCTTTTTCTGCCCGTCTCAGGGACCTTTGTGCACCATGTGATGCAGACAATCAGCAAAAGGGGTCAACCCCGGGTGAAGCTAGACCACAACAGCTTTGCTCGCTTCCTCCACAGCCTGCCGGAACTGGTCCACACTCTCCTTGAAAACACGCACTGTTATGCGCTGTTTCTTGTCGTCTTCGTCAAGCCGGTTTTCGGAAATCGACATGTACCGTTTCCCGTTTTTGGCCTCTTTGACGTCGACAAAATAGGTTGTCCGGCCCGCCCGGACCATACTGGAATACACGGCGTTGGGTGTCGCCATACCATCCTCCCTGGATGCAGTGATACATACGCGCGGGCGTCATCTCTACTACCGCGGGAGGAGGGAAATTCCGAAGGGGCACAGTACGCTACGGGGTGGGGTCTGTTCCCTGCAGATCGATGATCGTAAGATCCCCGGCGTATGGCTTTGACTGGATGCTCGTGAGCGTCTGCGCCTTGCGCACAAGAAGCTCGATCTGCTGCAGCGCGTTCCCGAGCTCGCGAAGATCGTTTATGAGCTCCGTGCGGCCTCGGGAACTTGTGCCTGCCAGCATCTTCTGCTGAAGCAGTTTCGCTGCTGCCAGCGGATTGCCGATTTCGTGGGCCACTGAACCTGCCATCTCGAGAACGGTAGCACGGCGTATCTGCTCGGCCAGTTCCTTTTCGAGACGCTTGGTCCGTATGCCCACACGAATTCTGACCAGGAGCTCTTCTTCATCGAACGGCTTTGCGAGATAGTCGTTCGCTCCCTCGTCCATTCCCTTGATCAGATCTGTCTTGTCGCTCCGCCCGGTAATCATGATCACATACCTGTCACGATGCGCCTGCGTCCCCCGCATCCGTCTGATCAGGGAGAGTCCGTCCACATCGGGAAGCTCCCAGTCGACAAGAAGGAGCTCAGGAGCATGCTGCTCGAGCAGTTCCCAGGCGGTCCGGCCGTCGCCGGCCGTCAGGACACGATAACCGAGCGGCTCGAGCAAGGCAACCAGGCCCGCCCGCAGGTCGGCATCGTCATCGATCACAAGGAGTGTCTCGATCATGTCCATGAGGTCATTCTGGAGACGGTGACAGTGAGATCACTTCGCAATCCGGCGTCTGACTTCAACACGTGACCCCTGCAACGAGAGACTCTGCAGACAGCCAGCCTTCCGGGCGCGCGCTTCAGCATGCGTTGAATCCAGGAGCAGAGTGCGCGAGTACCATGGCAGCGCGGCCCCGGGATCATGGGCTCCATCCTGGTACATCCGGGCAATCGTGAACGGTACCAGCGCACGCGTGCTGTCCCGGGTGAACGCTTGCAGAGCCAGGTGAATGCCGCCGCTGACGTCCCCTGTGTTGTAGCGCAGGATGCCCAGATTCAGATATGCATCCGGATCATCCGTCCTGAGATCGACAGCCCTTTGATAGGCCGAGCGGGCCGCCCCGTTGTCTCCCGCTGAGGCTGCGGCATTCGCCAGCAGCATCCAGCGCCGGGCGTTGGTCGAATCCAGCACGACACACTGCGCATAGGCACTCGCCGCACCCTCGTGATCGTTCTGGGCGCGCCGGTATCCGCCGATTTCTTCGAGCGCGATCGCTGCGGCACGCGGTGACTGGAACCGGAAGTCCAGCAGCGATTCGAAACGGAGGAGGGAGCTGCTGACCGATGCGTTCACTCCAACCCATCCTGCGGTCTGCACCATGGTCAGACAGGCCATGACAACAAGTCCGCGCAGGCGGACAGTTGAAGCCCCCACGAGCATACTCCAGCTCACGATCCCTGCAAGTGCGGTAACAAACACGAAGGGAGAGGCAAGGTCCCAGTCACGACTGAGGCCAAGCTCGAAGTTGTTCAGAAACAGCCAGAGCAATGCGGGACCCGCGAGCACAATCCAGAAAACCGTATCCGCATGACGGTACCGTGCAGGGAGCAAGGAAGAGGCCAGGAATCCTCCAACCAGCACGAGTGACAATGGTGACACGAGGAGAAAGATGTTGATGAGGTCAGCCAGATGCCAGAGTGAAAACAGCGTATACGCGTCTCCCCAGGCGTCTGCCGCCGAGATGCCAAGAAACGAAGAGCCGTCGCGGGCAAACGTCGCCAGCAGCCGTGGAATCGGATACCCGGCCAGAACCAGGCCAAGAACAAAAACCCCAGCACTGACAAAGACGGGCACAAGGAGCGCACGCCATCCATGCGCGCGCTTTTCCCGCACGAACAGATACGCGAGGGACGGTGCGAGCACGATCATGCTGACATGGAGAAGGCACAGCAAGGCAAAAACGACGGAAGCAAACAGGAGTGTACGCTTGCCATGCTGCACACCCAGGGCCGCTCCAGCATACGCCAGCAGCCCGCTGAATGCGAGCGGGTACGTCTCTACGTGCCCGAAGAACAGCATCGCTGATCCGCCAAACAGGATCAGCAATGCACCGGGAATCCGTTCGCGCACATCATCCCAGAGAAGACCGGCCAGGCTCCATGCGAGCGGAAGCGCGAGAATGCCAGCTCCAAATGAGAGCAACTGCCAGGCAGCTAACGCAGGCTCTGCCACGCCAACCGTCTGAAAGAACCGGTACGCCTGCACAGCCAGATAGCCGATCAGCGGCGCGGTGGGGAACGACGCCGGTACGTCGCCGGTCTGGACCGCAAGAGGAAGCGTCCGGAGCAAGAGGTAACCGTCACCCAGGAAGTACGTGCGTTCCCTCAAGACCCAAAATAGTCCGGCGATGACGAGAACACCTGCGATCAGGAGAACCCGACGGGAGAGTGCGGACATCCGGCGGCCACGGGCAGCAAGCTTCCCCAGCAGGTTCACCAGGAACGTCTGGGTGGGCGTCAGGAGCGACAGGATGAAGAGTGCTGCGAGAATGAAGACAAGCGAACGCGGGAGGAAGCCCCAGAAATGGGCCCCCCAGTTGACGGCCGACGGGGAGAAACCCGAGATGCACGCAAAACCAAACAGCGCGATCCCCGTCCAGCCAATGACTCTGTCGAACGGCCGGTCGTTGGTGAGATCCTTCATGTTGCAGTCTCCCTGCTCAGCGGTACCGTCGACGGATCGTAGGGATGAGATATTCCTCAAACGCGCGTTTCTGGTCGTACGCCGGCGCAAAACCCCAATCGCGCCTGGCAGCACTGTCATCGACATCTTCCGGCCAGGAATCGACGATGGCCTGACGCTTGTCGTCCGGCAGAAACGTCACATCGGACCCGGGAAAAGCCCCCCTGACGATTGAGCGGATTTCACCCGCCGAGGGACTGAAGCTGGTGATGTTGTAGACCGTTTGGGTAAGACGGGCAAGCGGAGCAGCCTGGAGTGACAGCAGCGCAGTAATTGCATCCGGCATTGCCATGAAGGGAATACGCACATCCTCACGAACAAAGCAGGGGTATGGTTTCCCCTGTGCGGCCGCATGCAGCATCTCCGGAGCGTAGTCGCTTGTCCCCCCGCTTGGGACAGTCACGGCACTGATCAATCCGGGAAACCGGATCGAGCGGAAATCGACAGCCGCCTTCTCCGCATCTGCAGCGAGCTGCCGGTAATGACGAGTGTAGTACCTGCCGAGATGTTCACAGTAGAGTTTGTTGCAGCCATACATTGTGACCGGCTGTGTCCATTCGTGTTCGCGCACCTTGCCAGCGCGCCGTTTAGCTTCCACGGAGGGGAACCCATAGACCGCTATGGAGCTGGGGAAGAGGAACTGGACGGGGGCTCCCTGCCAGCGTGATTGTTCGATGGCAAGTTTGAGGAGGGACATCGTCCCCTCCACGTTCACGCGGTGTGCGGCCTCGGGTGTGAACTCGGCACGTGTGGAGAGCAATGCTGCAAGGTGGTAGATCGCGCGTATCTGATATTCACTGGCGAGTCGTTCCAGTAGCCGGGAGTCAAGGATGTCACCAACCAGCGTCGTGCCGCAGAGCGCTTTCAATGCGTCGTCAATGGGGCGCACATCCATGGCAATGATATGGTGGCCCCCTGCCTCCGCCAGCCTCTCGATCAGGCCGTGGCCCATTTCTCCGTTTGCTCCCGTGACGAGAGTCGCGGGCGTACGAATTGTGTCAGGCATTTCCGATCACTGTCTGTGTTTGTGTGTGTGGCGAGAACAGCAATCGCAAGCTCAGCGGGTTCCGCCGCGGAGTTGCTGGTTGAGGCGGGAACGCGCCCCGCCGGGAGGCAGTTTGGGGCGCTTGTCTTCCGGTGACATCAGATAGTGGATCCATTCCTTCATCTCGGCAACTGGACGCGCCTTGCGAAGGAATCCCTCATACCGCGCATCCTTCACCGCCTCAAGCGTATGTTGATCGTCATACGCGGAGACGAACAGGAACGGCAACTGGGCATACTGCGAATTGGCGCGTACCATCCGATGAAAACGAATGCCATCCAGGACCGGCATGTAGATGTCGGAAATGACGAGATCCACAGTGTTCTCGGTAAGCTTTTTGTATGCATCCTCACCGTTCTCAGCGAGGATGACTTGAAACCCTTCGGTCATCAGCACGTTTTTCAGGACGAGTCTGTATTCCGGTTCATCGTCCACAACGAGTATTGTCATGACCATGCACCTTCGCCGTGTTGAAAAGGGATCCTACCGCTCCTCACAGGGTTCCTCGCAGCCACCGCACTTCTCCTGACACCCACCACTCTTCTCTTTGTGCGCGTCCTCTTTGTGAGCCCGGGGTTCCTTCTTTACCGTGGAAGGCTTCTGCATCTTCTTCTCGAGTGCCATGCCGCATTTCGGGCATTTCCCGCCCTTGGCTGCAACCACATCCGGATGCATCGGGCATGCATAGGTATCCGCAGCCACCTGGCTGGTCAACTGCTGCTTCGCCTTGGACTCAAGTTTCTTCTCTGTACTGCCCGTCGACTGAGCCGCGAGAGGTGTCTGCGACGCAATGACCAATCCTGCCACCACCAATCCTATCCAGAACACTCGCATAGCAATTTCTCCTTTTCACATTTTCGTTCGCCGGGAAACCGGACCCGGTTTAAGAAAGGTACGACTTCATTCGCTCACGTGCAACTCTCGTACTCGCGCGGAACTCGGGGGGTGAGGGTGCATGTCGTCTCATAGGGTATGGAACCTATCTGTGCAGCCACATCCCAGGCCGTAATTTGTTCGCTGCCGCTGCGCCCGATAAGCACCACGTCATCCCCCACGGAAACCGGGGCATCAGTGCCAAGATCGATCATCAGCTGATCCATGCAGATCGTGCCTACCACCGGGTATCTCCGCCCACGCAAAAGGGCGTGCGCCTTGCCCGTCAATAGCCGGGAGTATCCGTCACCATACCCCAGCGGCACCGTGGCGATTGTCGTACGCTGTGTGGTGAAATAGCGTCTGCCGTACGAAATCGAAACGCCAGCTTCAACTGTTTTCAGGAAGGCCACCCGCGATACCAGCGAGAGCACCGGTTCCACCGCGTGCCGTTCGTCCATCCCCTGCCGGGGAGGATATCCGTACAGCATGATGCCGGGACGGACCATATCCAGATAGGCATCTGGCATGCCGATAATTGCACCACTGTTAGCCATATGCCTGAGCGGCACAGTGATCCCGTCGCGCTGCAGGTGTTCCAGGGCTGCGAGAAATCTCTGCAGCTGATCCTGCGCAAATGCAGGGTCCGGATCCTCACTCGTCGCAAAATGACTGTAGATCCCCTCCAGCGTCGCCCAGCGGGATCGTGCAACAGCCATCGCGAGAGCCATACCATGATCGGGAGACAATCCCAGACGCCCCATGCCGGTATCCATCTTGACATGCAGTGTGGCCCTCGTCTCGGCGGAGCGGGCCGCAGTCTCGACCTGCTCCAGCATTGACGGAGTCGCAACCGTCAGGGCCAACCCGGCTTCCAAAGCCCGCCGCATGTCCGACTGCTGAGCTGCCTCGAAGACCAGTATCCTCTGAAGGAATCCTGCTTCGCGAAGCTCGATCCCCTCCTGTACGCGGGCCACACCGAAATCACGGATGCCCACAGCGTCAGCTTCCTTCGCCAGGTGGAGCATCCCGTGCCCGTAACCGTTGGCTTTGATTACCGCCATGATGCGAACGTCCGGACCGACGTACGCGCGGACTGCTGCAAGATTTCTTTTGAACGCAGCACAATTGACAATTGCGCGGGGAGAGGGGGGAGATGCCGGAATGGGTTCCATTTCCAACAAATATCGAGAGGAATTCCCTCAGATTCAAGAATCCAGTCGGCGAGCTGCGTTGCAATTGTTCCCCCTCTTCTGTATGTTCTGCAACCTGGCTGTTCACCGCGTTTCCACATCCGATTACAGACGGTCACACTCTCACGGAGTCAGATATGCGGCACACAATTCTCGTTGCACTGCTGTTCATCACCGCGGCTCTTCCGGCCGTATCCCAAAAGCGGGCTTTCACCATAGCAGACCTCTACCGGCTGCGATCTGTGGAGGACCCGCAGGTATCGCCTGACGGAAGGCAGATTGCATTCGTCGTACGGGAAAGTAACCTCGAAAAAGGGTCGACCAACAGCGAGATCTATCTCATCAATAAAGACGGCTCCAATCTGCGGCGCATGACAAACAACCCGGCAGCCGATACACATCCCAGATGGTCGCCGGACGGATCCTCTCTCCTCTTCCTCTCCACCCGGAAAGATGATCAGCAGGCATGGGTCCTCCCCGTGAGCGGCGGAGAACCCCGGCAGCTCACGACCTTCTCGGCCGGCGTGGGGGACGCAATCTGGTCCCCCGACAGAAAGCGCATCCTTTTCACGAGCGATGTGTATCCTGAGTGTGGAGCCGATGACAGCTGCAACCATACAATCGCATCGCGGACAGAAGCGGGTCCGCTGAAAGCCTATATGGCTGACCAGCTCCTCTACAGGCACTGGACAACATGGAGGGAAGGGAAGCGCACGCACATCCTGGCGTACGACCTTGAGACGAGACAGTACAAAGACCTGACGCCGGGAGAGTTTGATTCGCCTTCATTTGCACTGGGCGGAACCGGGTTCACCATCTCCCCCGACGGCCGGGAACTATGCTATGTATCGAGCCACGACCCTCACGAGGCCGAGAACACCAACAAAGATCTCTGGATCGTTGACGTGAATGACGGTGTCCCGCATGCGATCACCGCGGCGAATGCAGCGTACGACGGTGATCCAGCGTACTCCCCCGACGGACGTTACATTGCCTTCCGTACGCAGACTATCCCCCGCTATGAGGCAGATCGTTTTCGCCCCGCACTCTACGACCGCACGACAGGTAAGACGACGGTCCTCCTGGACTCATTCGACTACTGGGTGAATGACCTGCAATGGAGCTCTGACAGCCGGACCATCTACTTTACGGCGGATGTGCAGGGGCATGTTCCCCTGTACCGGTATGATCTTCGAAGCGGGACAATTTCCGAGGTTGTGGATCTCAAGACTATCGATGCATTCGCACCAGTTCCCGATGGCTCGGGGATCGTGCTGGTCCGGCGATCCGTCGGAGAGCCCCAGGAGCTCTGGTCCTGTGATCATGCGGGCAAGAATCTACGCCGGATGACGACATTCAACAGTACCGTCGAACAGGAAGTGGACATTCGTCCCGCTGAAGAACTCTGGATCCCCTCACCAACAGGCAAGCGGATCCACACATTCATCGTCAAGCCGCACGATTTCGACCCTCGCAAGAGGTATCCCCTGATACTCAATGTCCATGGCGGGCCGCAAATGCAGTGGGTCGACGCATTCCGGGGAGACTGGCAGGTCTACCCCGGTTCAGGATACATTGTGGCATTCCCGAACCCGCACGGTTCAACCGGATACGGCCAGGAATTTACAGCTGCAATCTCGCGGGATTGGGGAGGAAAGGTGTACGAGGACGTCATGGCGGTCGCCGATTCGCTGGCCCGGCTTCCGTTTGTGGACGCCGGACGGATGGGCGCCATGGGGTGGTCATATGGAGGCTACATGATGATGTGGCTGGAGGGACACACCACTCGCTTCAAGGCACTTGCGGCGATGATGGGCGTCTACAATCTGAAGGCGATGCACGGGGCGACGGAGGAGCTCTGGTTTCCCGAGTATGACCTTGGCGGGGCGCCCTGGGAATCAGACCTTTACACAAAATGGTCGCCGAACCGTTTCGTGACGGAATTCCAGACCCCCTGCCTGGTCATCACCGGCGAACGGGACTACAGAGTTCCCTATACGCAAAGCCTCGAATTCTTCACCGATTTGCAGCGGCGGAGGGTCCCATCGCGACTGATCGTTTTCAAGAACGATGGTCACTGGCCGGCAAATGTGACCTCCATGCCGTTTTACTACAACGCTCATCTGGACTGGTTTCACCGATATCTCGGTGGCGATCCGCCTCCGTACGACATGACATCAATGCTTCGCAATCAGGTGTTTAAGGAGAAACACTGACGCAAGCAGGCGGATGTCCTGCGGCAGAGCAGTGAATCGCGGAGAACGACCGGCCCGCGCGCTGTAGGCAGCGGAGCGATTTCCTGCTCCCGGCCGCAGCGTGGGCATGACTGATGTCTGTATCTGCGAATGTGCGCTGGCGCACAGAAATGACGTTTCGAGAGCTCACCAGTTGTATTTCGTCGACCGGAATTGTATCTTTTTCTCAGACTTCGACCCCCTCTGCACGCCAGACAGCCGTTTCAGGAAGCAATCCGATGCACCAGGTATCCGCGCCGGGCCATACATGGCACCACCATTCCTCCGTCGCCGCTTCTGCGGTGATGAAGGTCTTCACAGTGACCATCGTCGATGAGCCACAAAACGGTGCTCATCACCTGCTCGGGACTGCCCAGCATCGGAGGACAGTAACGTACGATCGTTGTGCGCAAACCGTGGCAAGCGTTCCGCCTCCGGTTTTCGATATCCGTCTCTGACAACCAACGGACACCCGTATGCAGCACATGTTCTCCATGCAGCCGTACGAAGCCACTACCGAAAACATCACCATCACCGTCCGTCCGGTCTATCTGGACGGCCAGTCTGAGGTCATCGGGAAGAAATTCGTTTTTGCGTACTTCATCCGAATTGAGAACCACGGACTCCATGCCGTGCAGCTTCTGCGGCGGCACTGGTTCATACGGAATGCGGCGGATGTGCTGCGCGAGGTCGAGGGAGAGGGCGTCGTGGGACAGCAACCCATTATCCATCCCGGCAGAGCCCATGAGTACAGCAGCTACTGCGTTCTTGACACCTTCGACGGGACAATGGAGGGAACATATCTGATGCGGCGCCCCGGCGGCGAGCTGTTCTATGCGGCGGTCCCGCGGTTTATCCTCCGCGCCATGGCCAACTAAAAACTCCCCGGTTCAGGAATACCCCCATGCCTGTCACCCCCAGCGAAAAAGAGGAAGAATTCTTCGCACGGCAGGAGTTCGAGAAGCGAAAGAAACTCCAGGAAGAGAATACACGGAAGCTCAAGGAACAGGAGCGCAGGGAGCTCCGGAAGCTTCATCACATGCACTGTCCGAAGTGCGGAATGGGCCTGATCGAGATCGATTACAAGGGGGTGAAGCTGGATAAGTGCTCGGAATGCGGCGGGCTCTGGTTCGATGCACAGGAGTTTGAAACGATCCTGTCGATGGAGAAAGTCCGCATGAGGAAGCTCTTCTCTCTCTTCGGGAGCAAATAGCGTGGCAGCCCAGGAACCACAGCGCCGCATGTTGCGGGCAAAAATCCACCGTGCCACGATCACCGAGGCGAACCTTCACTATGAAGGAAGCCTCACCATCCCCCACGACCTTCTTCTGCACTCCGGCATCGCGGAGTATGAAGCGGTCCACTGCTGGAACGTGACCCGCGGGACACGCTTCGAGACCTACGCCATCGAGGGTGAGGGCGGGTCCGGTGAAATCTGCGTGAACGGCGCTGCGGCCCACCTCGCCGGACCCGGAGACATCATTATTATCGCCGCCTTTGCCGATGTGCCGGAATCGCAGGTGCCGGACTTCCGGCCCACGGTCGTCTTCGTGGACAGCGAAAACCGGGTTATCGAAATCGCCCCCGAGGTTCCGGGCCCCCGGAAACGCGTCCGCGGGTGCTGAAGAACACGAGACTGTCTCTTCCTTTCTCTCTCCAGGGTAGCATTGCATCTTCATAGAAACACCGGAGCAGAAGTGTGTTGTTTCCTCCACTCCGGTGCCATTCGATGTGCCTCCGGATGATTCAGGGTCCCACCCGGCAGCCAGGCATCTGGAATGCCCGGAATCCTGGACTCCCTGTCGGCTCCTACGGGGATTAGTCTGCGGGCGCAGACCGGCCCTTGTGTCTACTCCTGCTCTTCCGGATCCCCTCCCTCCTGTTCAACCTCATCACCGCGCATGATTTGCCCTTCTGCAGGCAGATGAAACGGGTTGTCGAATGACTCGGTTTTGGTTTCCGTCCGGAAGACCGTCATCACGGGATTCGTCAACGCAGCACTGATTTTCTGCGCGTCGGTCTTCAGCGGATCAAAGAAGACCAGTCCCGAAGGACCATCAAGGTACCGTGTCGACAACCGGACGACACCGCTGTCAGCCGACAGGTGGCTGGACAGGGACCCGAGATACCGTCTGAGTGGAGCGGCATCGGCTTCCGGCATGCTGAAGACCCATACGTTCAGCTGCGCCGGCCTGTACTGTTCGTACCCATTGAACTCCCGGTCATACGGGCGGAAAATCCTGCGTTTGTATGAGGCAAGATCCAGAAAACCCTGATCCACACCTTCGTCTTCGCAGGAGAATTGCAGACTCAGTTTTTCCTCGCCCGTCGGCTTCTTCACCGTGATCTCGTCAGCCTCGATCCTCTCCCGGATCGCCGCCCTGCCGGTCTTCGCCGGATCGTAAAAGATCGTGGTCATGACAGGCTCGCCGTACCGCGTCTCAAAGCCGTACACGGCGGGATCCTGCCGCAATGCATAGACCAGGTTGTTGAAGTCGATCAAGTCAAACAACTTGTTGATCCCTACCTCCATGACTGCCAGTGAATCCAGTGGTTGCTTCATCTCCCTGACTTTCATTTTCGTCGGAGTGAAGAGCGCAGAGCGAACTCCTGCTTCGTTGATCTCGGAAGGGTTGTAGTAGACGCGCACGGTATGGGAACTCGCCCACGCATCGAGTCCGTAAATGCCGTGGACAGTGGCGAGTTTCTGTTTCACCGACATCGCGCTTCCATAACACTTCACATTCTTCAGGCCCGACATCTGGAATGTACGCACGGCGGACAGGCTGTCGAACCCTCCCCACCTCTCCTGGATGGTGGTGAGTTCGAAATACCTGGATGCTCCCAGGCTCAACGCCACGAGCACCACAGTCGCCACAGGTGCCAGATACTTGATGTTGGCCTTCTTCTTTTTGGAGATAGTCAGGGCATTCTTCAACGGACATGCATACACGCAATCCATGCAGAGGTTGCAGTCGGTGTGTGTGACGGTCTCATACCGCGAGACCTGAATGCCCTGAGGGCATTTCTGGTCACAGATCCCGCAATCCGTGCACTCCCCTGCCAGCCGTGTGATCTTCGGGATCGGGAGAGCATAGCTCCTGAGCTTGACCACCTCGGTGAACGCTCCGATGATGACGAGCCCGGCCAGGAGCCATACCAGTTCGATTCCCGCACCGAGGAGATTCACCACCACGTACAGGACGATCAGCACAGCGGCCGGAATCACGTTGAGGAAGATGTTGCTCAGTGCCCCCAGCGGACAGAGGTACTTGCACCAGAAGAGGCGGAACACGATGGCACCCGCCACAGCCAGAACCGTTGCAGCAATCGCATACAGAAGCACGATATCCGAGTTCTGGAAGAGGTTCGCGACTGCAAAGTACGGGTCATACTCCTTGCAGAAGAGCTCGCTGGTGGTCATCGTGAAGTAGATGGTGAGAAACAGGAGCACGTACTTGAGAAGCCGCAGCGGCCGGTCCACTTTTGCAGGCATCTCACGGCGGATCTTCCACTTCTGTCCGAGCAGTCCGAGCCATTCAGTGATGGAACCGATAGGGCAGAGGTAGCTGCAGAACAGTTTTCCGATTACGATGACGCCCACAAGCAACCCGACACCGAGCAGCACCTGCACTTCATTCATGGTGCACGACATCGTGTCGATGTTGAGTTTGCTCGCGATGGATGAGAGTCCGCCGAATGGGCAGTATTTCTCAAAGTCGGCGACATAGCCGCCGCCGAAGAGCGGCCGTATCGCCACGTAGCCCAGCAATGCGAGAATCAATAGCTGGAATCCGATCCTGATTGGGTTGCGGTAACGCCATTTGGTGCTCATTCCCATCCCTCTTGTTGTAGTAGACCCCGCATCGTCTGCAGAGTATCGCTTGTGCTCCCGCTTTCTACAGTGTGTCCTTGATCCGGTCGAGTGTGGACTGCTCGACGGGACCGTCGACCACGATCACGAAATTCTCTGGCGTCAGGTACTTGTCGGCAATCCGCATCAGCTCATCGGCGGAGATCGCGAGGAGCCGCTCCGCCTTTTTGTCGAAGTGATCCAGCGGTTGTTTCTCGCGGAGCATGGTGAACACCTGCGTCGCGACATCGTCAGGAGTCTCGATGATCATCGGGAGGAGTCCCAGGTGCCGATTCCGTGACGCCTCGATTTCTTCCGGCTTCAGCCCTTCCGCGAAGAGCTTCCGGATCTCCTTAAAGATGCCTGTGATCACCCGTTCCACGTTTTGCGGACCGGTTTTCGTGTTCATCTTCCAGTATCCGATCGTGCCGGAGGGGGACCAGACTTCGCTCTTGATGCCGTAAATCAGTCCCTGCTTATCGCGCAGCTCAACGCCGATGCGTGACGTCAGGGCGCTGGCCGCAAGAATAGTGTTCAGCACACCGATCGCTTCTTGCTCATCTGCGCTCACGTCATTGCGCGGGGAGAACCCGATATTGATCGTGCATTCGGTGTAGTCTTTCTCGGGAAATGCGGTCAATTCCCTGCCTGTCAACGGAAGCACGGGAGGCACAACATTGACCGGAGGAGGAGCGCCTTCAGTCTTCCACGATCCGAACTGCTTGTTGACAAGCACCCGCATGGCGTCCGGGGTCATGTCTCCCATGACCACCAGCGTGACTCTATCAGGGCGGAAATACCGCTTGTGGAGCTGTTCAAGGTCATCGCGCGTGATGCTGCGGAGCGAGGCTTCGGTGCTGTTGGTTTGTGAGTATGGATGCTCTCTGAAGATCCGGTTGAACATATGGTAGAACGCAATCATGCCGGTCTTGTTGAACCGGTCGCGCGCCGAGATGATGTGCCGGCGCCGGAGACTTTCGATGTCCTTGTCGCGAAGACCCGGCCGCGTCAGCATCTCGAAACCAACCTGCATCATCTCCTGAGCGTCCTCAACCAGGGAGTACCCCTGGAAGGAGAAGCTGCGTGCAGATCCGCTCACGCCGAACGTGAACGGCAAGAATGCCATCCGCTCTGAGAGCACTTCATACTCCTGTGCCTCCGTGCCGCGGTTCATCACGTCCGCAAGGAGGCTGGCGATGCCGGGCTTTCCGCCCAGGTTGGCTTCCGGCATGTTCCCCGTCTCGAAGAAGCCGCCGATGAACACCGCGGGAGCAAGATGGTTCTCGATGACGTAGAGCGAAATGCCGTTGTCCAGCGACATCCTGTGGACCTGCGGAGCAATCGGTTTCGGCCTCAAGATGTCGCCGGCTTTTCGAACTGGCAGAGGGTCGGTGGTTTTCGCGGACTCAATGCGGGTGTCATGCTGGCTGGTCGGCGGATCGGCGGGCCTGGCACGTCCGGCCCCTTGTGCTTTCTGATTTTGCGATCCACCGGGCGTAGTGATGCTCAGGCTTTGGCCAGTATTGATCTCCGTACCGACTGCCGACTGCCCTTCCTTCCTCCCGGTGACTTTGCGGTCTTCCGGGACGCCCAGCACCATCGGCGGAGGAGGATTGAGGAAATTCCACACCTCATTCCATCCGGACTCCGGTTGTGGCTCTTCCGGTTTCGTCTCATCTTCCCCGGCAGGCTGCCGGGCGGCTTTCTTCTTGCCTTCCTTGGGCTGCAGATATCCCACAGTCACCTGGTGACGCTGCAGATATTTCTGCATTGCCGCCTGTATCTGTCCGGTCGTCACCGCCTTGACGCGCCGGTCGAACTCAGGAAAGAAATCCCAGCCGAAGAAGGCTTCATACCTGCTGATGCGGGATCCAATGTCGGGGTTCTTGACGTACTCCGTGACCTGCGTGAAACGGTAGCGGTTTTTCGCCTTCTGCAGTTCCCGCTCCGGGACGGGTTCACGCTGCATCCGCTCGATCTCCTCCCAGACCATCGCTTCCGCACGCTCCACGCTGCTGTCGGGCACCACGCTAACACTGATGGAAAACAGCCCCGGATCCTTCGTCATGCCCATACCTCCGGCGGCACCTGTAGCAAGCTTCCCCTTTTCAATCAGGCGCTTGTGCAGGCGCGCGTCGCGGCTCCGTTCGCACAGGATCATGCCGGCCAGCCGGAGCGTGGCTGCATCCGTGTCGGCGTAGGTGGGTACGTGAAATGCCATGCGAAACGAGGGGGTGGAGACATCGTTGTGCGTGATCGTGAATGTCTTCCTCGCACGCTGCGGTTGATCGACGCCCCAGACATCCGGCACCGCTGGTCCGCGCGGGATCTTTCCATAATACCGCCGGACCATGGCGAGAATCGAATCCGTGGCGAAGTCGCCCACCAGCACAAGGAACGCATTGTTCGGCGTGTAGTATGTGCGGTAGTAGGTGAATGCATCCTCCCGGGTCATCCGATCAAGATCGGCCGGCCACCCGATGATGGGATCCCGGTTGGGATGGCTCTGATAGGCCACGGCATTCATCGTTTCGTGCATGATGCCCTGCGGCGAGCTCTCGGACCGCATCCGCCGCTCCTGCTTGATCACTTCGATCTCGGACGTGAATTCCTTGGGATCGAACATGCAGTTCTGCATCCTGTCCGATTCGATTTCCATGGCCAGGGCAATCTTGTTCACCGGCATGTATTCGAAGTAGCTGGTCATGTCGTTCGCGGTGAATGCGTTAAACACGCCGGCGTTGTTCGTGATCGTCTTGGACGCTTCCCCTTTGCCGTACTTCGGGGTGCCTTTGAACATCATGTGTTCGACCACGTGGGAGATGCCTGTGATACCCAGACGTTCGTTGCGCGAGCCAACACGGTAGGTGAGCTGGTGATAGATCAGCGGCGCGACGTGCCGCTCCATCGTGAGCACAGTCAGGCCGTTCTCAAAATGATGACGGTAGACCGTCCCTTCGATGTACGATGCCGGCGTGCCGGCCTGGACAGCGAGGGCAAGACAGAGTACTGCACTGAGAGCTGAGAGCTTCATCATACACTAGACTCCAAGAGAACAAAAGGCAGGATGAACCGGCCGGAATGCGGAGTTGGAGGGCACAGCCCGCAACCGGGCCGGGCCCTCCGTCCTCCGATGTACCATTGTGAAGAGCACCATCGCTACTTTGCCACGACCTCATGTCCCTTTCACAGACATGAGCACTTCTTTCTCCATCCCACGCGCATCGGTCTCCGGAGCGCAGCGGCACCTGCATGTGCGCGTGCCGCCACGCCGGAAAACCTGCGAAGACTTACTTCAAAAGCATCATCTTCCTCGACTGCGTGAAGTCGCCGGCAGTGAGCTTGTAGAGGTACACTCCGCTGGCAAGATCGCGTCCGTCGAAATCAATACTATGCTGCCCGGCAGCATACTCCTTTCCGCCGATGAGCGTCGCAACCCTCTGGCCCAGCAGATTGTAGACAGCCAATTCCACCGATGCCGCACGCGGGAGACTGAAGCTGATATTCGTGGTCGGGTTGAACGGATTGGGGTAGTTCTGGTCCAGCGCAAAGCGATCGGGGACTGCACGATCATCGTCCACCGCCGATGCCGGGGCTGTCGTTGTCAGTGTCCCGCTTACACCGCTTACCCAGGGATTACCCAAGGCATCGACTGCCACGGCATTGAGTGCGCCGTCGTGGAGCGTCACATCCGTTACCGGTACCCAGGTGGCACCACCATCTGTTGATTTCAGCGCCTGCTTCGATCCAACGGCGTAGCCTGTGGTGGCATTCTGGAAGGCCAGTCCGTTCAGGGTCACCGTTGCGGGGCTGGCGACATAGCCCCAGTTAGCACCGGCATCGGTCGATTTGAGAATCGTGGAATCGCCTACTGCTACTGCGATCGTCGGACTCAGGAACGCGACTTTGCGCAGATTCGCGGTCGCCTTCGTTGTCGGGACTCCGCTGAACGTCGAAGGGGTCCAGGTTACACCGCCGTCCGTGGTATACACCGCGAGCAGGCTTCCGCCGACAGCCGTGCCGTGCGTAGAGCTTCCGAACGCGATGCCGCGGAAAGGTTTGTTAATGAGAGCAGCTTTGCTGGTCCATGTCACCCCGCCGTCCGTCGTCTTGTGAATCACACCGCTGCTCGAACTCTGTGCCCCAGCCACAAAGCCGAGATTCTGGTCGACGAAGTGCACGGCGTAGGAATACACGGTCGCCGATGTCGTGTCCGGCAGGGAAAGCGTCCAGCTCGTACCGGCGTCTGTTGTTTTGAGAACGGCCCGGTAGCTGCACGCCGCATATCCTGTTGTGGCGTTGACAAAGAAGACATCGTTGATATTCAGTGACAGCCGGTTTGTGTATGCGAACGAGGCTTTCCAACTCTTCCCGCCGTCCGTTGTCTTCACGAACAACCCGTCGAAGCCGCCTCCAAAACCCACTGTGCTTGAAACAAATTGAAGCCCGTACAGTGTTGCGCCGGGCATGGGGGTCTTCAAATCCCACGTGGTTCCAAAGTCGGAAGTCCGGAAGATCACACCATCCGCCCCGCCAACCGCGAGTATGTCGCCGCTCCCGGCAAGCCTGCTGAGCGTCGCCCCACAGGGAAGGTTGACCGGGACCCAGGTCTTTCCGCTGTCGGCAGTCCGTGCGGCCACACTGCCTCGGGTCGCACCCCCAACCGCAATACCGTTCGCTGCGTCCTTGAACCAGACCCCATATAAATTGTCGAACGTCCTGTCCGATCCTGTTTGTACCATCTGGGTCCAGGTCTCACCACCATTTGTGGTTCTGAGATGAATACTGGGTTGCGGACCGACGAACGATCCCCATCCTACCGCATACGCGAGGAGAGAGTCCACCATGAAGACGCCGTTCAAACGGCTGAGCGTGTATGTTGCCCCCGACAGCACTGGAGCAGGAGCCGCTGTCCAGGTTGTGCCGTTCTTTGTATAATAGAGCGTCCCTGTGTTCTTCCCAACCGCGACACCCTTGTCCGGAGCCGCGAAATGCATATCGTTCAGGTTGTTTGCAGCATCGACGAGATCGGCGTTCCACGTTGCCCCACCATCAGTGGTCCGGAGTATGCGTCCGTTGGTCGATGAGAGACTCGCCATGATCCATCCCTTGCTCGCATCGGCAAAGTACACTGCTCGCACCTCTGCGCCGGTATCGGGGACAGCAGTCAGCAGGATGCGTGACCAGTTCGCCCCGCCATCGGTCGTTTTGTACAGTTTCCGCGATGAACTGCCAATGTAGCCCTCCGTCGCCGAGCGGAAATAGACCGACTGTACTGTGCCCAGCGTATCAATGGGCGTTCCGGTCCATGTCTGTCCGGCATCGGTGGTCTTCATGACCAGGCCCTTGGAGCCGACGATCCACCCCGTTGTGGCATTCACGAAATACGCATCATTGAAGCTGATCGAGGGGTATGTCGCAGACAACCCGACGCGCCATGACTGTGCGTCAACATGGAAAGACCCCAATATCAGTGCTGTGGCAACGGCACAGAAAAGGGAGAAAAATCTATTCATGATGCATCCTCCTGATTTTGGTGAACGGTTAGAGATCTGCTATGCGAATCAGAGCAACTGCCCCGAAATCATTCCTTGCCGCCCCCGACTCAATGTCACGATGCGAGTACCGCACGAGCCACTCGAGGTAGATGGCTCCACCCAGCGGGAGAGCAACACTCAGAATCGCCGTATGGCCGTGCACACTGCTTCCTCCCGTCCGGACATCCAGCCCCATTCCGCCGTACCCATAGCTTCCCCTCAGCATGACACTCTCGGTGAGTGGATACTCCATCCCGACCCGGAGCCGGTATTCCGACGTCCGGATCTGCGCGTACCGTGAATCAATATACTTCGACGAATCCGCATGTACAAATGCATAGTCCAGCTCACAGGCGACCGTGGCGCCATCCTCTGAGAGACGGTGGGAGCCGCCTGCACCCAGCGTGGTCTCAGATCCCTTCGAATCCCACAAAAGGAGATCCAGAGCCGTATAACGCGACCATTCCCGCTGATGATGATACGCGACACCGCATCCCACGGTCGCGTCCTCTGTCATCGCCCAACGCAGGCGCGTCTCCCCGGAGTACCAGGTGCGTTGGGCAAAACCATCCTCAAAATCCTCTTCGTACGCGGTGCTGATTTCGTCACGCGTGCGCGTGATACCGGCGCTCACTCCCACGGCGAGTTGCATACCGTCTGCCAGTGCCCAGTGAAGCTGGCCTCCATACTCCTCCCCTGTCAACCGGACGCTGTGCTGAATAGAGCTCGATGAGCGACGTTTCGCGTAGGTTTCACCTCGGAAGTTGAACAGCTCGACGTCGAGCAAATCATCGCTCTTTGCCTCCAGGCGCTCCTGTTCGTCCACGGGACGGAACGTCAAGCCGATCGCAAGAGCACTGTCAACAGCGTATGCGACGCCGACGACCCCATCCACACGGCGAAAGAGGCTTTTGGGCATCGTGTAGAAGTCCTTGAGACCGTCCTGCACGGTGTATCCCAGAGTAGCTCCGGCGAAGAGACCGGAAAAGAGCTCGTAGGCATAGGAAAATGCTATCGTCGGACCTTTGTACGTAAACGAACCAGTCGTCGAGTCGGCCAGGAAGTACGCTTCTCCCCCGTACGGAGTTCGCTTAATGGAGCGGTAGACATCGCTGCGTTCCTCGACAATGTACGAGCTGTATCCGCGGAAGGTTCCCCGGTCATCGAGTGGTTTGACGCCTTCGAAACCGGCGCCGTATGTCATGACCCGTCCCGGGTCGAACAGCCGTCTGTACTCCCCCCACAGCGCGTTTGCCTGCGGTGTGAACGTCAACCACCCCTGACGCTCATGGTTGATCAGCCATGCCGGGTTCCCGCCAAATGTGTAGAGCGATAAGGATGATTGCGGATCCTCGACGGCATAGCGCATGGACCCAAGCGAAGTCACCCGGAGGCTCTGCCCATGGACAACCAGGGTACTGATCACCATGCCCAGGACAAGAACAGCGCAACGTTTCATTGTCTACTCTTCTGGCGATGGTATCATGTGCACAGCAAGTAGCCCGAAGATTCCCGTCCCTGCAACAAGAACGAGATCGAACAGATGGTCCCGCACGTGCTTCCGACGGAGCCGGAGACTGATAAGAAGGAGCACCAGGAACAGAAGCATGCCCCACAGGGCAGTCCACTTTCCACATTGCCCATAAAAATCGACGAGTGCGGAATCTTCGTCCTCGAGATGGAAAGTAAAAGGAAAGAGGCTGGCTGCCCAGGCCCCCGCCGTGCTCTCATCCCGTGTCGGCCACGACTCCTGGTATGTGTCCACAACCGCATACGCACGGTCGGTCACGACTGTTTCCAGCCATCCCTCTGATTGCACCGTGATGGTGCGATAGAACAGATCGCCGCCAAAGAAGAGCGCACAGGTGGCGGCATCATAGCGGGACAACGGAAGCCGGATGAGGCGGTACGAATCGTACGAAATCAATGAGACCGAATTATCCGCGGCAATCATCATCCCATAGAACTCTTTCAAGCCCATCTCCATGATGAACATATGCCGGACGCGCAGACCAGCGGGAATGCCCGTGTTGACGCAGAATGGTTTACCGCGCACCATCTTGATGTGGAAGACGGCATCGTTCGCATCCACAACAAAGTATCCTTCGTCAAACGGTTTGCGCGTCGTCGGGTTGCCGGCGATCTGTCTTGCTGGAAATGCAAAACCGCGGGCGAGGAGCGTGTCGGTGAACTCCTGCGACTTGCTCTCCTGAACCGCATTCGTGGCCGCATCCATGAACTCCATGCGCCGGCCGATCCGGAAGAAATCGTTCGGCATCTCCAGCCGAACGCGCCCTGATTGAGACTCAACCAACGGATACAACGGGATCTGCGGAAGCCCGATGTCGGCGGGCATGACACGCAGGAACAGATTGTTGAGCTGCACGGTTTTCAGGTCCAGCTTTGCACCGCGCAGCGAGTCCGGCATCTGGCCGGAGGCCGCAAGCTGGCGGTAGTTTGTCAGGGGGAGCAATCGTTCATATTCTTCCCGCGTGTATTCCTTCCCTGCCGGATCGACATACCGGACAGATTTCGCCTCCGGACGGAGAAGCAGGAATGAATTCTGCACAGGGCTATAGGACACGCGCGGCGGCCGGATACTGATGTCGAAGGCCTTCCAGAAATAATGGGGCAAGACCCAGGACAGAACAAGGGTCAGGAGAACCGTGAGGGCGATGCGGGCAAGCCGTACGGTCTTCATCGGACCCCCTTTCTGAACCTGTGGCCGGAAAGCACAACGCCTATGGTGGTCAGTACCGTGAGCAGCACGAACCACAGAAGCGATGGCGTATAGGCCGTGATGGCCACACGCAGTACCAGCGCATCCAGGAATCCGTACGCGAGCAGAATGAGAAACACACGGCGGACCCATCGCGGCTCCACGACGATCGTGGCTGTAAGGAAGTAACCGCCCAGGCCGGCAAGAAACCATGGTGCCATCGTCAGGACCATGCTCTGCATCACCTCTTTCGGAAAGTATGCCAGAGCCACCACCATCATAGCAAGCATCTCAAGGAGAAGCAGGCCTGCTACCACGCAACCTCCGTATCCCACCATCCAGAGAAGGACCTGATTCTCTCCCAGGGGAAGATGGAGAGACAGCTTCAGGCGGCTCTGGATCACTTCGGGCACGAATTGCGCAACGGCAATCGCGCAACCCACAAGCAACGGAATGTACCGCAGGCTGCTGTAGAACGGATACTGCATCAGGATCACATACGACCAGACGTTTATCGGCCGTTCCATGGTCATCAGATGACTCAGGTCCAGGGCGATGTTCACGGTCATGCCGATGCACACCACGACCATTGCCAGGAACGTCCATCGCATTTTCAGCCACTCTTTGAATGCAATTGCTTTCAGCATATGTTCTCTTCTCTTAGTTTGCGTTCATTTCCGCCGGAGATCAACCGTTTCTCCGGCTTCATCCCTTATTCCGAGGAGCCCGCCTGTGTGTAGCCCGCGGAACCTGCCTGTTTGTAGCCCGTGGAGCCTGTCTGTTCGTGGCCCGCGGAGCCCGTCCGTTCGAAAACCACAGCGCACGTCTGTGCGTGCTCCTGTCTCCGGCACCGGTGAAACATCAATACTTGCCCGTGATTCCGATAAAGGCATCCTCCAGGGACATCGGTGACTCCTGGAGATGTTGATATGCGACACCTTTTCCCGTCAGGTAGTGTTCAACTTCCTGCTGGGATTTGAAGGAGTAGACGGTCGCGTGATTCTTGATGAGCTCCACATTCCGGATGACGTCGTCCTTCTCCAACTTCAGGCCAGGCGTTGCGACGCTGAAAGCGTAGCGGCGGAACTCCTTCTGGAATTGGCTGATGGGCATCGTCACCAGCACGCTCTTGTAGTCGATGATCACACAGTCATCGATCAGCCCTTCGAGATCCTGAATGATGTGTGAGGTGATGAAAATAGTTTTTCCTTCGGCGCGGGCATATTCCGTAAGGTAATCGATGAACAGCCTTCGATACCCTGCATCCAGACCCATGGAGTAGTCATCCAGGACCATGAGATCGGGATCCTGCGCGAGGATGAGTCCGAGGGCGACCTGCGAGCGCTGTCCGCATGACATGGTGGCAATCTTCTGGCTCTCCGTGACCTGGAGCTTGGACATCAGTTCGTAGTACGGTTCGCGGTTCCACCTGGGGAAGAAAGCGGCATAGAACCGTTCGATCTGTTTGATGGTCATGAAGCCGTACTGCACATGCCCTTCGATCAGGAAGCCCATCCGCGCTTTGGTGGCGGGGGAGAGCGACCGGGAATCCTCGCCGAACACCAGGCATTGACCGCCGGCGGGAGTGAGGAAGCCGTTCAGGATATTGATGGTGGTCGTCTTGCCGGTCCCGTTTTTTCCCAACAGCCCGAAAATGCTTCCCCGCCTGACGGCGAAGTTCATGTTCTCAAACACCAGCCGCTTGCCGTAGTAATGCGTCAGGTTCTTACATTCGACTGCGTACTCCATGCGGTACCCTTCCTGATTACTGGTATCCCGGCGTCGCCCGGGGGATGATTTCAAAGTCAATGGTGGAATCATTCGTATCGCTGCCGGGTTCGACACGCTGGATCGACTGCCCGCTGTACCGGGGCGGACTCAGTGCGTATCCCCTGTCGACGCGCGCGTCCAGCGTCTTCTTGCTTGTGGGCGGAGGATTGGTCTGATATTCGACTGCGTCCACAACGGTTGAAATGTCAATCCCGTCCACCCAGACCGTATCCCGGCCGTCTGCCACCACCATGACATCGGCAGTGAGTCCGTACAGGAAATCCACCGTCCGGTCCGAGCGGATATTGATCAGGTTCGGCACATTGGGGTTGTCGATGTCGTCAGGAGAGAATTGGTTGTAGAATTCCCAGTCGGCTTTTGAAAGATCAACGCTGCTTGCCCATTGCGCTTTATGGTTCACGGCGTCCACCGCCAGAACCATGAACTGGCCCGGCTTCAAGGCATGCTCCGTTCCCCCGGGCAGCCCGGGAAACTGGAAGATGTACGTAACCCCGTCGATATCACCGTCCGCACCTTCATCCGCACCGGGGCCCAGGCCTTCACTGTTCCCCGACACACGCATCACCAGCATGCCATCCAGATATCGCGTGCTGTCACTTGCGTTGTACAGTTCCAGGAATTGATCAAAGAAGAAGAAGGAATCGTTCAGGGGTCCGGCAGAGTAGATCTCGTTGATCGCAATCCCGCTGCTGGAGACTGCTCGCGAAAAGATTGTATCCGCCGTCGTCCCGCCCGATCGTGTCGTCAATCCGATCACGGACCCGACAAGTTGTATTCCCGGATCGAGCGGATGGGATCGACGCACGGAGATGCTGTACGTCGCGGCCGGAAGGCGATCCAGCCGCAGCTCGCCCGCGTAGTCAGTCGCCCTGACCATCGTGCCGTATTCCGACGTGAGCACAACCTTGGCACCGGCCAGAGGCTCGAACGTCGGCAGAGAATCGTTGCCCGTGGAGTTCCACATGGCGACAATCACGAGTGATGCATTGCCGTCCACAGCAACCGGCGGCTCTTCTGCGCATCCTGCCATCAGCAGGAACCATCCTGCCATCAGCAGCAGCGTGGCGCGTGCCGTTCCGACCCCATCCAGGAACGATCTCCGGCGTTGTTCATGGGCGGAACAGGTATGGTGCTCCTTTTGGGTGGATACGGCGAGTTGCAGGGCCGCTGATGCGGGCACACAACGTTGCATACGCTCACTCCCCCTTCCCGAACAGTTCATCAACGATCATGCTGAATTCGATCCCGTAGAACAGCGGCGGATTGCGGGTAGTCTCGGTGGCTTCCGTCGCCGACATCATGTAGCGCGTAATGGCGGGGTCGTCCAGGAAATTGTTCACATAGAACGAGATCTCGGCCCCCTTAAACAGTGATTTGCTTACGTTGACATTCAGCAACCACTTTACGTATCTGGTTTGTTCGGACTCATCAAAGGCCCGCTGTGCGGCTTCCGCCGGCGTGAGGAGCGCGTAATCCACCGGCACCCGGTTGACATACTGATAGCGTTCCCAGACCAGCTGTTCGGCCCGCAGTGTCACCCAGAGTCCAAGAGGTGCCACGGTATACCGGAGGTAGTAGTTGAGAATGAATCTGTCCGCCCAGCGCCCGCCCGAAGGGTACCACCACCCGATAAGCGTGTCCGCGCCCATCCCGGGCACCTGATAGTTCGGGTACTGGCCGATGCTGGCATTAGGAGTGGCGCTGTAGGTCCCCATGGTGTTCCCGCCCTTCGTGAAGCTGTACGCGCCCACAATGCGAAAGTCCATGTTCAGCGGTCGTATGGTGCCAGTCCGGACGCTGAACTCCACGCCCTTGCTCTGCGTCCATCCGTCGTTCCTGTACAGGGAATAGTAATCGACATAGTAGACGATCGTTTTCCCTCCGGAGAGCGCCGATGCAAAGACGGGAAACGATCGGGATTCCGGTTCCTGATTCCGTTCTCTGTAATACCCCGTGAGCGTCACACCGGCACTTCCGAAAAGTTTCTGGTCGAAGGACAGCTCGACCTGCTTCTCCCGGTAGCCCCGGAGGTCCGGGACCCAGGCATCGGGCCGGAAGTACTGGACTGTCTGGGCAACCGGATTCCTCCAGCGAATAACATCCGGTGGGGGGAAGATGCCACTCATGGGCGGAGATTTGGATGAGTATCCCGCGCTGATACGGAGCTGGTTCTGATCGGACAATGCAAGCAGTAGACTGAATCGAGGATTGAGAAATGAACCTTGGTGCGATTTGACAAAATCGCCCTCTCCGAAGAGACCACCGAAGTCAATGCCGAACGGCCGGTACATTTCATACCGCACGCCGAAACTCAACGTGAAGTCCACGCCCAGCCGGCCCGAAATCCTGTCTTCGGCATAGACGCTCGCCAGCAGCTGCCCGGGAATGCTGTCGAAGGAGTACGGGATCCTTCCCGAGGAGGACCCGTAGTAGTTGAACAGCGTGTCCAGAATCACTCCTTCCCCGGTGTTCGCATTGTACTGCAGATCGGTTCCGACCAACGTCTTGTGGATGAAGTCTCCGGTGAAGAATGCGTTGTTCCATTCGAGACGCCCGCCGAGTGTCCACTCATTCCCGCGCGTTTCCACCTGGCCCATGTACGTGGACACGGTGTCTCCCGACGGCAGAATGCGCAGATCCGACTGCACCATCTTGGACCGGTGGCTGTCCTCTTTCCTGTATGTCAGATATGTGTTGAAATCCAGGTCAGAGATCCCTGCAGTAAACGAATACTTTCCCCATGTGGCGAAGCCGAGCGTATGGCCGCGGTTGTAGTTCCGGATTTTCTGAACGTCACCTTTCGGTTCTTCTTCGTCAAAAATCTTCTGGCCGTGGATCTTGGTGTTCAGCGTTAGGGCATCATCAAGCATAGAGATATTGTGGACCAGCTGACCGGTCAGGCGGACGTATTCGTCACCATCCTTGCGGATATCCCTCTCGCTCTGCGCGGCATTGATATTGTAGCTCAAGCCGGACTCGCCCATTTCGAAACCGCCTCCGAGGTTTGCTTCCCGCGTGTCAGGATTGTTCTTGATCTTGAGCCGGTGTGGCTGTGAACCGACCTTCGTTTGTACGTTGATCAGACCGGATGTCATGTCGCCATACCTCACCGACGGCATGCCGGTCACCACTTCGATCGTGGCGACGTTGTCCGCAGGGATCAGGCGCAAATCAGCCCCGCCTCCGAGGTTGGACGAACCGGTCTTGCTCGCCGTGTACCGTTCAAACTGCAGGTTCGCGTTGTTCGACATCGGAATGCCATCGACCATCACCAGCGTGCCGAACGCGGACAGTTTGTCGGATTCTTCTCCCCTGACCGCGATCTGGCTGGTTTTGCCAAGGCCAGGGTTGTCAGTCTTCTGAACGCCGGGCACAAGGTCCAGGACGTCGCCGATGCTGGATGCCTGGAAATGTTCGATTTCCGCGCTGTTGATCACGGTCTTGCTCTGAGCCTCGCGCGGAAGCACCTCGCTTGTCCCCACTACCTCGATGCCGCCGATGAGAAACGCGGTTTCATCCAGAAGAAAATCCACGTTCACGGTTTCACCTGCACGCACCATCACCTGACGCACCACCTTGCCAAACCCCATGCATGTCGATTCAAGCGTGTAGAGTCCGGGCTGCAGCCTCCCGATTACAAACCTGCCCTGGCCATCGGCGGTGGCACCGAGGCGCGTGCCTCGCACCACGATATGCGCACCCACCAATGGCTCACCCCCCTTCCCCTGCACGGTGCCGCGGACAGTGCCAACGCTCTCGGCCACCCGCTGTTCGCTCCCGATGATGACATGGCCGCGTGCGGAGACAACGTAGTTGATC
>JAGDMK010000279.1 GCA_017860635.1 Bacteroidota bacterium
TGTGCGCTGAAGTTACTGTTCCCTCCTGTGTTGCGTTCGTGTAAGCTATTCAAAAATATACGTTCTAAGGGCCATTTTGTCAAGTTTTCGATTGAGGACGCGCTGCAGAGGCAGGAATGGCACTTTCCGGCGATTCCAATACCCTCTTCAACAAAAAAAGGGCTCCGGCGCACTGCCCGGAGCCCTTGCCTAACCCTTCGCCTTCCCTATCCCGGGATCTCAAGCGTCAGAAAACTCTTGTTCTCTCCACGCTGGACCCACAACAGAATTGCGTCACCTGCCTTGTGACCCTCAATAATTTTCTTCACCACCTCGGGCGACGCAGCCGGCTTCCGGTCAACGTCCAGGATAATGATGTCCTTGCGCAACCCACGGTTGAAGGCTTCGCCGTACGTCTTCACGTCAGTCACGATCACTCCCCTCTCCACCTTCAGTGACTTCAGTTCCGCCGGAGTGAGAGCCCTGATCCCGAAGCCGAGTTTGTCAAAACTGACGTTCTGAGGAGAGTCGTCGGTGGCCTCCTGGCGGGAAGATTTTCCTTCATCTCCCTTAGCAGCCACAGCTTCCTGGGTGCGGGCGCGCAGCACGACCTTCTTGTCGAACGTTTTGCCGTCGCGGTAGATGCGCACCGTGACTTCTTCACCAGGATGATGCGTCGCGATGTACGACTGCAGTTCATTGGGCTCATTCACTTCCCGTCCGTCGATGGAAAGAATGACGTCTCCTTGCTGGATCCCGGCCGCTTCAGCCGCACCCTTTTCCACAAGCGTCTGTACCCACACGCCTTTGGGCTCGTTCATCCCGAGTGCCTTTGCGTCCTTCTGATCCAGAGGCTTGATCGACACACCGATGTAGCCGCGCCGCACTTCTCCATATTTGATGATGTCAGCAGCGACCGTCTTCAGGATGTTCACCGGAACCGCGAATCCGTACCCCTGATACCCTGCATTTCTTGTGGCGATGGCCGTGTTGATGCCGATCACTTCCCCCTTCATGTTCACAAGTGCCCCGCCGCTGTTGCCCGGGTTGATGGCCGCATCGGTCTGGATGAAGCTCTCAATCCCGTATTCGTTCTGGATAATGTTGATGTTCCTGCCAATGGCGGATACGATGCCGGCAGTCACCGTGGACGTCAGTCCGAGAGGGTTGCCTATCGCCACGACCCATTCACCGACCTGAACGGATTCCGAGTTGCCGAGTGCCGCAGCCACCAGCCCCTTCCCGTCGATCTTAATTACCGCAAGGTCAGTCGAAGGATCGGTCCCGATGAGCTTCGCCTTGTAGAACACCTTGTCATTGTTCAGCGATACCTGGATGCCGTCTTCCGTGGCACCTTCCACGACGTGGTTGTTCGTGGCGATGTACCCGTCCGCTGTCATGATCACACCCGAGCCATACCCCTGTTGAGGTTCAGACTCCTGATTCGGCATCTGAAAATCCGGTCCGAAGAAGTGGAAGAAATCCCGCGGCATCGATTGCTGCCGCTCTTTTGCTTTGACCGTTGTCGTGATCGCAACCACCGAGGGGCCGACCGCTTTTGACACCGCGGCGAAGTTGTCGCTCAGGGCCTTCACAGCCTGGTTCTGAACGGCGATTGGCGTCGGACCGCCGAGCGTGACATCACCGGATCCGAGAGCGAATCCAAGGTCAACGCCATTTCCCACAGACGAGACAAGGAGAGCACCGACGATGATGCCGACAGTGACGAGAATGACTGATGCAACAACATACTTCTTTACCATTGCGTGTTCCTCCGTTGATGACAAATCATGTAAGCACTGAAAACACTTGTTGGGATTGCAGCGGACGCATGCCTGTCAGGTGGTGCATGACGAGCCGCCGCAGTACGCTTTCGATTATTGTACGCATCCCGGCGGAGAGAACGATCCGGAACGACGCCTCGGCCTGAGGCGTGTCCTGAAATGCCGCCAATGCGTTCAATGCCGGAAGTGGGATACTCATCTCTCCGTGCCCCCGATCCTCGCACGACGGGCACACAGCGCCGTGGGCTCCCAGCGACACCTGTATCCTCTCTGCTCCGGACGATGACGGGAGCGGCCCCTCGCACATCACACACCGTCGCAATTCCGGTCGAAAACCGAGAAGCCCCAACATCTGGATCTCAACATAGTATAACGCATTTTCAGGGTCCCCGGTTGCACTGTTCAAGGCCTTCAGCGTATCTACAATGAGATCAAAGACTTCACGATGGGGCTCATCGGGGCCCATGGCCAGATTCGTGAGCTCCACAGCCGCCATGCCCACACTCATGCGTTTCAGATCTTCGGACAACCCCTTGAAATTCCGCAGCTGTTCGCATTGCGTCATGAGCTGAAGCTCCCGTCCGGGCTTCCGGTACAGAACAACACGGACGTAGTTCATGGGCTCCAGCACCGACCCTCCCCCCTTCGGCCTATTCCTGATCCCTTTTGCGATGACCGACAGTTTGCCGTAGTCCCGGGTCAACAGTGTCGCGATCATGCTGGACTCGCGATACTTCATCGTCTTGAGTACTATGGCATCAGTCGTGCAGATCATGGAGTCAGTGCGATCCGTGCTATGGCCGAACTGAACGGCGGATAGAGGATTCCTCTTTCTGTAACAATTGCTGTTACGAGTTCGTTCGGTGTGACGTCGAATGCCGGTGCAAACACGCCTATCCCCTGAGCGGCTACACGAATGCCCGCAAAATGTGTCACCTCTGCAGGATCCCGTTCTTCGATGGGAATGGCGGAGCCATCCGGCAGTTTTGGATCCAGGGTCGACGTCGGCGCGGCCACATAGAAGGGAACCTGATGCCTGTTGGCAAGCACGGCCAGCGGATAGGTCCCAACTTTGTTCGCCACATCGCCGTTCGCGGCAATCCGGTCCGCGCCGACAATCACTGCCTGCACGTTTCCCTGGCGCAGCACGGAACCAGCGGTACTGTCCGTAATCAGGACTACAGGTATTCCTTCCTTCTGCAGTTCCCAGGCTGTCAGCCGGGCGCCCTGAAGCAGGGGACGGGTTTCGTCAACGAACACGCGAATGACTTTCCCCTGACGGGCCGCCGTGGTGACGATGCTCAGGGCGGTTCCGCTGCCCGCGGTAGCAAGCGCGCCTGCATTGCAGTGTGTGAGCAGCGAGACCTTCGTCCCCAGAAGCGTGGATCCAAGTTCTCCAATCCGGGCACACGCGCGCACATCTTCCTCCTGAATAGCTTGCGCTTCTTTCAGGAGGAGTGTTTGAAGGACTGCTTCCGGCTCACCACTCCCGGCGTCCAGGACTCGCTTCATTCTCTCAAGGGCATAGAACAGGTTAACTGCGGTAGGCCGTGTGCCGGCCAGATATGTCAAGGCCTTTCGGATTCGTTCGCTGAGCGTTTCGTCCTTGCCGGCCGGACGAGCGTGCGCTGCAAGGACTATCCCAAACGCAGCCGCCACGCCGATTGCCGGTGCTCCTCTGATCCGCAGTTTCTGAATCGCCTCCCCGACAACGGCGACGTCCCTTGTATCGACAAAACGCTCCTCGTGAGGGAGGAGCGTCTGGTCAAGAAACCGCAGATGATCGTCAATCCAGTCGACAGCCTTCATCGTTGCAGCTAGTCCTCATCAAATCGTGAGAGTTCTCTGAATTCACGGAAGCGATCCTGGATGCGGAGGTATGTGAGATCCGCAAGCCCGGCCACACCGAACTTCTCCACACAGAAGGAAGCCAGCGTACTGCCATAGATGACCGCGCGTTTCAGGTTCTCTTCGGACATGTCTTCCGTACGTGCCAGCCATCCGATAAAACCGCCTGCAAACGAATCTCCCGCACCCGTGGGATCAAAGATGTTCTCCATGGGATATGCAGGTGCGGAAAAGACCATCGAGTCCGTGAGGAGGAGCGCGCCGTGCTCCCCCTTCTTGATGATCACGACAGTGGGCCCCATGCTCCTGATGACTTTCGCGCCCTTGATCAGGTTCGGTTCCTTCGACAGCAGGCGCGCCTCTGAGTCGTTCAGGATGAGAATGTTGATCATGGTAAGCGTCTTCTCCAGCTCCTCCCTCTTCCCCTCGATCCAGTAGTTCATCGTGTCGCAGACGACGATGCGCGGACCTTCCATCTGCTGGAGGACCCTGCGTTGCAGGACGGGATCGATGTTGCCAAGACAGACCGA
>JAGDMK010000280.1 GCA_017860635.1 Bacteroidota bacterium
GGACGATTGACACGGCCGATGCTGAACAGCGTCTTCCGCCGTGCGATGAGAGAAGCGAATCGTCCTACTGCAGCCGGATCCTGAACGTCGTTCCCACACCGGGCGTACTCTGCTTCACAAACAGTTTGCCCTGGTGATATTCTTCAATAATCCGTTTCGCCAGCGTCAGTCCGAGTCCCCACCCCCGCTTTTTCGTGCTGTATCCCGGCCGGAAAATTTCCTTATGGAGCTTCGGGTCGATCCCCTTGCCTGTGTCAGTTATATCCACCATCGTCTTGCCGCCGGCCTGAGTAATCGCGAAGAAGATTTTTCCGGCGCTTCCCTCCATGGCATCCAGCGCATTCTTCATCAGGTTTTCGATCACCCATTCGAAAAGATCGCGGTTGATACGCGCTGTGAATATGCCGGGGGTCTCGATGGCAAGATCCACCTTGTTGCCCGAACGCGGAATCCGTTTTGCGATATACTGGATGACTCCCTCTATGACTTCGGTCAGGTTCTCTTCCTTCAGGCTTGGTGTGGAGCCGATCTTCGAGAACCGGGCCGCCACCTTGTTCAGGCGGTTCAGGTCGTGCTCCATCTCGCTCACGGTTTCTCCGATCCGTGGCGAGCCGGTTGCATCGACTCTGAGCCGTTCCATCCACCCCATAAGGCTTGAGAGCGGTGTGCCGAGCTGGTGGGCGGTCTCTTTTGCCATCCCCACCCAGATGTTGCTCTGTTCGCTCCGCTTGATGGTGCTGAAGCCCACATACGCGATAAGAAGAAAAATCGCGGCGAGTGCCAGCTCGCTCACCGGGAGCCAGCGCAACTGCCGGATCAGTTCCGATTCGCCGTAGTGAAGGTAGTTGAGGACGAGGGTATCATTGATGGCTGCCCGGATGGGTTTGTTCTGCGCGTCCATCTCCACAAACAATTTGCGGAAGAACTCCTTTTCCTGCTCCATGGACATCGATGCCGTGTCCACCTCGATATTCTTCCATGCCGCCGCGTTGTCGTGAGCATCGGTCAGAACGACGGGGAAGTCGATGGTTTCGATCACCTCGAACGCGAAGCTCAGGTCGCCGGCGGCGGGATCGTTTTTGGCGACATACTCAAGGGATCTGGCGTAGAGGGCCACAATCTCGCGTTCGCGGTTCAGGAGCTGATCGGTAAGACGCTGGGAGTAGAGCAGAACCGCCACGACGAAGAGCGTTGCCAGGGCGAGGAGGAAGATGCGGAAGTTCGCCGTTTTGCCGATCGGGAGTCCCCGTGCAGGAATGCTCATGAGATCACCGGACCCATAGAGTCACGACGGTAGAACAATCGACTGATCACGCCGCGGGCCGACTGAGGCAAGCCAGAGGGGAGCGTCAGTGTGGCGGGCGAGCGCCTCGAGATAGGTCCGTGCCTGAAGGGGCAGTTCCTCGTAGGTTGTTGCCCCCGCAAGAGACCTCTTCCATCCCTCGAACTCTTCATAGACAGGCGTGATGTGATCGAGCGTGGCAACGTCGGTGGGGAAGCTGCGGAGCCGTTTGCCGTGGAATTCATACCCGATGCAGATCCGGACTGTCTCGAACTCATTCAGCACATCGAGCTTGGTGATGACCAGCTTCTGGATGCCGTTGACATGGGACGAGTACTGCATGGCCACGGCATCGTACCATCCACAGCGGCGCGGACGGCCCGTGGTGGCGCCGAACTCATGACCGACCGTCCGGAGCCGCTCGCCAGTAGCATCATCCAGCTCGGTCGGGAACGGCCCTTCTCCGACGCGCGTACAATACGCCTTTGCGACGCCGATGACCTCGCTCACGGATGTCGGAGGGATGCCCAGCCCGGTACACGCACCTCCCGATGTCGGATTGGATGATGTCACGAAGGGATATGTGCCATGGTCGACATCCAGCAGGGCGCCCTGGGCGCCTTCGGCGATAATCCGTTTTCCCTGGCGCAGTGCCTGATGGAGGTAGAACGACGTGTCCGTGATATACTCGTCGATCTGTTTGTCAAATTCCTGGTACTCGCTGATGATCGCATCGACGTCGATGCGGGTCTCCCCGTACACCTTGGTCAGAATCTGGTTCTTCTCTTCGATGTTCTGCTTCAGTTTCCTGGCGAGCGTATCGCGGTCGAGCAGGTCCACGATGCGGATGCCCACGCGCATGAACTTGTCTATGTATGCAGGACCAATGCCGCGGCCAGTCGTGCCGATACGCGTGCCCGTCTGTTCGCGGATCACATCCAGTTGTTTGTGATACGGCATGATCAGATGTGCGTTGTGGCTGATCAGGAGGCGGCCGTGGACGGTGATGCCGGCGGCTTCGAGTTGCGCGATCTCGTCCATCAGCGCGTTCGGGTCGATGACAACCCCGTTGCCGATCACGCATGTGCACTGTTCATGGAACATGCCGGAGGGGAGGAGATGGAGGACATACTGCTTTTCGCCGATGCAGACCGTGTGGCCGGCGTTGGCGCCTCCCTGGTAGCGGGCGACGATATCGGCGTGTTGGGCAAGCATATCGACGACCTTGCCTTTGCCTTCATCGCCCCACTGGGCGCCGAGAATGATCTGGACGGGCATAGATGCGTACCGTGGCTGGGGGAATGCCGGCCGGGGGCCGGCACAAAAAAAACTCCGGCCCCGCATGGGGGAGGGCCGGAGACCTCATCGGCGGAAGCCTCTTACTTGGTGAAGCTGCGTGCTGCGTCGTCCACCGAAGCAAACGATTCGAACACCGGGCCAAGCCGGGTGATCTTGATCAGGGCCGTAATCTTTGCCGATGCATTGGCCAGTTTCAACGCACCGCCGGCGTTCTTCATCAGACTTGCACCCCCGATGAGCAGGCCGAGGCCGGAGCTGTTCATGAACTCCACCCCCTTCATGTCAAGCACAACCTGTTTGGTTCCCCCATCCACAAGGTCGTGCAGCTTGCTGTTCAATGTCGAGGCGTCGGGACCACCCATCAGGTTACCGTCCAGATGAATGACCGTCACGGCACCGCTGTGGCTCGTGGTGAACTTCATATGCACCTCCCGGACGTGCAGTGTATTCCTTGTTGCACACAATCCGCCGGCTGGCGGGCATTAGGAAACGAGCTGGGCCTTGGACTTTGTCCAGTTGGTGTATTCGAGGACCAGAGAGCTGGCGATATACACCGTCGAATACGTGCCCACGATCGCGCCAACGGTCAGCGCGAACGCAAAACCGCGGGTGACTTCGCCGCCGAAAATCAACAGCACCAGAAGGACGGCAAAGATTGTGCCGTTGGTGATGATGGTGCGGCTCAGCGTTTCGTTCACGCTCTTGTTCATGAGCTGTTCCAACGGCATCGTCTTGAAGATTTTCTGGTTTTCCCGGATGCGGTCGAAAATGACGACCGTATCGTTCACCGAGGTACCCACCAGTGTCAGGAATGCCGCGATCATGTTCTGGTCGATCTCGAGGCTGAGAAGTCCGTCGAAAATGGAGACCAGCCCGAGGACTACCAGGACGTCGTGGAGCAGGGAGGCTACCGCGCCGAAGCCATAGACGAATTTGAAGCGCAGCCAGAGATATGCCCAGATCGCGATGAGCGATGCAATGATTGCCAGGACGGCGTCCTTCCGCAGCTCGGCGCCGATCTTCGGACCGATCTTATCTTCTTTGAGCACTGTCTGCGGATTGCCCGGGAATCGTTCTGCCAATGCCTTCCGCATCTGATCGCTTGCGGTAAGTCCTTCCCGCTGCTCGGGAGTACGGATGAGGATGTCGGTATCGCTCCCGAACGTCTTGATTTCTGCATTGCCGTATCCCGCCTGTTCCATTGCAGTGCGGACCTCACTGATGCTGACCGGCTGCTGGAACTTGACAATGAGCTCAGTTCCGCCAAGGAAGTCGGTTCCGAGGTGGAAGCCTTTCACCACGAGGGAGATGATGCCGGCAGCGATGAGCACGAGCGAGACACTATACCAGAATCGCCGCTTGGACATGAAGTCGATATTCGTTTTGCCGAGAAACCGCATACGGAATGAACTCCCGAGAAGTCGATTAGCCGAAATTGGGTTGCTTGTTGAACACGTCGGTCATGATGCCAAAAATCGCATGGGTGACAAAGATGGCGGTAAACATCGATGCCACGATACCGATCATCAGTGTCAGTGCGAAGCCCTGGACGGGACCGGA
>JAGDMK010000093.1 GCA_017860635.1 Bacteroidota bacterium
CAAGTACCCCGTCGGCACGAAGGTCACCGGCAAGGTGGTCTCTCTCGCCGACTACGGCGCATTCGTCGAGATCGAGAAGGGCATCGAAGGCCTCATCCATATCTCCGAAATGAGCTGGACGCAGCACATCAAGCATCCCTCGCAGGTCGTCTCCATGGGGCAGATGGTGGATGCGGTGATCCTGAGTCTGGACAAGGATGCCAAGAAGCTCTCGCTGGGCATCAAGCAGCTCGAACCCGATCCGTGGCTGACCCTGATGCAGAAATATCCCGTCGGCTCCCGCCACAAGGGCGTCGTCCGCAACCTGACGAACTTCGGCGTGTTCGTGGAACTCGAGCAGGGCGTGGATGGACTCGTCCATATTTCGGATCTCTCATGGACCAAGAAAGTCCGTCACCCCGGCGAAATCGTGAAGAAGGGCGACGAGATCGAGGTCATCATCCTGGGCGTGGATGTGGACCAGCGGCGCATTTCCCTGGGCCACAAGCAGATCGAAGACAATCCGTGGGACCGGTTCGGCGACAACTACAAGGTCGGGACCGAAGTGGAAGGAAAGATTGTCCGGATCATCGAGAAAGGCGTGATCGTTGAACTGCCGCTCGGCGTGGACGGTTTCGTGCCGATCTCGCAGCTGGCGATGGGACAGATCAAGAACATCGCCGACAAGTTCAAGATCGGCGATCCGCTCCCCCTGAAGGTGGTGGAGTTCGACAAGGACTCGAAGAAAATCGTCCTGTCGGCCGCCGAATTCCTGAAGGGAAAAGAGGGGAAGGTCGTCCAGGACTACATGGCCGCGCACAAGTTGCCGACGCACTCGGTAGCCGACCTTGCGACCATCACGGGGCAGACACCCTCGGGCGATACCTCGATCCCGAAGGAAAACTGATTCCCGTTTCATGATCCAGGAAGGGGTTGATGGCTGCGGATGGCCGTCAACCCCTTTCTCTTGTGCCTTACCACTTGCAAATGCCATTTGCGTATGCCACGAGTCGCCCTCCATACACTCGGCTGCAAGCTCAACTTCGCCGAAACGTCCACGCTCGGCGGTCAGTTTCTGGACCGCGGATTCGAAGTGGTCCCGTTCAGCGAATCGGCGGAGGTGTACGTCCTCAACACCTGCAGTGTTACGGAACGCGCCGACCGCGAATGCCGGCAGCTCGTGCGCAGAGCGCTCAGGCGGTCACCCGAGGCGCTGGTGGTGGTCACCGGCTGTTATGCGCAACTGGCGCCTGAAGAGCTTGCCTCCATCGAGGGCGTGGACTACATCCTCGGCACGAAGGAGAAGGCGTCGCTCTTTGACTACGTGGGTGCGATGACGAAGCAGGCCACTCCACAGCTTTTTGTCTCCGACGTAGGCGATGCTGTTGGCTTTGGCGCGGCAATGTCCGGCCCCGCAACGGATAGAACGCGGGCGTTTCTGAAAATACAGGACGGGTGCGACTATCAGTGCACATTCTGCACCATCCCCCTAGCGCGCGGCGCGAGCCGGAGCCAGTCGGTGGACCTCTGTGTCATGCAGGCAAAGACGCTGGTGCAGCAGGGATTCAAAGAGATCGTGCTGACAGGTGTGAATGTCGGTGATTACGGGAGGAAGATCGAATCGGATCTTCTGACACTGCTCAGAGCATTGACGGCGGTGAAAGGTCTTCACCGCATCCGCATAAGCTCTATTGAGCCCAACCTCCTGACAAAGGAACTCCGCGACTTCATTGCTGAACACCCGGCGGTATGCCGCCACTTCCACATCCCTCTTCAGAGCGGAAGCGACAGTGTTCTCCGTCGCATGCGAAGACGGTACACAACCGTGACGTACAGGGAACTGATCCAGCGTGTGCGTGAGCAGTTTCCGGACGCAGGCATCGGTGTGGATGTGATAACCGGATTCCCCGGAGAGACAGATGGGGAGCACGAAGCAACGTACCGGTTCCTTGTGGATCTTCCGGTGTCGTACCTGCACGTGTTCACCTATTCCGAGCGGCCCAATACGCCTGCAGCGACACACAGAAACCCTGTCCCTCCGGCAATAAGGGCGCGGAGGAACGAGCAGCTCCGCATACTCGGTCAGCGTAAGCGAGCGCTCTTTGCCGGACAGCATGTCGGGCGCACTGTGACGGTGCTGACTGAAACGAGTGTGGAGGACGGCTTCCGGTTCGGTTTCACGGACAGCTTTCTGCGTGTGGGTGTTCCGGCTGCGGCGGCGGAGGAAAACGAGATCATCGATGTGCATGTGACCGGCGTGGTCCAGGACCACTGTATTGGCGAAGTGAACGGGTATGAAAGAAAGCGCTGACTTGTATCATCGTGCAGCGATTGGCAGAGAATCCGGCGCCAGAAAGGTCCGGCGCTTGAACCAGGAGGGGCAGAGTGCAGTGAGCAGTTGCGATGCGATACCTGGCTGCGGGGGCCTTGGTACCGTGGACGATATCCATTCCCTGGATACCATCGGTACCAGGCATGATATCGATACCAGGTATGATATCGTTACCGTGCATGGCAAAGGAAGCTGATGAAGATCACTGGCATTACAAAAGGAAGTATTGCAGGCGAAGCCGGGTTGCTGCCGGGCGACGAACTACTGGAGATGAACGGCCAGCGTGTGCAGGACAACCTGGATCTCCGCTTCTTTGAAGGGGATGCCGAGCTGACGCTGAAGATTGCCCGCCGTGGCGAGGTTATGCTTTTCGACATCGAAAAAGACCACGGCGAACCGCTTGGGCTTGAAGTCGAGGAGATGAAAGTCCTCTCCTGCGGCAACGATTGCATCTTCTGCTTCGTGGATCAGAATCCGAAGGGGCTCCGCAACCAGCTCTACTTCCGCGATGGCGACTACCGTCTGTCGTTCATGTATGGCAACTACACGACCATGACGAATGCGGGTCCCGCCATCCTCCGCCGCATCATTGCGCAGCGCCTTTCGCCGCAGTACATCTCCGTGCACGCGACCGATCTCGCCACGCGCATCAAGCTGATGGGTCTCAAGAAAGACGACCGCATCCTGGAGAAGATCGGGCTGCTGCATGACAACGACATCGACATGCACACGCAGATTGTGCTCTGTCCGGGATTCAATGACGGCGATGTGCTGGAGAGAACCGTGCGCGATCTGTATGCGTTCCGGAACCGTGTGATTTCACTGGCCGTGGTGCCGGTCGGACTGACGGATCACCGGTTCGGTCTGGCGCAGCTGAAGCGTGTCGACAAGGCCTACGCACGGGGGTTGCTCGACAACGTTGCAGGATGGCAGAAAGCATTCCGCCGTGAGTGTGGAAGGGGGTTCGTCTATGCCTCGGATGAATTTTACATTGTTGCAGGTCGTCCGATCCCGCGGGCTGCAGAGTATGATGGGTTCCCCCAGATAGAGAACGGCGTTGGGATGGTCCGGACGTTTCTCACGCAATTCCGGAACCAGTCCCGACGCTTCCCGAAGGCGCTCCCTCGCCGCCGGATGCTCACCGTCGTGACCGGGAGGCTCGCTGAAGGCATGATGCGGGAAGAGATTCTGCCGCGGCTCGAGACGATACGAAATCTACGGACTCAGCTTGTTGTCGCACCGAACCGGCTGTACGGGCGGAGTGTCACTGTTTCTGGACTTCTCTCGGGGAAATGCGTATATTCTGCCATGCGGAACGTTCAGCCAGGCGATCTGGTGCTCCTTCCGCCTGACATTCTGAATGCGGATGGGGTGTTTCTGGATGACATGACCCTTCCGCAGCTCGAACAGTCGCTGAAGGCCCCCGTCAGCGTGTTTGCCGGCAGTTGGGGGAGTGTCATACGGTCGCTCACGCGCAGCACAAGGAGTACACGCCCCAGGGCTTTGGTACGGGTTACATAATCGAAGGAGCCTGAAGATGTCACGCCTCTGGTGGGTGTGTGCGATTGTGCTGTGCATCAGTACGCCTCTCGTCGCCCAGCACTCCAACGTTTTCAACCTGCAGTTGATCAGTCCTCTCAGCCAGGATGGCGCCATTGCGCATTCCAATCACGGAGCCGGTCCGCTGATCCGGCAGGAAAACGGTTCGAATCAGGAGCCCGCTTCGTTCACCCGGTATGAAGCAGGTCTTGACCTGATCGCCGCCGTGCAGTCGCCCGTTGACGCGCCAATGTTCGCTGACGAAACACCACCGGCCAGGAAGTCCGTTGGGCTTGCAGCTCTCTACTCGCTGTTGCTCCCCGGGATGGGGGAATTGTATGCGGAAGGCTTCTCCACCGGCAAGTACTTTCTGATTGCCGAAGGAGCGCTCTGGCTCGGGTACGCCGCGGTGGAGATTCATGGAAACGACCTGCGTGACGGAGCGAGGACCTTCGCGGCTGCGCATGCCGGCGTGGATGCGACGGGGAAGGACGATGACTTCTACGCGAACATTGGCAACTTCATGTCTCTGGACGAATATAACGACAAGAAGCTCCGTGACCGCGAGCCCGATAAGTTGTACGATCCCCTGGCAGGATATAACTGGCTGTGGGACAGCGACGCGTCGCGGCTGACCTTCCGCGATCAGAGGATCAGCAGCGAGAACATGTACAACACTCAGAAGTTCATCGGCGCCGCGATCATCGTCAACCATATTATCAGCGCCATCAACGCAGCCCGTTCTGCCATCGCCTACAACAACGCGCAGGACGATGCGTTGGGGGCGCTGCGCCTTTCATCCCGTGTTCTTGGAGGTGCAAGGCAGCCGCACGGTGTCATGGTGACCATCGCGCGGCGGTTCTGACCCCAGAGAGTTTCGGCGTCAGACCAGACAGACGCTTCCTGTCCCGTTGCCGCTTCCGCAGTTCATTGTATTCCCCGCCGAGTTTTCGTAAGCACATGCGGAGGCATGGCGTCGTCCCGTACGAAGCTTTTCGTGAGAATGCTCAAGTCGTGAGAACGCTCAAGCTCATCATCGAATATGACGGGACCGACTTTGTCGGGTGGCAGAGTCAGGTCAACGGCCGCGCTGTGCAGGATGAGATCGAAAAGGTGCTTCGGCAGGTGCTGAACGAAGAGGTCCGGATCACCGGGGCTGGAAGGACCGACGCCGGGGTTCATGCACGGGGACAGGTTGCGGGACTTCAGACACACTCATTGCTCCCACCGGAAAAACTCCATGCAGCACTGAACGGCCTTCTCCCGCACGACATCTGTGTTCACAAAGTCGAAGAGGCCGCAGCATCGTTTCATGCCAGGTTTGATGCAATCGAACGGGAGTACAGCTATACCATCCGTTTCATCCCTTCTGCGCTGGACCGGCGCATCTCATGGCACGTGAAGTACGCGCTGTCTTCCGACCTTCTCCATGCCGTTGCGGCGGAGGTGATGGGCAAGCACGACTTCACGTCCTTCTGCAAGCAGGAACACGAAGTGGAGAACAGAGTCTGCACGGTGATCCGGTCGGAGTGGACGGCATGCGTCGGAGGGATGGTCTATCATATCGCAGCGGACCGGTTCGTGCACGGGATGGTGCGTTCGCTTGTCGGCACGATGGTGGACATTGCCCGGGGGTATTTCCCCCCCGACGCATTTCGGGAGATTCTGGACAAGCGCGATAGGCGGGCAGGGGGGACGGCCGCACCTGCGGTCGGACTCATTCTTGAAAAGGTAACGTACAGGTAGAAACTCCCCACACACCACGTCGGTAGGACGTCATACACTCCATTCTGTGATTTTCTGAGTCATCGCCATCCCCCGGGCTGGGAAGTGCAAACAGTTCCATCCTGCACAACCATTGGCCCAAGGGGCTTGCCATGACAGGCGGTGTGCAAGAAATACCCTCTCCGGGGCAGGGGTGAATGAACGAGAGCTTCCCGCAGAGATGTACGTGAACAAAACCGATGTGTGAGGGATTATGTATGTGAGAGCCCGGCTAAGAGAAATGGCTCCTGAGAATCCCGATCGATGAGGAGATGACCATGTGGATGACCAGTTTTCAAACGTACTCCATTTTGCTTCCGGCCTTCCTGGTGCTTTTCTCCGGCTGTAGAAAAGAGCAGGAAATGGTCCAGAGACCCGAACGCATTTTCAGCAAGAGAGTTGTGTTGTATGACAGCTCCACGTATGCACATCTCGCCCAGCTGTGGCAGCGTTACTATGAGGCATATCCGTCGGAAGATGCCTACGCAAACTGGATGTACGCTGCACGCTACGCGGGTGCAGGAGATTATGAGGCCATGCTGAAAGAGGGGCTTTCACGCTATCCGGCAAATCCCACGATTCTGTATCTCTCCGGTCTGACACGGCTCGGCGGCAAGCAGATTGAAGAGACGCGCCGTCTCCTTGAGCAGGCAGCTTCACTGGACCGATCGTATGATGACCCCTGGTATCCACTGATCGATGTGTATATGCAGACTGGTGACCGGGAACGGACCAATGTGGCGCTCCGTCACTTGCTGGAATCTGGAGCCATTGCCGATGAGGTCATGGACTTCTCGTACAACATGTTCACCTGCCTCGAAAAGAATGCTGTCTTGATTACCAACGGGGACAATGATACATACCCTGGATGGATCCTGACGCGCGTCGTAGGATACCGGCCGGATGTCCGCATTGTCAATCGATCGCTCCTCAACACCGAATGGTATCCAGCTCTTGTGATCGGGGAAGGGGTACCCGCGTTTGTCACGCAGGAATCTCTGACACGTCTCCGGGAGGATATCCTGACAGACCTGAAGTCCGGCAAATCCCCGATTCCTGAGGGCGGCCCGTTTGGAGACGTGCTCATTGAGAAACTCATTGAGGCCGCGACGCGCGAACATCGGCCCGTCTATTTTTCCTGCACGATGATGCCGACGAAAATGGTCCAGCAGTATGTACATCGTGGCAGGAATCTTGGTCTCGTGACGCTTGTGACCCCTTCCGTGACACCATATCCACAGGATCTTCGGCGCCTCATGGATGTCTGGCTTGGCGAATTCCGCAACGGGGGGCTGGACAGCTGGCAGCTGCGGCATGCGGATGCCTCGAGGGCTGGACGGCAGCTGATCGTGAACTATGCATCAGCCATTCGTGCTCTTCTTCCGTCGATCCTCGAAATGAATCCCCAATATCGTCTGGGACTCTTCCGGTGGTATGAGGCACACCTCTGGAAGGCCCTGCCGCGCGAAGCGCTTGATGAGTCGAACCGGCTCTGGTGCAGCGGAAAGCTGCCGAAAGAGATTGAAGAGTGGTGCAGCAAACAGGGTTACACAGCGCGATGACGGATTGGGACTATCTGAACGCGGCCCGGAATGGTGATGAAGGGGCATGGCGCATGCTGTTCCGCAGGCACTATGCGATGCTGGTCAGGATGACGGCAACCATCACAGGGTCGGCGGATACAGCCCACGATCTCGCCCAGGAATCGTTTGTCCGGCTGCTGCATTCACCAATCCGCCATCAGGAGGGAAGCTTCAAAGCATTCCTGAGCCGGATTGCGTACAATCTGGCGCTGAAGGAAAAGCGCCGGACGGCACCTGGGCTGCGTCTGGAGGGACAGGAACTTGAAAGTGACGGGCCGTCGCCTCTAGAGGAATCGATCTGGAGTGAGACTGAGCGGGCGATTGCTCGAGCAATCCAGTCGCTTCCTGTGGAGCAACGCGATGTCTTCGCCTTGCGTTTTGTTGCCGGTCATACGTACGAGGAAATTGCGGACATGACGGGAATCCCAGTGGGCACTGTGAAGTCACGTCTCTTCTATGCCGTGAGGACGTGCAGAGATGAATTGAAACGACAAGGAGTATTCACATGAACCACCCGGACGAGGACACCCTTCTCAAGTACGTGCTGGAAGTGTTGGACACCTCTGACGCCAGGGAACTGAAGGGTCACCTGGACGCGTGCGCCTCCTGCCGCCTGGCGTGTGATACCATTGAACGTCAGGTGCGTCAGCTGGGAACTGTGTCGTTTCCGATCGAGACGCCCGATCTGCCGCTCCCAGCGTCGACCCGGCGGCCCTATGTGCTGTACGTACTTCGGGCCGCAGCGATTCTGCTCGTGGGGTTCGTCCTCGGATACACAACGGCACTCATGCGCGAACCGGAAATGCAGGTGGTCATAAGCCAGCAGTTCCGTCCGACTGCGCCGCGTGTGTCTGTCTCGCACCCTCTCCCATGCGAACAGGTCGACATCGGAAGGCATCGGGTCCTGTAACGTGCAGTCAGGCTGAGACTCGGTCTGCAACCAAGCCGGCAGTAGATCTCGTGGAGACACTCCTTCGTCTGGTTTTCGCAGCGGCGGAAATTCCTGTCAACGTATGGGCGATTTTCCTCCTTGCCCGTTCAAGTTCGTAGTGCATCTGCAGGTGGAGCCAGAACTCAGTGCCTGCCGCTCACGCCCGCCACAAGTACGACATCTTGAAGAAGACCCCACGCTTCATCTCGTGGAATCGGCCGCTCTCAACATACCGGTCGGTTTGCCATTCGCTCTTCTGATAGAGTGACCCGTAGCCGAGATGGATCACTGTTCCCGGCACATAGGTGAATGAGGCGAGAAAGTCGGTGAGCAGTTCGCTTCTGTACCGGTTGTATTCCAGGACCCCGCGGAAAAAGAGATACTTGTTCACCTGGAACGTCAGGCGCTCACGGAAAATAGGATATTCATAGATCCGATGGGAATCGGACGTTCGATAGAAATCGGAAAAGAGCACGCTCGACACGGATTCAATGTGCGAGGACGGCTGTACGACCACCTCAACCGTCAGTCGATTGCTGTACCCCTGATACGGCGCATCAGCGTAGTAGACGGCGCCGACCCGTCGGTAGAGAATGCCTGCTGAAAGCTCCTTGGTCAACTGACCCTCAAGCAAGAAGTGCAGTCCACCTGTCTTGAACTGCTCGCCGGCAAACACTTCGGTGCAGTATGAATACTTGACTTTCGCGGTTAACGTTCCCAGGAACAGACATTGTGCGGAGATATGGTTGAATGTCTCCCAGAGCCGGCTCGGCCGATCCTGGGTTTGGGCCGAGAATATTTCGGTGTCGATGCGCTGAATGATCTCGGAGTCAGGATAGAATTTGGGCCGGACGAGCGCCGTCACCGATCGGACTCCTGTTCGGGTCAGATAACCGGTCTCCGTTCTGAACGCATCGGAGATGTCCACGAAACCGGCTTTGTAGTCAAGATCCCGGGCACTATAGCTGTACTGCGCTGCCCAGGCATAGCCGCTTTTTTGCATCGAGGCAGGATCTTCCCTTGAATAGGAAAGGAGGCCATGATAGTCAAGCATGCCGGCGCTAGTAATCCTGTGCATCGCATCCACGCCGATCAAACGATTGTGGTGGCCTCTGAGTTCCCGTCCGGCATAGATCCCCCCGATATAACTGTCTTCCGCCAATGCCTGCTTGACGCGGATGATCGGCACGTGTGCATAGTCCGCAGCGTACGCAGACTCATCTTCCGGCAGTTCTTCGATCGCATACAGTGAGGCGATGGTAGTCTTGGATCCCAGCTTTCCTGTCAGCTTCACGCCGGCAAGGGGATCGATGATCGTCCGGGTGTGAACTACCGAACGGAGAGGGTCGACCTCGGACATCTGTGTGGCAGCGAGTGTGTAGGTTTCACTCCCTTCGAGGAAGAACGGTCTCTTCTCTATGTAGTACAGCGCGTAGCGGAGGTTCACATCCACCTGACCGGCGTCGGCCTCGATCTGACTGAAATCAGGATTGAAGGTTCCGTCGACCGTAAGATTCGACGCGATGCCGTACTTTGCCGTGATGCTTAACTCCCTCGTTCGTTCATCGGAGACCAGACCCCCTCGTTCGTCGCGGTATTTCTGACCGTAGGTAAAGGCCGGAAGAACCTCAAGAACCGAAAGATGCTGAAGGCCGTGGTAGACCATCGGGCTCATCTGGGTCAGAAAGGCATATCCCTTTGCCGGATCCATGGGTGGGTAGGAGCCATGTTCGGAGGTCCGGCTGATCTTCCGCTCAAAGAACACCGACATGGTCACAGGATCACTTTCGGCATAGCGGATGCTTTTCAGAGGGATGCACACTTCTACCACGTATCCGTCGTCGGTGATGTGGCCGCCGCTGTACCAGACAAGGTCTACGCTGAAGTCCTCCTGGTTGGCCGCGTAGCGGCTGTCCATCTGTATGCCCACGGGGTTCACATACAGTGCGTACAACGACTGTTGGTCATTGAAGGAGTCGAGGTTGATGCATATCCAGTCGTCCGGCTGGATGTTGTCGCGGCTTGTGACTGAGGCCTTGATCTTCCCGGGGTCCGTGTCGTAACAGCGGAACGCGAAGTAGAGGTTCTCCGGGTCGTATGCCATCAACGTAACTGTCTTCTGCGATGGTTCCCGTGCGAAATCCGGGCTGAACGTGGTGAACCGGTCGACCAAAGAGGCGACCTGCCATGCATGATCATCCAGTTTCCCGTCTATCGAGGGTGGAGTTTCAATCCGGACGGGCTTCAGCGGCTCGAGCGCCAGAAGAAAGGGAGGAGTGACGAGGAGCAAGAGGACAAGTGCACAACATTGTGAGGAGGGGTTCATGCGTGGATTCCCTGAGTACTCGAATTCCATCGGCGGGTCTGGGGCCCCGTTCCCCCTTATACGGTTTTTCATCACGGAGGTTTCTTGAGAACAGGTTGCCCGGCTGGTGTCCCCCCAAAAAACCAATCGCCTATCCTTTGGATACGCGATTCGTATATTTGCCCTGTCGTATGAACTTTGTGAAAAAGAAACGAAATCGGGAAGTGGATCTCCGAATCTGGAGATTCACCGGTGATAGGCAAGACGATATCCCATTACAAAATCCTCGAGTAACTCGGCGGAGGTCGTGGGGAAATCCGACTTCACGTCCTTCTGCAAGCACGAACACGAAGTGGGGAACAGAGTCTCCACGCTGGTGCGGTTGGAGTGGACGACTTGCCCCGGAGGATTGATCTATACGGAGCCCCTTGAGTATCTTCTCTTCGAGCCGCGG
>JAGDMK010000009.1 GCA_017860635.1 Bacteroidota bacterium
AGGGAGAGCTTCTTGTTGGAAGCGGCCTTGCCGACGTTGTCCGTATGTCCGTGAATCTCGACTGCGATGTCCGGGTTGTCCTTCAGGGTATTGAATGCAGCCTCAAGGTTCACTTCGGACTCGGGCTCGACGGTCGACTTGCCGGTCTTGAACACGATGCCTTCGAGAACGATAGCCTTGCCTACCTCAACCTTGATGGTCGGCTTGGGAATGTCATCCGTCGGATCGAGCGGGTTCATACCCTTGGCAATTTCCGCTCCGTCGTTGACGGTGCCGGCATCCGTATCGCTCTTGAGAGGATTGGTGCGGTGCTTCAGTACTTCGTCGCTGTCCTTCAGACCGTCGCCATCGGTGTCGACCTTGAGCGGGTCAGTTTTGTGCTTGGAGACTTCGTCGCCGTCATTGAGTCCGTCGCCATCCGTATCCATTTTCAGCGGGTCGGTCTTCTGCGTACGAATCTCGTCACCGTCTTTGAGTCCGTCGCCGTCTGAGTCAACCTTCAGAGGATCCGTGTGGAACGTAATGACTTCGTCGCCATCGCTCAGACCGTCGCTGTCACTGTCGGCCACTTTGGGATTGGTCATATACTTGGCAACTTCTTCATAATCGCTGAGCTTGTCGCCATCGGTGTCAGCTTTGTTCGGATCAGTGCCGATGGATTTTTCATAACCGTTCGTCAACAGGTCGCCATCGCTGTCGTCGTCGTCGCTGTCTCCGAAGTAGAAGTTCAGGCCGATCCTGCCGGTCGGATACCAGTCGGTGCCAAGGAAGTTCTGCGTTCCCGTCTTGAAGTTGTCGGTCTCATGGTCCATCACGCGCGCGCCGACTTCGAGGGAAATCGCAGCGCTCTTTGCGAGGGCGAATTCAAGACCAACCCCAACCGGGACATGGATCGTCATGTAATCTTTGTTCTCCGGCCAGTACACGTCGCCTGTGACTGTCCGCTTGTAGGACATCGCACCAACGCCAAGATAGACGTATGGCGCAACCGGTTTTCCGGCATTGAGATGGAACCAGGCCACGAGATCCCCATTGAACCCCTTGGCCTGCATGTAACCATTCCCAAGGTTGATCGGCGCACCGGTGACCGACGCATCTTTTGATTTGAGCTCATCCCAGCCACCCATAAGGCCCAGGGAGAAGGACCGTGTGAATGAGTAACGGATGAACCCGTTGCCACCGATGGTGAAATTCTGTGTGTCAAAATCATTGACCCACATGTTGCCGCCACCCTGAACTCCAAACGACCAACGGCCATTATGATTGAACCACCCCGGGCTCTTCGGTATTTCTACCTGAGCGAGACCGAGGTTCACAATCATGGCCGCAAGGAACAGACCAAACATGATTTTCTTCATATATGTGCTCCAACTGATGTGATGTGGTGGGATTAGTGGACAATCTGCCTGCCCGGTCAGTTCCGGGGGCCCTGTTGTCCAATTGACCGGCAGTGATTCCCGCCTCTCGAGCGGCTTGTTCCGGCCCGCTCATCCTCCGAACTGCTGATGAGTTTCAAATACACTCCGTTTTTACGTTCGGTTGATGCGCCGCTCCGGGAGTAGCGAATAGTATGCCACGGTGCCTCCGGGGCGCTCTAGTTCGCTAACAGGTTGATACAAAACGTCTTACATGGGTAAGGAGAATCCGCCGACTTCTGCCACGACGGCCCCAGACCCGCGTAATATCGTGGTGCCACGATATATCGTGATTTATCAGTAACGTCAGAGGGTGCAGGGGGGGTGAGGGCAGCGGAGGTGTTCGCTGGAAAAACAGGGCGAGCCATCGGACATCGCGGGAAGTCCGCTTGTGCTCTCACGTCGCTCAAGATCGGGGATGCACGTACGCTGATCAGGACCGGGCGTGCATTCAAGCGAGAGCGTACTTGAGATGCAGTGCGCCTGGTCTGCGCTCTGCTCTGGCTATGATGTGTACCGGAATCCTCCGCCAACGCGTTCAATTCCCAGCTTCCTGAGCCGGCTTCGCAACGTTGCAGGCTTCAGTCCAAGGATCGCCGCTGCGCCGCGAGGACCCTCGATAACTCCGCCGCATTCCTCCAACGTCCGCAGCAGATGCTGACGGGCCATCTCATCGAACGAAGTACCGGCAGCTTCCGTCTGGCGGGAAACATCGACGAGCGCAAGCTTGCTTTCCGTCAGCGTCTGTCCATCGCACACGATCATGGCGCGCTCGATAACATTTGCCAGCTCGCGGACATTCCCCGGCCAGCTGTATTGCATCAGTTTGCGCATCGCCTTGGGATCGACCGACGTCACATGTTTGTTCGTGCGGCGGGAGAAGAGCCGGAGAAAATGCTCTACAAGCAGAGGGATCTCCTCGGGACGTTCGCGGAGCGGGGGGACGTGGAGCGGAAAGACGTTCAACCGGAACAGCAGATCTTCACGGAACCTCCCTTCCCGGACCTGCGCCGCCAGGTCGCGGTTGGTCGCGGCAATCACGCGTGTGTTGATCCTGACAGGATGTGTCCCGCCCACACGCTCGAATTCCTCTCCCTGCAGAACCCGGAGCAGCTTGGCCTGTGTGGCCATGGGCAGTTCCCCGATCTCGTCCAGAAAGATCGTACCCCCGTCCGCCAGCTCGAAGCGTCCCGTCCGCTTCTGCAGAGCACCCGTGAATGACCCTTTTTCATGTCCGAACAATTCGCTTTCGACAAGTCCTTCAGGCAATGCGGCGCAGTTGACGGTCACCAGCATCGTCTTGCTGCGGCTGCTGAGGTTGTGGATCGCCCGTGCCACGAGTTCCTTGCCGGTCCCTGTCTCTCCTGTGATGAGTACAGTTGTGTCGGTGGCGGCAACCTTGCTGAGGTTCTCCATCAGTGTGTTCATGACGGGGGACGACCAGACGATATCGGTTGTATCCTGATTCGTCCGGAGGACCTCGTGTAGGGAAAGGTTCTCCGTCTCGAGCTTGGATATCCTTGCGGCGGCCTGTTTCTGTTCACGAAGATCCCGTCCCAGATAAACCACGCCCCGCAGCACGTGCCCCTCCGTATCCAGAGGAGCGCGGGTAAAACTGACCGGGATGGATTCGCCGCTCTTCGACACGCAGCGGAATTCCGTCGGCGCGGACTGCCAGCTGATTGTGAAACCTTCCCGAAGCTGCTCGCCGGGGAGGATGAGAGTGATCGGCTGGTCGATGAGTTCCGTGCTCGTGTATTCCGTCAGCGTGAGTGTTGCACGGTTCACCGCGTTGATTATCCCGTTGGCGGAGGTCACAATCAGCATATCTGCAATTGCGTCGAAGATGTTCTCTATGAATACCTTCGATGCTGTCATCGCATTTGCCAGCGCGATGGCATCATTCGACATCTGTGTCCGGCGCTGGATTTCATCCATCCACTTGGAGACATCCTCAACCATCAGCACGAGCGTGTCCATCGAACGGGACGCGCCACGGTAAAGGGTCACGGTGACAGTGACGAAGAAGGGAGCAGCGTCATGAGGTATGCGGGAGATGCCGCTGATGATCAGTGAAGGCCGGTTTCCTTCAAGGACGGCCTGCAGATCGGCTTCAGCCCCCACGAGCTCGGGGAAGCCGAGGCGGATGTCGTTTCCGACCTGTACCGATCGCGGATCATCGGCCCAGAGAGGTGCCTCCTCCGACATCTCGGTGATGCACAGGGAGCTGTCCAGCATGATGTAGACCACCGCCTGGCGGTGGAGTGCAGTCTCAGTGCTCTGCGGCATTTCCAGTATCCTGAAGGATGCTCATCCCGAGAGCTGTGAAGAGCTCGTCGACTCCCTTGCCTGTCTTGGCAGATGTGCAGATCGTTTTCGCCACGCCCGCCACATCGTTCCAGCGGTCTACGATGGCTCCCGCTGCACCAGTCTGCAAATCCGATTTGTTGAGGGCTATGACAACCCGCCCCTGCGGGTTGACATAGCGAAATCGATCGATGTGTTCCTGGAGTTGGTCAAGGGTTGACGATCTGGTCAGGTCCCCGACCACAATGGCGCCCCTGGCGCCTTTGAGATACGTCGAGGAGAGGTCGATTGAATTGTGCCCTCCTTCAAGGTCCCAGATGACCAACTGGAGGTCCGTGTCCGCGGCAATCCCTGAAGGGTCCGGCTCCAGCCGGACGAGCTTGCGGCTGATCTTCACGCCGACGGTCGTAAGGTATGCATCGCTGAATGAGCGGTCCACAAACCGGCGGATGAGGCTGGTTTTGCCGACCGAGACTTCTCCCAGAACGCATATCTTCGCAAGGATCATTCGGAAAAGTCCGGTTTTGGTGATCGAAGTCTGAAGCGGACGCAGCGGCCGAGGCTATCCTGGCCGGAGGGGATTACATCCGGGGGTGGACCTGGATTTCCTTCGATGCTTAGGCGGCTGGAGGGGATTCCTGATTGTAGCAGCAGGGCCCGTACACTCGTTGCCCGTCCAAGTGCAATGCGCCGGTTTGCATTGTCCTCACCGGTGAGATCGCTGTGCCCGATGATGTGCACTCCTGCCCAGGGCGCTTGCCGCGCAACGCGGATGACTCTCTCCAGCACGGCACGATCGACCGGACGGATCTCTGTGGAATTGAATGCAAACAGCAGACGCTCAACCATCTCGAATTCGTGCGCCGAGACGGTGGAGCGGAAGGAACGCACTCCGGGCAGATCCGCAAATGTCCGGTTGATGCCTTCCACAGTCGCTGAATCAGGCGCGAGCCCGGCGACGACGAGTCCGCCGTCATGATAGTGCGTTTGAACCAGGACTCCCTCAACGGTATTCAGGGTCGCGCCAAGGGCCTCAACCTGCTTGCCCAAAAGGATCGGCAGATAGGGGCCAGACCGGGTCGTGATGTGATTGGTGATCTCAGCTTCCGGCGACAGCATTCCCGCAAGACGCGATGCAGAAGCGCGTTGGTACTCGTTGCTCACCGGTCCGGAGAGCTGCACGCGATCACGGTCGATTTCGACGGCGACCTCTTTGAAGCCGACAGAATCTGCCGCAAGCAACGCGGCACGCGTCCTCACCTCGGACTCTCGGTCGAGAGAGTTCCGGTAGAGATGGATTCCCAATGGAATGCAGATCGCCAGCAACAGGAGAGCTCCCGCCCAGAGAACGCCGTACGGCGTTCTCCGTCTGGTCCGATCGGCTGAATCATAGGTCCCCTGGACGAGGGCCTGGAGAAGCGGCCCCAGGGCCCTGGGAACCTGCGACTGATCCCCTGTGAAATGTGTGATGGCGTCGCCGGGCAATTGCACGATCGCGCCCACTGTCTCCCGCAGCTTCGTGCGGAACGAGTCCGTGGGGAGGCCGCGGACGACAGCAGCCACGTAGAAGAACCCTGCGACTTCCAGCACGATCTTTGAATCGCCGTACGCAATCTGGTCCAGCTCGCGGGGCTTGTCGCCAGAGGCCATCGACTCGTTGAACAGGCTCCGGATGGCCGTAAGCATTCCGGACAGCAGGTCAGAATCGAGAGGTGGAACATCCGGATTCTGCGATTGTGCGATCACGAGTCCGGAGTTCTTGTGGATGAGAAATGCCGCGTCCACCCTGCACCAGAGAGAGTCACGCAGGAGAAGCTCCGCTTCAGATACCCCGGTGAAGCGTGCGCGGATTTTTCGAAAGATCGAACGAACACTGAGATGAGACTCGATCCTCGTGTTCATCCTCTGGACAAGTGTGTTGAGCGTTTCCGAGAGGTATTTGGAGATCGTGCTCCCGATGACGGGATAGAGGGCATCAATAACTGCATCGCGCTCCGCGCGGATCTGCTCTTTGAACGCTGCACTGATGAGCGGGGCAACATCCTGTGCCGCGGTTTCAGGGTTCTCAGCGAAATGAATGGCGATGGCACCTGTGCTTGCCGGAGCCAGGGCATTCGTCATGGCTGCCTGGTCCTGCTCCATCCTCTCCCGGACAGCGCGATCGAGGAATGGAGTGACTGCCTTAAGAATGGCAAGACTGACCGCCGGATCAGCCCGGCGGATCATGTTCGATAGTACCGGCTCGAGGAGTCTGGAAAACTGCTCCGGGTCCCGGATCAGGCGTTGGAGGGTCGCAAGATCCTGCTGGAGGGAGTGCAGGGAGTTGACTTCCGGGGCAAGAAGCAGGTCCCGCAGCTGCTCAAGCTCTGAGGACGCTGCCATGGACTGTTACCTGCCTGATTTCCTGCCGACAACGTTCGTGAGTTCTTCGAGAAGTTCGACCCTTCTGAGTTTCACAGCCATTTCCTGAAGGAGCTCCGCAAGTGTCTCCCGGGAAACGTCGGAGTCTCTCAGGAGGGAAATCTGTTTCTCCAACTCGCCGGCAAAGTGCTCTTTCACCTGCAGCACTTCGGATTGGAGCTTCGACTTCGTTCCGGCAAGTTCCTGCCGGAGCGCCGAGTTGGCGTCTTCCAATTGCTGAACCTTTGCGGACAGCTCGGCCCGGAGCGCACTCTGGGCCTGGTCGATGAGCTGATGGAGCTTCGTGGCCTCCTGGCCCAATCCCTCACGAAGATCCTTTGCAGAGCTGCGGGCTTCTTCCTGATACCGGCGCAGATCAGCCGTCAACTGCTCAAAGCGCTGCTCGGTTTGACGCTTCTGGGGTCCGAGGAGAATGTCCCGGATCTGGTCAATGTTATCAGGATTGCTTGCGGATGTATCGTCCGGCGTCTTCGCCATGCTGGCCCTCCAAATAGGTACGCTACGGTCGGCAGAGAGGTGAGTGGCAGTACGATCTGTTTCCCCTGTCGATAATTGTAGAGAAAAGCCTTGAGATTATCAAGGGTTGGCCACGCTATTTCGTGAGGACCATCCGTATCGAACGGAGGACACAGGCCGTCCCGTTCATGCCTCCATCACCTGGGGAGGAGTCCAGCTGACGCACCTGCAATCGACATACATACACCCCACTTGCATGTGCCGATCCGTCAAACCGCACGTCGTATGTGCCTGGTGCCTTCGCTTCGTCTACAATCGTCGCAACCTCGCGTCCCAGCATGTCAAAGACATCCAGTCGAACCCATTGGGTCCCGGAGGTGCGGTTTTCGGCCCCCGAAGCGGGCACGTCAAACCGGATGGTTGTGGAAGGATTGAAGGGATTGGGGAAGTTTTGCTCAAGCCGGAGAGTGGACGGGCGTCCCGGATCAGCGGCGACCGAGGTTGTTCCTGACACACCCAGTTCGTCCGCGATGCCGCGGAGTATCGCATTTGCTGTGGAATCGAACGCCCGCGCCGCAGTGGAATTCATGTCTTCGTACGTCATGGCCAGCACGCTCTCCCGATGATTCTGCCAGAACCAGCTCTCCGGGTAGACAAGCGAAGGGGCGCTTGTCCAGGACACGAAATAATCATAGGGCTGGATTCCTCCGGGGAAGTATCCCCTGACGCCGTTTATGAATCGCTGCTCGATCGCCGCATACGACGGGGAAGTGCCAGCAGCGGCATGATATACGAAGTATCTCTTCTCTCCGTATGCCGAATGCATGTTGAGGGCAATGAGAATGGGGTTCGGCTCCGCCATGAACGTGCCGAACATGCGTCGCAGCGTCTGCACCTCGGGCTCCCCCGGCACTGCGCTCCAGTTGCTCTCGATATCGATGCCGTGCGCGTTCTGGCGCGCATATTTCAGCTCGACGCCATCGGGATTGATCATCGGCATAATGTTGAACACGCAGGTGTGCCTGAGCTTGTCGGCGATATCGGAGGTGCCGAGCAGCTGGGTGATGATCTGATTCGTGACCCAGGTCCCCTGGACCTCTCCGGGATGCGTGCGGGCATGTATCCAGATGCGCTTTCGCGGTTGCGCATTCTCACCGGTTGCCTGGATGGTGAGCATATAGAGTCCACGGTTTTCCACGGTCGCACCGACAGAGTCAATACGGACATACGGGCTGGAAGACCACCGGGTCAAATCTGCGCGAAGCGAATCATAACCGTATCCCCAGTTCTGCAGCGCCGCCGCCCTGTACGCCGCACTCGTCGTATCGGGCAGACCGCAGGGATCTCCGTCGCGGGGCGAGGGAGGCCGTCCGCGCTGGTCAGCGCCGGCTGGCGGAGCGCTCAGAACGAGGATCGTGAGGATGCAGGCGGCGAGACCTGCCGGAAGGGCAGGGAAGGAGGATCTGATCGTCATAAGACAATATCGCAACCACGGGCAACTGATGCAAGGCACGGACCGCAACGGTGGAGCCCACTGATAGCAAATCCGGGGACGGGCCGTCACAGATCAGTGCAACAGGCCATTCGCTACGAGTCGAGTGCAACAGGCCATGAGCCCGAGCCCGTGCGCAGCAGGCCGCGTGCAACCGCAGTGCGTGCAGCAGCCCGTGCGCAATAAGCCGCGTGCAACCGCAGTGCGTGCAGCAGCCCGTGCGCAATAAGCCGTCTGCAACCGCAGTGCGTGCAACAGTCCGTGCTCAACAGGCCGTGCAACCGCGGTTCGAGCACCAGGCCGCAGGCGCCCAGGCTGGGTTGCCTCTGTCCAAACGCTCTCGTACATTGAGACATCCCTTCAACGGAACATCCCTTCACCCGGAGACATGCTGCAATGACGTCCAAAGAACGGCTGATGTGCGCGCTCCATCGCGAGAAACCGGATCGCCTTCCCGTAACGGTTCACCAGTGGCAGGGATATCATCTGGACACATACCTTCAGGGTGCAACTCCGCTCCAGGCCTTCGGGAAATTCGGCATGGATGCCGCCGTTCAGTATTTCGAAGACATGGGACAGTTCTGGCTCGTCGGTGCAGATTTTGACAAATTCTCCACCCCGCAGTGGCGCGATGAAGTAAGTGTAGTCAGCGCAGACCCGGACAACAGGATCAACCACCACGTCATCCGCACACCAGAAGGGGCACTTTCGTACAAGACCGAGGGAGACCGGAAGACTACCTGGATAACAGAATATCTGATCAAACATGACGAAGATCTCAATCTCATCCGGAAGTATATGCCGGTTCCTGTGCTCGACCTCCAGCCGCTCGCCCGGGCGTATGATGAGGTAGGAGACAGGGGAATCCTCCGTGGTTTTGTGTGGGGTGACCAGGCGGGATGCTGGCAGCACGCAGCATGTCTCATGGATATCACCGATTTGATCTTCAGAGCGATGGACACTCCGGACTGGGTGCACGAGCTGCTGAAAATCCTGCTCGAGAAGAAACTCCGTTTTGTGGAAGGGATGAGGGGAGCGAAGTTCGACCTCGTGGAAACCGGAGGAGGGTCTTCGTCTTCCACAGTCATTTCTCCTGGCATCCACAGGGAATTCTGCCTCCCCTACGATCGCGCCATGCACGACGCGCTGCACGATCTGGGATTCCTCGTTACCTACCACACCTGCGGTGGGACACGCGGCATAGAAGAGCTCATCATCCAGAACGGCGCTGACGCATCGGAGACGCTCGCGCCGACAAGCATTGGCGGGAATCAGGAGCCCTGGGAGGTGAGGCGGACCATGGGGAACAGAATCGCCCTCATCGGGGGAATGGACCAGCATTCCGTTCTTACCGAGGGGAGTCCTGCCGATATCCGCGCCCAGGTGCAGCTATTGTTCAGGACAGTCGGTGCTGACGGGGGATACATCCTCTCCTGTGCTGACCATTTCTTCGAGACACCTCTCGAGCACCTGGACGCGTTTGCCCGTGCGGCGTTTGAGTGTGTGTATTGACAGGCTTCAGTGCTCTGTGTCGCGACGTGATGCGATCGTGCTGGAGGGACACCGTTGCGGCGGCATCGTCAGGATGGCATTCTATGTTTCCCGGCGCCTCGACGGCGAACGCCGCACACACTATTACCCACCGTCCGTGAGAGAATCGATGCGCAACATATCCCTCTGCGTCTGCTCGATGCGCAAAACACGTCTCTGCGTCAGCTCGATGTTCTTCTCCCTGTTGCTGCTGACGGCATACGAGCGTGGGTGGGCTGTCCCTGCGGATTCTCTTATCGTACTGACCTCTTCAAACCTTCCCATCGTTGTGATTGACACCCATGGCAGAGAGATCCGGGATGAGCCGAAGATCCCGGCTGACATGGGAATTATCGATAACGGTCCCGGTGTCAGAAACGCTCTGACGGATCCCTTCTCGGGCTATCAGGGGCGTATCGGCATCGAGACGCGAGGCTCGTCCTCGGAAATGTATCCGAAGAAACAGTATGCGGTTGAAACCCAGGATGCTCTCGGAAACGATCTGGACGTGTCGCTGCTGGGAATGCCGGCTGAGAGCGACTGGGTGCTCTCCGCACCCTACGGTGACAAGTCGTTGATACGGGACGTCCTCCTCTACAATGTTTCCCGGGATCTTGGGCGGTATGCAAGCCGATCAAGATACTGCGAGCTCGTCCTGAACGGCGAGTACAGGGGCGTGTACATCCTTCTGGAGAAAATAAAGCGAGATAAGAACCGGGTTGGCATCGCGAAGATCGAACCTCCTGATTCTGCAGGCGACGCACTCACGGGCGGCTACATCGTTAAGATCGATAAGACAGAAGGAGCGGATATTGAAGGGTGGTATTCGGGCTTTCCGCCGTTCCTCGGGTCCGCCCAGCGGGTCTACTACCAGTTCCATTACCCCAAGCCTGAAGATCTCGTGTGGCCGCAGCGGGGGTATATCACGCGGTATATCCGCGACTTCGAGCTCGCCATGGTGCTGCCCACATTCAATGACCCCTTGAAGGGGTATCCGGCCCTGTTGGATGTGGGGTCATTCGTTGATTTCGTTCTCCTCAACGAATTCAGCAAGAACGTGGACGCGTACCGGTTGAGTTGCTTCATGTACAAGGAGAGGGATTCCAACGGCGGCAGGTTGGCGATGGGCCCGGTCTGGGACTACAACCTTGCTTTCGGCAACTGCAACTACCACCGTGCATCAAGTGTGGAAGGGTTTCAGCTGTGTTACATGAGCGACTCCCTGGCATTCCGGAAGAATGAGACGTTTTTCGGACCGTTCTGGTGGAAGAAGATTTTCGATGACCCCCCGATGCGCCGTCTGCTTGCAGAACGGTGGACAACGCTGAGGAGCGGGAGTCTGTCTCTTTCGCGCATCACGGCGGTCATTGATTCACTCACCGGACTGTTGAACGAGTCACAACGGAGGAACTTCATCCGATGGTCGATCCTCGGGCAATATGTCTGGCCGAATGCCTATGTCGGCCAGACGTACCAGAATGAGATCGACTACCTGAAAGCGTGGATTGCCGGGAGGTTCAACTGGCTGGATCGCGAATTCACGATGACGTCTGTCAGCGGATGGGGATCAGCGCATGAGGGTCCTTCAGGGTGTACGCTCGTGCAGAACTTTCCGAATCCCTTTAACCCCAGCACGTCGATCTCCTATGTCGTGTATACTCCGGGAGTCGTTGCATTGAATGTGTACGATCTGCTTGGCAGGGAGGTGACACGTCTGGTGAATGAGCCGCAAGGTGCGGGTACATACTCGGTAGTCTTTGATGGTTCGGCCTGCGCCAGCGGCACGTACGTCTGCCGGCTGAGCTTTGCCCCGGACGGCTCAAGCGCAGTGGGATTCTCCAGTCATGCGATCACGATGACGATTCTCCGCTAGACGATTAGCGGTCATCTGCACAGGTCTCCTCTCCTATTCTCCTGCCAGGAAGTTCACCTGCCACAGGTCCTGCCCCCGGGTCCTGAGGAACGGCTTCAGTGCGAGAAGTCCGGTTCTCCCGATGCTCTTTTCCAGAAACCGCAGCTCCTCCACCTGGGCCGCGGCTTCGGGATCCGGCGGGACAGTAAATCCGGCCTCTTTCATCAGAAGCACACCCTTGGCTTTGATGGCCAGCTCACTCTGAACGCGCAGAATGCAGAGCATGTCCGCCACGGTCTCCGGCGGAAACCTGTCCTTGAGCGAGTGGAGGTATTGTCCGATCCGGTTTTCGGCGAGCGTGCCGGAGGTAATCATGGCCAGGAGTTCCCGGTCGATATCAAAGCCGTACCCGAGCCACTCCCTGGTGGACTCTTCGCTGCGGCGGAAGACAACCAGCGTGACGAGGGGAAGGGCGATGAGGATGAAAATCGTCGACGCAAGCGGCGACATGAAGAAATGGTTGTACACCATATGCAGGAGAATTGCGAGGAGAAGTCCCGGAACCGCGAGCAGGAGCCGCCATCGATCGGCCCGGTCGAGAAGTGCCTTTGACGCTACCCCGACGATCGCCGTTGCGCCGCCGTGCATCATGGCCGTTCCGAATCCGCGAATCACCCAGATGAAAAGGTGTGCTTCCGGCCGCATTTGTATGTAGTGAAGATTCTCGAGGATGGCGAATCCGGTCCCGATGGCAAATCCCCGGATGGCTGCATCGACCATGAACCCCACCTTGTTCGCCCGGATGAGGTAGATCAGAAATGCTGCCTTGCCCGCTTCTTCAATCACGGGCGCAATATAGCGTGTGAGCGTGGTTGTGCTGATGGGCAGGCCCGTCAGGAGCAGGGTGTTGAATCCGTAACAGAGGAGGGCGACGGCCGCTCCTGCGAGAATGGTCCGTATGACCGCTGCCAGGCGCACCAGCTTGAAACTGTCCATGACAATCAGACAGCCAAGAAAGACCAGCACCGGCAGCAGAGCGATAGCGAGAGGGAGAGCGAGATCAATCATCAGAGGATCTTCAGCGAGATCATGAACTCCCTGGCAGTCCGTTGATCCTTCTCAAGTCCGAATGCGTACCCCAGGGACAGCGTGGATGAGAGGTTCGAGAAGATGACGAGCTTGAAGTCCACCTGTGCGCCCGCGGTGGCCACCTCCCGGCGGAGTTCCGTTGCATGCAGGTTGGCGCTGAGCGCACCAGTGAAGAGCGCCAGGCGTGCCCATGTGCAGTAGAGAGCGGAAAACCCGAGGCGCCGGAAACGCAGGGGAGGCAGAGTCCACTCCACCATCCCCTTCAGAAACGTCGTGCCGCTGACTTCATTGAGTGGAAACCCCGGAAAGCTCTCGGCGTCGTGATAGCGCCGGACCTCTCTGAAATCAACCCAGTTGTTTCCGAATCCGCCGAAGTAGAAATTGGAGAACGGCTCCTCTTCGTCTTTCGGGGAGTATCCGGCGGCAGTCCGCAACCACACCGATGCATGATGCCAGGGAAGCGCGAAACCCAGATCTGCCGTTGCCTGGAACTGCGGAAACCAGACCGACCGCACGACGAATGTATAGGCATTGAGCGAGAGCCGTGTGCCCTTCTCAGCATCCACCGCTCCGAGCGAACGCATGGTCCGTGTGTATCCCAACTGCCCGTTCAACGTGAAAAACCTGTCGTATGTCACCTCGATGTTCTGCGCATAGGGCAGTCGCTCCAGTTCCCAGTAATAGGCCGCACCGAGGGAAAAGTCTACGACTGTCGGCCGGTCGTCAACCAGCATGTCTGCATAGGTGAGGGATACGGTGTTCCCTTTCCGGCTCCGTTTTGTCGGGCCGAACAGGTCATAGAAATCCGCAGCGTTGTAGCTGGCGCGCAGCTTCCATTGCCAGTAGTTGTAGTTGAAGAGAATATGCAGGCGTTCGCGGGCGGGCAGGGCGCGGTGCGGTGAGTACGAAACACTTATGTCGGCGTTGTGCAACAGGAGCGGATCGAAGATGTTCATACGCAAGCCGGCGGCGACAGTGTTCTTGTAGCCGTGCAACACGGGGTAAAGGGAGCCCAGGCCCAGGTGCGCCAGCCCGTTGTAGTCTCCGGAGGCAATCTGCAGTGAGTCGATGTTGATGTGGACGGGGGAAGGCGGTGGAAGCTTCCACGCCTTCACCTCGGGATGGCTCTCCACCACGGATTGCCCCAGGTACGTGATGGCATTAAGATCTTCCCGCGGTTGCACACCGATCATCACCGGTTGGAAGCCGCTCGTGGAGAATTGAAACGCGAGAAAAGAATCGGGTGACACCGGCACGGGCCTGAACAATCCGGTCTCGGCATTCGTCAGCCACTCCATCTGCTTGCGTTCACGGTCGTATCGCACGATGTTGCTCACCCCGGTGTGAAACGTGGAGCCGTACAGATACCGTCCGTCGGGGGAAAAGACGAAATTCAGGGGCGCGGTGTTCGCGAACTCGTACAGGACATCGTAGTCGATGTGTCCGCCCAGGAGACTGTCGATGGAGAGCGCGATCAGCTGATGGCGTCCGCTGATTTCTGTCATGGACGCGACCAGCGTCTTCCCGTCGGGGGAGATGTCGGGATCATAGAGATCGACGCCGTACTTCAGGGGAACAATGTCCTGCCATCCCTCATACGGCCGCGGTATTCGGACGATCCGGGAAACGCCGTCATGGTGCTGAACCCCCCAGAGGGAGGCGTCGGTCCGGTTGAACGCGAGGTCCCCGATCCGGGCATTCTTTAGAAGCACATGCGCCTCTCCGGTTTGCACGTCCAGGGTATTCAGGTCTCTCCACCCGCGCGAGTTCTTCGTAGTAAAGAAAAGCGTATGCCGGCGCTCGTCGTATGCAGTAGAGGCGACAGTGTAGAGTGATGGGGAAGGAAGGTCGGCCAGCGTTCGGGTTTCACCCGTGCTGATGTCGAGGCCGATGAAATGTGCCGTCTCACCCGGCGCGTTGACGCCGACGATCAGCGTTTTTGCGTCTGCATCCAGATGAGCCTGTGAGACCGCACCGAGCGGCGAGGCGCATACTGCACGGGTCTGTGTCGGAGGATAGCGCCTGAGCGAATCGAGATTGGCGTGCTGCCATTCCCGCTCAAAGCGGATCCACCGGGACCATTCGTCATCCAGATCCCGACCGAACACCCGCTCAAAATGCGAGGCAAAATACGCGTCGCTGGTGTCCGAGCGTGCAAACCATTCGATCACTTTTGCGGGCCCGTATTCTTTGCCGAGGTAGCTGACGAACCGCGTTCCGTACAGATAGGAATTCGCACCGATCTGGAAATCAATTGTGGTTCCTTCAGACTCGAGTCCGACGAAGTCGTAGAAGAAGTTGCTGTCACGCACCATCGTCCGGAATGTCATCTCATCGAATCCGTTGATCGCACGCCCGATGCCTCCGGACATCCACGTTTCCATGAACACGGCGATTCCCTCATGGTACCACCGCGGGGAATACTTGCGCGGTGTCGTCAGATAGCTGTACAGCATGGAGAGGGGGTCTTCGGAGACGGGGAGGACCTTCCCCTGGAAAAGCGATCGGTAAAAGCGGTCGGCCGGTGCGGCCATGTCCGTCGCAACGATATGCGTGAGCTCGTGCGTGGTGACCCAGTTGAACCGCTCGTTGGTCGGCGATGTCTCGTAGGTATATTCGTACGGCTCGATGCCCAGGATCATGTAATTGCGGGGGATTCCGGTCGCTCCGGCATACCCGTAGTCGTCATAATCCTGCAGGAAGACGAGGACATCCTCCGACGGCAAGTAGCCGAAGAGACGCTTGTGAAAGGAGAGCGCATTCTCGAAGCTGCGAGCCAGATGGGGGACGATGTATTCGTGTTGATGCGCATAGTAGACCAGCCGCATCGACCGGGTCTGGAGCGTGAAAAAATCGGTTGCGTTGCCCTGAGGTGACAAACCAAGGAAGACCGTGCATGCTGCCGCCAGGAGGGCGTACCGGTACCCGGCGGACCCGTGAGGCCGTGAGCTCAAAGGCATGGAGGAAGTGGTGATGGTGTGGAGTGGGCGTGAGGTCATCGCGCTTCCGTATAGAGAAACACGGAGGAGAGGGTGATTCCTCTCCTCCGTGCCTCTCAATCTGTGTGCGCTGTGGGTTACTCGTTCGGAACGGCGATCGTCTTCCCTTCGACTGCGGTTCTCTCCTCTACCGGAATCGCTTTTCCTTCGACCGCACTTCTCTGATCAACGGGGATCGTTTTGTAGAGTGCGTTCTTGGATTCCACCGGGAGCTGGTCAAACGCTGCTTTCTGCTCGTTGACCGAAAGAGACCTGAATGCAGCCATCTTTGCCTCGACAGGAAGAGCTCCATAGAGAGTGTTGCGTCCGGCCTCCGGCATCCTGGCTATGATGGTGCGCTGGTCAGCGGCCTGCATGGCAAAGAACGACTTCGTCAGGGCGACGCCGGACATCTTCTCCGCGAGAGGAGCCATGGCGTCCGGGGACAGGCTTCTGAGGACTGCATGCTTCTCCGCTGGCTTCATCGCATCGAATGTCTTCGCGCGCTCAGCTGCGGGCATCTTGCTGAATTCAATCGCCTTGGCTTCGACGGACAAGCTCCTGGCTGGCTCCTGACGCAACGCTACATAGCGGTCGTACACTAACGCTTTGTTAGCCTCTGAAAACTTTCCTAGGAGTTCATTTTTCGCGGACAATTCGAGTGCTGCGTAGGCAGCATTGAGATCGGCCGCATCAGCCTTGAGTGCGATCGTTGTGCGATCGAGGGGGGACATCGCGCCGAAGAAATCCGCGCTACGACCCGCCGTGTTCATCTTCTCAAGCACCTCTTTGAGAGCTTCGGGCGAAACACGCGCCAAAATTGCACGCGCATAGTCAGCAGAGAACGCGGCGAACAGCTCCGAGCGGGCCTCCTGCGTTGCCTTGCTCACCAGTTCGGTCTTCTTCGCCACATCCATTCTGTCGAACGCCTCGATATTCGCCCCGATCACAGCAGTCTCACTGACTGCGTTTTCGCCTGCCAGTTTCACATCGCCTTCAGTGATCTGGTCGGAGCGGTATTTCTTGGCGGCGCCGATCGTTCCTGTGAGCTCGTCCTCAGGAGTCGGCGGGTAGAAGAACGAAAAATACACGATGGCAAGGATGGCCAGCAAGGCTCCCCCGATGAGCCATGTGGTCTTCTTGCCTGTCGACTTTGTGTTGGGTGTTGACTCCATTGGAACCTCCTGTGAGTGGGTATTATGAATTTCGTGCCTGTGTCCGGGCTTCACATAAAGTACTGCCGGGCCCCGTGAGAGTTCGCAAAAGTTGCATGTCCCGGCCGGGTGTCATCGTTTAGTGAACGTGGAAAGAGGTTGTCATTGTTCAAACAGGTGGCTCTTGTACAGGGGAGCCTCGCCTTCAAAAAGTTCGATTGATATAGGCCTGGCGTCAGGAGCGGCATGCCTGAAAACAAGCCGGAGATCCCTGATCTGATTCCCGTGAACCAGGATCTGGCCGTCCTGTATCTCCACCCTTGGAAGAGCTCCGTGTGACTGGACGGCATCTTCCGGTTGGGGGGGCGCCTGGCGCAGCATCTCAACGGTGCGAGTTCCGATGTCCAGCCGAAGCCGGAGCAAGCCGGATCCCTGATATGCCAGGTCTATCTGAACGCCTTCGGTGGTCCCTGATCGCTGGGTTGAGATCTTCCCGTGCACCAGCGGCGTCGAGACGGGAATGGTGGTCCAGGCGGATTCCGCAGGGTCCGCCGTCACCATCGATCCGAGGACTTCGTCTTCTCTGACTGTTCCACGCTGGATGAGGTTCATGACAAGGGCGAGGATGAGTCCGCCGAAGACGATTCCGCCTAGAAACGCGTAGGCCAGCCTCGCCTGCGGGCGTGGCGCGAAAAGCCGGGAGAAGAACTCCAGGATGCCCCGGGCTCCGGAAGCCGGGTGTGCGGTCCGGGCTGGTGCATTCTGGATGGTCTCAATTTCCCGTCTCACGGCAGGTCTTAGCGTGGCCGGTGGATCGACAGGCTGGCTTTCTGCGCAGAGGTGCGTTATGCCCTGAAGATCCCTCCGGAGCGTACGCACATTCTCGTCTGCTGCGAGCAAATCATCAAGCGTCTGCCGATCCGCTGCGGTCAGGATGCCGTCCAACTCCTTGTTCAGGAGCTCCGTGACAATGTCCTTATCCATGGAATCGATATCCTCTCTTCACCAGAACTGCCCTTAACTGCATGCGTGCTGAAAACAGCCTTGATTTCACAGTTTTCTCCGGGATGTCCAGAACTGCCCCGATCTCTTCATACGTCAGGTCCTCAAAATGCCGGAGGACGATTACCGCGCGCTGCTCTGCCGTGAGGTCCATGAGCCCGGCCTGCAGCATGGCCTCGCTGTCCTCACGTTCTCCCAGATCTGACGGATCCGGTTCGTCCGAGGGAACCTCATCGTCAAGGCGGTCATGCCTTTTGCGCTCTTCCAGGTGGTCCAATGCCGTGTTCACCAGAATCCGGTACATCCAGCTGAAGAACTTGAATCGCGGATCGAACGACGCGATACGTTCATAGGCCCGCACGAATGCCTGCTGTGTCACCTCCTCCGATGCATCGTAATCCGCGGTCATCCTGAGGGCGACATTGAACAGGGTCTTCTGATACTTTCCGACAAGCTCGTCGAAGGCCCTTGTGTTGCCCCTTCTGCACAGCTCAACTAACGCGGCATCCGATGTTCCGGTGTCCTTCATAAGTACCCGGCAGTGGCTGAAAAGTTGGTGCTATTCGGAGTCTTCGATGCGAAATACGAGATCGAACCGTGCGATCCGGAACACGTCCCGGACAAACTTCGTGATGTGTGTCAGCACCAGCGAATTGCCGGTTTCGCTGAGCCGCTTTTGCGTTTTCAACAGTACCCCCAGGCCCGCACTCGAGATGTACTCGAGGTCCTGGAAATTGACCCGGCATGTAGTGCTCACCCGGTCAAATATCTCCCGGGCGGTGTCGACCTGTGATGCGTCGAACCGGCCTGCCAGGACAATCTCTCCGTCCTCTTTAACGGTCACCGTTAGCATGTCTCATCTCCAGTGTCTTGCTGAAGGTAATGGTGCTGCGTCTGTCGACGTATGAATAGTTCAGGTTCTCGACGAGCTGGTGCACAAGATGAATACCCAATCCGCCGATGGGGCGCTGATCCAGCGGGAGGGAGGTGTCCACCTCGGGCGCATGTGTAATGTCGAAGGGTTCTACGCCAGTCTCCATTATGGCTACCTGGAGAGAGTCGCCCCGGGCTGTCACCGTGATCGTGATATCATTCCGGGCCCCGGACGAATGTCGGACCATGTTGGTGAAGAGCTCTTCCACTGCGAGCGTGATCGCGGCGGTGCCCGCCGGGTCTGCCGCGAATGCGGCATAGCACAGGTCCAGGAATTGGAAGACGCTTTCGAGGGACGCGATCTCTTTGCGGAAGGAACGTTCCATGCCGGCCATTGTGTTCAGGAGGGACGCCGTTTCAGGACCACGAGCGTGATGTCGTCGTTCTGCGGTGCGCCCCCTGCATGCGTTCTCACCGCTTCAATAATGCGTTCGATGATCACGGACGCGGAGTCGTGCCGGAGGTCGGGCAGCAGCGCACCCAGGCGGGACTGCCCGAATTGCGCCTGCTCCGCGTTCATCGCTTCCGACACGCCGTCGGAAAACACCACCAGGAGATCGTCCGGTGCGAGGGAAACAGTCTGCTCTTCAAATGGAAACTTATCGATGATGCTGAGAGGGGCTCCGCCTGTCGAGAGCCGCACCGGTTCCGGGTCGGAGGTGAACAGGAACGGATGTTCGTGTCCTGCATTCACGTACGTCAGCGTATGGTTCATGGTATTGAGCACGGCGTAGAACAGCGTGACAAATTTCTCCGGGCTGGTGCTTTGCAGCAGCAGCGTGTTGGCACGCTGGATGCACAGCTGCGGAGGCGGGTTGAGGAGGCTCTGGCTCCGCAGCGTTGCCTGCACGTTGGCCATCAGCAGCGAGGCGGGGAGTCCTTTCCCCGACACGTCACCGAGGCAGACGCCGAGCTGCTGGCTTTCCATGGGGATGAAGTCGAAATAGTCGCCGCCCACATCCTGAGCCGGAATCGTGCGGCCGGCAATGTCGTATCCCGGCACCTCCGGGAGCACCTTCGGCAACAGGTCCGCCTGAATCTGTCCGGCAAGCCTGATCTCCTCCTTCATGCGCAGCAAGGCCTGCTCCGATTCGTAGAGGCGCGCGTTCTCGATCACTTGCGCGGACTGGCCGGCGATAATCGCCAGCAGCCGCTGATCATCGTCTGTGAATCCTCCTTCTGTCTTCTTGTTGTACACTGTAAGGACGCCCCGGACTTCTCCCTTGACCATTAGCGGGACGCACAGCAGCGAGTGGATGGACTCGTCCCAGTGGACGCCCCGGAACCGCGCGTCCTCCCGCGGCGCATTCAGCGTGATCGGCATGCGATGCAGTTGCATCCACCCGAGCAGGGCCTGGCTGAAATGAAAGGGCTGATGGCCAGCTTCGGTCACCATGGTCCGCACGAGCGTCTTCATTGCGTCGTGCCCCTGCTGGTCGACCATGGTAATCACGCCCTGCTCCGCGTGGATGGCCCGCACTGACCGGTGAATGATGGTGTGCATGATCTCCTGCGAATTCACCACTCCGCCGATTGCGCGCGCCAGGTCGTTGAGTATCGAAAGTTCCTCGACCGCGCGCCGGAGGCGCCGGTTTTCATCTTCGATGACGGGCGGAGGAGTCCCTTTGGGAATGTCTGTGGCCATAGTCCGATTCTCCAGGCTGTGGGGCCGCGGTTGGAGTCACTGCTCTGCCAAACCGGACCTATACGAAGCTCTTGACGGCTTCCTCACGCGTCTCCTGGACGTCGAAGACGAGCGTGAGTTTGGTAATCACGAAGATATTCTGGATGTTCTTGCTGATCCCGCAGAGTTTGATCTGCCAATTCCGGCGTGTGTATGTTGTGTGGGCCGAAACGAGGACCCCGATTGCCGTGCTGTTCAGGTAGGTGACGTTGGAGAGATCGATGATGAGCCGTTCGTACTGCCGATCGACGAAGCCCGCAACCGCAGCGCGCATCTTGTCTGTCTCTTCGCCGCCGATAAGTGAACCGCTGACATCGATGAGACCGATCCCCGCTTCGAGAGTTGAGGTCTTGATGGACATGGTTCCTCCGCGCCTTACGGCCTGATGAAGGTGAGAATGAGCAGGAAGTGGCCCAATGCCACGGAAAGAGGCCGACACCCGGACCAGGTCCCAGGGGTGTACGCATGTATGCCTCGGCCCGAAAGATACGTGAACCATCCCACTTTGTCAATTTGCGCCTTCGATTCCGGGAGTGTTGATTCCGGGGAGCGCAAAACGCGCACGTGGTGGCGAACGAGATGCCGCTACGAATGCCATGTCGTGAACCCTCACATCCGCAGTGCTCTGTATGCCGCCGCACTGTTGTGCCAGGATGCATGTCCACCCAGGCGCAGAATTGTGACCAGTCCTTAGGAATCCCTCCCCCTCATCCAACGCAGAAACGCCAATTCTACTCCTGGCATGAACTTTGCGCAAGTTATTCTCGTGTTCTGCGCTTTGAAGGCCCAGGACGGAAAGATACGGTTGTTCTTTTTCTGAATTTCTGAGGTCAACATGGTATCGAAGTCTCTTCTAAAGCTCGGCGTGCTCATCCTCGGTCTCGGAATCATGGGATGTTCGAGTGATCCGCCCAGCGTCCGCATCATGAACGAACGCACCACCAAGGCGAACGTCCAGCTGAAAGTCGGCACTGACAACACGATCAACATCAACGATGTTGAAGGCGGGAAGGCGAGCGCGTATCGAGACGTCTCCGAAGGCACCTTCGTGGCAACGGCGACGATTCAGAGTGAGTCCGTGTCACCCACAACCAGCTTCAATGCCGAAAAAGATATGAACTACACGGTTGTGGTGGTCAACAGCACTCCGCCGACGCTCCGGGTGGACTCAGAGGACAAATGAGATCACTGACGCAGAATTATTCCCTGCGTCAGTAATAGTAACAATAGTGCGTTTGTGGAGAGGGCACCGGGGTCAGACGCCGGTGCCTTTTTGTTTTGCAGTGCGGGGCTCAGCGAATGGAGACCTGCTGAATTCCCGTGAGGAACATCTGGACTGCGATAGCCGTGAGGATCATGCCCATGAGGCGCTCGACGGCGACCAGGACCCGCTGTCCGAGTATCCGGGCGAATGCAGATGCGAAATAGAGCACCAAGGATGACATGAGCCATGCGGCGATGAGTGCCACGAGCCATTCAAGAACCCGGCCTGGCTCGCGTCCCTGAAGCAGCAGCACGGTGGCCATTGCCGAAGGTCCGGCCACAAGGGGGACAGCGAGTGGGACGATGAACGGCTCTCCGCCGGGGTGAGATGCAAAGGCGCCGTCGCTGCTTCCGAAGACCATGCGGACTGCAATGAGGAAGAGCACGATCGCGCCGGCAATGCCCAGAGCCGGTTGGCTGATCTGCAGCATGTCCAGAAATGCGTGACCCACAAAGAGGAAGAACACCAGCACGCCGAGGGCAATCAGCGATTCCCGGACGATAATAGGTTTTCGGCGCCGTTCAGGTATGTCCTTCAGAACGGTGATGTAAAGAGGAACGTTGCCGAGCGGATCCATCACGAAAAGCAACGTGAAGATTGCTGAGATGAACGGCATTCCCTGATCGCCCATGGCCAAGCGTTTCTGATTAGTTTGCGATGATTGCGGTATTCCGCCTACCGCACGACGACCCCCAGCCGGGACAGCAAGTCATGCAGCACGTCCGGGCGGTCGGTGACGATGCCATTCACCCCGGCTGCGATCGAATGGTACATGTGGGCGGGATCGTTGATCGTCCAGTGCAGCACGGTGGTGAGCCTGCTATCGCGGTTGTAGTCTCGATCCCGGGTGGCTTCGATGATCTCTTCCAGATCTCCCGACCGGAATCGTGTTCCGATCGATACGATGGTGTTCTTCATCTGCTGCGCAACTTCGAGCGGGTTCTTCTTGATGCCCAACATTGCGCCGAAGCTTCCGGCAGCATCATAGGCGAACTCGCAGCGCTCCTCTCCCGCCTGCCGCAGTCCCTTTTTCAGGCTCTCCAAAACCTCTCTGCTGGCATTGGCGACGACGAGTCGCTCCGGGAGCGTCGGATGCGCCTGGAGAGCGCTTCCCAGTGTCGCGCCATAGAACTCGTACCGCTTCTGGTCGTCTTCATCCCAGTTGGGATTCTTCATGTCAAAGAAGAGCAGTTTCAGCCGCCCTGTCTCTTCAGACACGAACGTGAGAAAGTCCTCGAGATCCGGAACCGGGTGCTCGGCCCCTCCGACGTGGCGATAGCGATACCAGTGCTTTACCTCGTCCAGTGTGAGTCGCAGAATATCAATGGACTTCCGGCGCCGCCGCGCAATCCGGTAGTCGCCATTCTTCAGCTCCTTGATCAACGCCACATCACCGTCCAGCTCAGGAGAGACGAGTTCATACGGGAAATCTTCATACATGATCCGGGTGCTGTCGGGACTCGCATCATGAAAGATGACAATACGCTTGTCCTTGGTCAGGCAGAGATCGAATTCCAGTCCGTTCGCCCCGTCGTCAAGTGCTTTTCGGAACGAGGCGATGGTGTTCTCGGGAAAATTGTACGGTGAACCGCGATGGCCGATGATGTAAAGCCGCCGCAACGGGACTCGCAGAAGCAGGGGAGAGTCGGGTGTCGTCGCAACATTCACACCGCCGTCCCCGAAGTACTCATTCGTCTGATATCCGTCATCCCATCCCGAATCCCACACGGGGATGCGGCCCGGACAGAAGACGGGGAGCATAGACGGCTGAACTTCCTCCGGCCCATGCAGGGTCCTGGTCGATTTCGAGAAATTGCGTTTGTCGAACGTGACGCGAAGATAATGCCCGGCGCTTACCTTGTAGCGGGGATTGACGGCGACAAATATCTTCCGCACAGGATCGGGTGTCAGCAGAAGCACGTCTTCCGGATGTTCGGGATCATCCGGATCAACCAGTGCAATATCCACTCGGACGCCGTCGAAGACGGGATATCCTCTCCAGTCAACGTCGGTGTCGGTCGCCGGATCGTACAGCACGACTCTTGCGTACAGCGATTTCATAAACGGAGTTCCTCGCTCAAGAGTGGTGATGAATGACATACCCTGGAGCCGCTGTGTCGCGGAGCGCGGTTACAGGTTGCGCTTCCAGAAATCGAGCATCGTGGTATAGAGATGTTTCCGGGCCGGCGGATCGGAGATCCCGTGCATCCGCATCGGATAGACGGCCAGCTCGTATTGCCTGTTGGCCTTAATGAGTTCGTCGATGAACGCCCAGACATTCTGGATGTGGACGTTGTCGTCGTAGGTTCCGTGAACGATCATGAGCCGGCCGTGGAGATTCCGTGCGTGGTTCAGCAGCGATACAGCCTCGAAGCCCGCCTTGTTTTCGGCCTCAGTCTTCATGGCTGCTTCACCCCACTTCGTGTCATAGAACCTGAAGTCGGTGACCGCCGCAACGGCAATCCCCGCTTTGAACTCCGATGAACGGGTCATGCCCAGAAGCGTGTAGGTTCCCCCTCCGCTCCACCCCCAAATGCCGACGCGAGCTGAATCAACGTACGGCTGCCCCTTCATCCACTGTGCAGCATCCACGAGATCATTCAGTTCGACATCTCCCATTTCGCGGTTGACGACGAGGTTCTCCAGCTTCTTGCTGATCCCGGTTGCGGCCCGGTTGTCCACACGGACCACAAGATACCCGTTCTGTGCAAGGATATTTTCCCATATGACGTCCCTCTGCCAGTTGTTGACCACCTGGGGAGCCGACGGGCCTCCGTACACGGAGAAGATCACGGGATACTTCCGCGAAGGGTCAAAGTCCCGGGGTTTGAGAATCTGGGCCGGAAGAGCGAAACCATCACGGGCGGGGATGGAGAAGAATGAGGCGTACTGGATCCCCCGGGCGGCCAGCTTCTCTCCCCTCGGGATTGCGATCGTCATCACCGTGTCTCCCCCCGCGTCATGCAGAGTGAGTCGGGGAGGCGTTGAGATGCTCGAGTAGCGGTCGACGTAGTAGCGGCCGCTTGGACTGAACGAGACGTTGTGCGTGCCGTCTTCCGCTGATAACCTCGTCATCCCGGATCCATCGAGCTTGATCCGGTAGAGGTGACGCTCAATCGAAGACTTCTCCAGTCCCGTGAAATAGAGCCACCCCCTGCGTTCATCGATACCCACGACCGATCGCTGCACCCAGGCGACGCCACCAGCACCGGAGAATGTCGCCCATGGTCCTCGTGTGATCTGATTTACAGGACTCCCATCCATCGTATATCGATACAGGTGCTTGTACCCGTCACGTTCTGAGGACCAGATGAAGTGTTTCCCGTCGTTGAGGAACAAAAGGTCATCGTGGATGTTCACCCAGCCCGGGTCGGTCTCCTTGATGATGTGCGTTGCGACACCCGATGTCCGGTCAACGAAGAAGAGGTCTTTCTCTGTCTGAAGCCGGTTCATGGTCTGCACGCTCAGCCGGTTTCCACCGGGGAGCCATTCCGCGCGCACGATGTACTCATGATGGTGACTGCTCAAATCCACCCACACGGTGTTTCTACCGGACACTTCGACGATGCCGACGGTGACGGCAGGATTTTTCTCCCCGACCTTCGGATAGCGCTGGGTGATGACGCGAGGGGTCCAGGGTCTGACGTCGACATAATGCTGTATGCTGACACCCGATTCATCCGTGCGGAAGTAGGCAATGGCTCGCGAATCCGGTGACCACCAGTATCCCACGTCATTCCGTCCGAAGACTTCTTCCCAGTAAACCCACGAGAGTGTACCGTTCCGGAGGCTGTCGGATCCATCGCGAGTCAGTTGCCGCTCGGCATTCACGGTCCGCTCGTACACGAAGAGATTGTTCTCCCGTACATAGGCCACCCGGGAGCCGTCGGGCGAGAGCCGGACGCACGACTCCTGTGCATCTGTCTCCGTCAACCGGGCAAAGGACAGCAACGGAATGTCCAGCACGAAGATGTCCCCTTTGATGACGTAGAGAGCTGTCTTTCCGTCGCGGGCTATTTCCTGCGGAAAGGGGAGAAACGTCGGAGTGGCGCTGTCTCCAAGCACTGCGCTCAGACTGGATCGGGCCGCTTTCTGATCGATAAGAATGGTGCGCTTTTCAGAAGAAGGATCGAGGACCTCGACGGAACGCTCGGCTGCCGGTCTGCAGGTATCGTAGAGGACCAGACGGTTGTCGGAGAGCCACCGGGTGGTGGGTGTGACCGTCGCCTCCATGGCTTCGGCCGAGTACATCCATTCGATGGTGGGTTGTTGATTGTCCTGCGCCAGGACTGCGAATGACGCTGCAAAATAAAGAAGCGCTCCGGGGAGGAGTCTGAGTGCTTGACGGACGAGCATGGGAAAGAAGTCCCTTGCAGCGGGAAAGAGGAGTCTGAATGTTCGACGGACGGGCATGAGAATGAAGTCCCTCGCAGTGGGGAAATGGGAAGTGCGTTCGTGTATGTTTCAGCGCCAGCGCATGTTTTCCAGGCCGACCCGGGTGATCAGGTCGCGGTATGTCAGGAGACGGATTCCCTTGCGTCTGACGATATCCTGGAAGCGCTCTGAGGTCAGGGCGCGTAACTCGCCCTGGCGGTATTTGCTGATGCCCGAGAGACCGAAAGCGTTCTGATCTACGAGCGCATCCATTTCGGGGGTCTCCAGTCCGATATGAAAAACGAGAAGCCGCACAGGACCCGGCTGGACAGATCCCACCAACACCATCAGCGTATCGGCTTTCGATTCGGGCCGTGTCGCGTAGAAACCATCGATGTCCTCCTCTCCAAAACAACGTGATACGCCAAGTCCATACTCCCGTGCCAGACGCTCGACGAGTGCGCGCAGTTCAGGCGTCTCCACCGCCGTGCCCATGTGGTAGTCGAGATAGTCGATTCTGATTCCTGAATGCACCGCACGGTCGATCTGGGCGCGAAGCTCCGTCTCTATCTCGGCGATCTCCGGCTTGTTGGCGAAGAAGAGATCCCTCGAAGGGAAAAAATAGCCGGCGGTGTCGACAAGTGACGGCACGGTTCCCTTGCCGGCGACGGGACCCCAGCGGTAGTACTTCCATTCCGCGTTCAGCGTCAGGTGGACTCCAACGGCCACCTCCGGATGCGCCTTGAGGATTTCTACTCCTTCCTGATACCATGGGCAGGCAAACATCACTGATGCAGAAATGGGAATGCCTTTGTCGAGGACTTCACGGACGGCCATATTCACTGCATGGCACATCCCGATGTCGTCGCAGCGGATGAGCACTTCGGGCGGCTGAGCTTCCGTTTCCTGGATGGGAAGGAGGATGAAAGCGGTCAGGACAATCAAAGTGGAAAGGCCGTTCCGATTGGGCATGGCATGAACCTCCAGAAAGGGGAGAGAATACACGAATAATAGTGTACTTTCTTGACAAAGGGAAGGCAATTGAGGCATTTCGGAAACCTGGGACAGGCGGGCTGCCTCCCATCATGCGGAGCTTATTCTGGTGCTACTGGCAAACAGTGCCAGGTTTTTTACGTCTACCAATCTTGCCCGGAAGTGCCCGCCCGGAAGTGCCGCCCGAAACCCCCTTGTGGCATCTTTCGTATAGTAATGATAGATTAAAAAGATCGTTCTTACACAATTGGCGAGGCGAGCGTGTCAACCGGGCGTTCTCCCTCGCCAATTTTCTTGATGGTGGAGGATCTCATGCGGTTCGCACGGATGAGGTGCTTCGTCGCCCTCCTTGTTATTGCCCCTATCGCGGACATTCTCGGACAGGACACGCTGCGCCTCACGCTCGACCAGAGCGTCTCCCTGGCCCTGGAGCACAGCCCTGAGCTTGCCGTGGCACGGAACGACTATGAGAAGGCCGGCACCAGTGTCTGGCAGGCCTGGTCGACAGTTCTGCCGCGTCTGGACGGCTATGCAAGTCTGCAGCATTCGTGGGAGATCCAGACCAGCAGGATTCCAAACTTCCTCAAGCCGATGCTGGGTCCTCTGGGGACGATGATTCCGGGTGTGAGCGAGATGCCGGACTATGTGGACATCTCCTTTGGCCTCGCGAACACCCTCCGGTACGGGGCGACAGTGACCCAGCCGTTATTCCTCGGCGGTGCAGGAATGGCCGGTATCCGGACGGCCAACGCAGCCGAACGGGCGGCGGAACATGCCCTTGAGCTCAAACGCCAAACCCTAGTTCTCGATGCCGCAACTGCGTTCTATGCGGTCCTGCTTGCCCAGGAGCTCGCCCGCGTGCAGGAAAATGCTCTGGCTCAGGCACAGGCGAACCTGGAGATGGTCTCCAGGAAGTTCGATGTCGGCATGGCATCACCGTTCGATAAAATGCGTGCACAGGTGGAGGCTGCAACGATCGAGCCGGACGTGATTGCCGCCCGCAACAGGCTCCAATCCTCGCTCTCGACACTCCGTACCGTTCTCGGTCTCGAACCCTCGACGCGCATCGATGTCCGG
>JAGDMK010000281.1 GCA_017860635.1 Bacteroidota bacterium
ACTCGGGATATTGCTACCCCTTTCTCCTTGACTTGCATGTGTTAGGCACGCCGCCAGCGTTCGTCCTGAGCCAGGATCAAACTCTCCGTTGTAAGTTTTCATTACACCGTCGAGTCTGTATCTTGACGTCACATCCCACATCGCTGTGGAATGGATCGCCAAGGTCGAGTGCTCAATATCATTGACTTAGGCTATGCACACTGTTTTTCAAAGAACAACAAGCTTTTTAGGCTTTCCGCAATCTGGGCGGGCTCTAAATATACAACTTTCTTATCGCGATGTCAAGTACCCAAGGGGACTAAACCACGATTATTTTGAAGCCCGGCCCAACGGCCCTTACTGAAGGGAATTCAACATACGAACTTGCGGACTTAATGTCAAACCGCAACACGAAAAAAATACCATAAAAACCGCATCCCTTTACCCCGGGAAATCCTCTAACCCCCACCCCCTCATTACGTTCCGCTGGACTTCATTCGTCAGCGCATAGTGAATGGGCGTGACCGAAATGTACCTTTCCCGTACCGCCAGCTCGTCCGTCTCACCGTCCTGATCCGTCAGATGCATCTTCCCCGTCAACCAGTAGTACTCCCGGCCGGCCGGATCACGACGCACGTCAAAGGTGTCGTCCCACGAGGACTGCCCCTGGGCCGTGATCCTGACTCCCCGGATCTCCCCCTCCGGCACCGCAGGCACATTCACATTCAACAACGTCCCGCCGGGCAACCCCTTCTCATGAACCAGCTTCGCCAGCCTCGCCGCAAACCGCGCCGCCACACTGAAATCAAATTCATCATGCGTCGTCAGGGATACGGCAATCGACGGAATTCCCAGTATCGTCCCCTCTGTGGCCGCCGATACCGTCCCCGAATATATAATGTTGATCGCCGTGTTCGATCCCTGATTGATCCCCGAAATCAATAGATCGGGTCTCTCCCTGACCAGACACTTCACCCCCAGCTTCACCGCATCCGCGGGCGTCCCCTTCACGGCATGCCCGAAGAATTCCCCGTTCTTCGAGAACGGAACGACACGCAATGGATACTGCATCGTGATCGCATGGCCGACTGCGCTCTGCTGCCTGTCAGGCGCGATCACCGTGACCTGCGCGAATTTCTTGAGTTCCTGAGACAGGGCGTAAATACCCGGAGCATCAATACCGTCATCATTGCAGACAAGAATATGCATCAATAACTCTCCTCCTTACGGGGGAAATCACCACCCTTGACATCACTGATGTACTGCCGGAACGCAACCCGCATCTCCTCGGCAATTTCCCCGTACCGGCGGACAAACCGCGGCCTGAATTCCTCCGTCACACCCAGCATGTCATACACCACAAGCACCTGCCCGTCACAGTGCGGCCCCGCACCGATGCCGATCGTCGGCACGGCAACTGACTCTGTGACCCGCTTCGCCAGCGCAGCCGGGATCTTTTCCAGAACCATGCTGAACACGCCGGCTTCCGCAAGCACGCGCGCATCGGAGAGCAGTTCTTCGGCTTCGGCCTCCTCCACAGCCCTCACCTCATAGGTGCCAAATTTGTTGATGGCCTGAGGCGTGAGCCCGAGATGCCCCATCACCGGGATTCCAATCCTCACCAGGTGCCGGACAATTTCTGCAATGTGTGCGCCTCCCTCCAGCTTCACGGCGCCGACACCGACTTCCTTCATCACCCTGCCGCAGTTCCGGATCGCATCGTCAACACTCGTCTGATACGACATGAACGGCATGTCCACGACAATCAGCGCTTTCTCAACCCCGCGCCTGACTGCCTTGGCATGGTAGATCATGTCATCCACCGTCACCGGGAGCGTGGTCGCATGCCCCTGCACGACGTTGCCGAGTGAATCCCCCACCAGGATGACATCGATGTCCGCCTGATCCAGCAGGCGCGCCATCAGGAAATCATACGCCGTGAGAACGGTGATCTTCTCCCCTCTCCGCTTCATATTCATCACCGAACGGGTCGTTACGACACGACTGCGCTGTTCCGACTGTGCACTGCTCATGTTCGTTCACCTTCCATCGGATGAATGATACGGCCCGCTGCCTCAGATACCGCCGCCAACAGCCGTCAACTGTTGAAAGCTAACGCCCCAGGCTTCCTCAAATCCCCGGCGGATGCACTGTGCCAGCCTTCGCACATCGACACCCTGCCCCGTGATCTCCGCCAGGTCGACGGTTTTCGATTCCATCTCCTTCCGTATCTGCTCCCTCACCCCGCTGCCATCAACGGCCAGGTAGTCGACCAGCCGCCGGTGTGCGGGTCCGCAGAGTATCGAGCCGTGCTGCAGCACGACATCCTGGACCCCGTCAGCGTACCGCCGCTGGGCACTGCCGACGAGCTTTCGTCCCTGCCACTCTATCTCATACCGCGCCGAGCTGGTGAAGCATGGTATAGAAGAGGGCTGGCGGTAGAGTTCTGCAAACCGGGGCTGGGATTTCTGGAGCGCCACCTCCACGCCGAAGAGCTGCAGCCCCCGCACAAGCGCTTCGCTGATACTATTATAGACCTGCAGGATGCTCTTCCTTCCCGCTTCCATGACGACGCAGTACGTAAGCTCTTCTGCATGGAAAATGGCGCGTCCGCCGGTCGGGCGCCGGACCAGGTCAAACCCGTCCACCGCAAGCCTCCCGCCGTCAATCGTCTCCGTGTCCTGATGGTGCCCCAGCGATACCGCCCACGGTTTCCATTGATAGAGGCGGATTGTGGGTGACGCGCCGGGTTCAGCCTGCAGCAACCTCAGCGCAAGCGCTTCGTCCCGGTCCATATGAAAGACTCCGGCCTGTGCGCCGGAGTCCTCAAGTATCCACCTTCGGTCTGTCATCACACGTTCAGCTGCGCAGACGGGGGGCTCCGATGATGCCGCGAGAGCTTCCCCTGATGAACTCCACGCACCGCCCCACTTCGGGAACCTTCATGAGTTCGGCGTCGGCGGTGATTTTTGCCAGCGCCTGGGAGACATTCAGTTTGGAGCGATAGATGAGCGCGTACATCCGGTCAAGAGCGTCAAGCGTCTCCCGGCTGAATCCCCGCCGCCGCAATCCGATCGCATTGAGCCCCTCAAAGACGAGGGGATCGTTACCCGCGAGCACATACGGGGGGACGTCCTTGGAAACTCTCAGTCCGCCTCCCACCATGGCATGACACCCGACCCGCGTGAACTGATGAATCGGCGTCACCCCGCCGACGATCACGTAGTCCTGGATCTCCCCGTGGCCGGCGATCATGGCCGCATTGGACATGATTACATGGTGCCCGATGATGCAATCGTGGGCAATATGGACATATCCCATGAGAAAGCAGTCGCTCCCGATGACCGTCCGCCCCGTCTCGCCCGTCCCACGATGCAGTGTGGCGAACTCCCGGACCACCGTCCGGTCGCCGATTTCACATGTCGTCGGCTCGTTCGCGTACTTCAGATCTTGCGGAGCATGTCCCACCACCGCCCCGTGATGGATCACGCAGGACGATCCGATCCGGGCGCCGCAGGCAATCAGGGAATGCGAGGCGATCGAGGTTCCGTCGCCGATGACGGCACCATCTTCAACAATGGCAAAGGGCGCGATGGTGACGTTTTCGCCGATGACGGCCTTCGGGCCGATCACGGCACGGGGATCAATCTGCGTACTCATGGATGAATGGGTCTATGCGGGTTATTGTTGTTCTGTCGGGTTGCGGTCGATGATGGAAGCCATCAGCTCGGCTTCAGCTACCAGCACGCCATCGACAAAGGCCTTCCCGGCCATCACACAGATCTTGCTTTTCCGGTTGACCATCTTCAGTTCGAAGACGAGCTGATCGCCGGGCACAACAGGTTTGCGGAACTTGGCGTTGTTGATGGACATGAAGAACACGAGTTTGTCACCCGGGTTCTCGACGCCGTTGAGCAGGAGAATGCCGCCGGTCTGAGCCATGGCTTCGATGATCAGCACGCCGGGCATTACGGGCTGACCCGGAAAGTGCCCTTCGAAGAATGGCTCGTTTGTCGTGACATTCTTCACGCCGACGACGCTTTCATCCACCTTGAAATCGGTGATCTTGTCCACCAGCAGGAAGGGATACCGGTGCGGAAGGATCTTCTTGATGGC
>JAGDMK010000282.1 GCA_017860635.1 Bacteroidota bacterium
GAGAAGTCTGCTTTTGTAGTTCTGATCGGCAGTGGCAATGGATCCGGATGATAATGCTTTTGCCACCTGCCGTTCCACGAACCGCCGTGCCGCGTTGAAGCCGCTGTCGAGATAAATGGCGGCGACGAGTGCCTCGACGGTATCGGAAACAATGGTCTCGTATCCTTTGCCGACCGACTGCGCGGCGCTGGGGCTCATCAGGATGAATGTGGAGAGACGGAGTTCTCTGCCGTATGCGGCGAGGGCCTTGCGGTTGACCAGCCGTGACCGCAGCTTCGTGAGGTCTCCCTCCGGAGCCCGGGGATAGGTCCGGTACAGATATTCACCCACAATCAGATTGAGCACGGAATCGCCGAGAAACTCGAGCCGCTCATTTGAAGGATTGGGGTGAGAGGTTGTTTGCGGGAAGGACCGGTGCAGCAGCGCCTGGATAAACAGGTCCTTTCGCCGGATGCGGTAGTCCAGGGTCTGTTCCAGCCTGCGCAGCGTGCGGCTGTCGAAGGAGGCCGGAAGGTCTTCGACGTCTTCCGGACTGGTTTGACGGGAGTGGGTAAACAGGTCCCGTATCAGCCGTCCGACCTGCAGCATACCGGGGTCAATCCAACATATACTTCTTGAACAGCAGTGTCGCGTTGTGGCCGCCGAATCCGAATGTATTGCTGAGTGCATACCGGACGGTGTGCTGCACCGGCGTATTGGGTGTATAGTTGAGGTCGCAGGCCGGATCCGGGAACTCGTAGTTGATCGTTGGCGGGATGATGTCCTTCTGCACCGCGAGGATTGCTGCAACAGCCTCCACGGCGCCGGCGGCACCGAGGAGGTGGCCCGTCATGGATTTTGTGGAGCTGATCTGCAGCACCCTGGCATGGTCGCCAAACGTGGTCTTGATTGCGCCCGTTTCGCTTGCATCGTTAAGCTGTGTTGAGGTACCGTGGGCATTGATGTAGTCCACCATATCGGGAGTAATGCCGGCGTCGTGGATGGCCCGGCGCATGGAGCGCACGGCGCCTTCTCCCCCCTCCGGGGGGGCGGTAATATGGTGGGCATCGGCGGTGAACCCGATGCCGACGATTTCACAATAGATGCGGGCTCCCCGTTTCCGCGCGAACTCCAGTTCCTCGAGCACCAGCGCACCGCCCCCCTCGCCCATCACAAAACCATCCCGCTGCAGATCGAACGGGCGGCTCGCTTTCTCCGGCGCATCATTCCGTGCGGACAGGGCCCTCATGTTGTCGAACCCGCCCAATCCCATCGGAGTAATTGGGGCTTCCGAACCGCCGCAGACCATGGCGTCCGCATCTCCGTACTGCACGATCCGGAATGCGTCGCCGATCGCATGAGATGCCGTGGCGCACGCTGACACGGTTGCGTAGTTCGGGCCCTTGAACCCATGTTTGATCGAGATATTGCCAGCGGCGATATCCGGGATGAGCATGGGGATGAAAAAGGGGCTGATGCGCCGCGGTCCGCCCTGCATATAGTTGGTGAACTGGGTATCGTACGTAGTCATCCCGCCGATACCGGATCCAAACACTACGCCAATACGATCCGGGTCGGTCTCTTTCGCCGAGAGGCCGGCATCGCGGACAGCCATGTCCGAGGCAATCAGCGCATACTGTGAAAAAGGGTCCATTCGCTGTGCGGCCTTCCGGTCAAGGAAATCGGTCGCCTTGAATCCTTTCAGCTCGCACGCAAAATGGGTGTCAAATGCGGCGGTATCGAAATAGGTGATGGGCGCGGCACCGCTGGCGCCGCGCATCATCGCATTCCAATACTCGTCGACACTGAGCCCTATCGGAGTCAGCACCCCAATTCCTGTAACAACCACTCTGCGCTTAGTGTTCATGGTCATGCTCTGCTGTCATCACGATTCTTCACCTCCCGGCCGCAATGGGGTGGGGTTGTACCAGGAGTTCAGACTGCTTTGCTCTGGATGTACTTAATGGCATCCCCGACGGAGGCAATCTTCTCGGCATCTTCATCGGGAATCTGAAGGTTGAAGGCCTTCTCAAATTCCATGACGAGCTCAACGGTGTCGAGTGAATCGGCGCCGAGATCGTTGGTGAACGATGCTTCAGGTGTGACCTGTCCTTCATCCACGCCAAGCTTGTTGACGATGATTTCTTTCACTTTTGCAGTAATGTCTGCCATGATGCAACCTCCTGTATGTATTGTGGGATTGTAACGATACTCGTGTGAAGGAATTCGGCGACGGGGAGCCTACATCGTCATCCCGCCGTCAATTGCGATAACCTGTCCGGTGATATAGTCCGCCCGGGACGATGCCAGAAACGCGACTACTCCGGCGACTTCTTCCGGTTTGCATCCCCGGCGCAGAGGTATCACGTTGAGAAAAGCAGCACGCTGTTCTTCGCTCAACGCATCCGTCATCTCTGTCAGAACAAAACCCGGGGCAATGGCATTCACGGTAATATTGCGGGAGGAAAGCTCTTTCGCGGCTGATTTGGTCAGGCCGATCAGGCCTGCTTTGGATGCCGCATAGTTTCCCTGTCCCGCATTGCCTATCAGTCCGACCACCGAACTCACATTGATAATCTTCCCCTTGCGCTGACGCATCATGATACGGCTGGCAGCCCTCGTCATGATGAAGGCCCCTTTCAGGTTCACCGTCAGCACCGCGTCCCACTCTTCATCCGACATGCGGATAAGCAGCTTGTCGCGTGTGATACCGGCATTATTCACAAGGACGTCGATGCGCCCCAGCTCGGCGACCACCTCATCGCAGGCCTTTTCTGCGGCCTGGGTGTTTGTGATGTCAACGGCTTTCGATACGACTTTCCGTCCATCGGCGGTAAGAGTGTCGACAAACGTCTGGAAATCCTCGGGGAAGGCTCTGTCGAAAATCGCAACATGAGCGCCTTCCTCGACAAATGCTCTGGCGATTGCGCGCCCGATGCCCCTCCCCCCACCGGTCACTAACGCCACCTGATCACGAAGCTGGTCCATGCTCTCTACTTGCCTGTGTGGTCCAAACGTAAGGGTTAAATTCGACTATTGCCAGAACAGAGTTGTGTTTCGCGGTTCCGGTAATGCTCTTCGAGTGCGGCAAAGCCTTCCTCGCCGATGAGATGCACGATTTCGGCCCGGCAGGCCATGAAAAGCGGGATCTGGAATGCTTTCCTGACGGAACAGCATTGCTGCTCTCCCTGCAGCATGGGGTTGAAACTCACCATCCCCTCAGAAATCTCAATAGGATAGAGGACACAGTACATTGGTTTCCAGGCCCACCGGTCGAGTCCTTCTGCTACCGCAGCGAGCTGTATGGCGCACCTGCCCATTTTGTCCAGAAAAACGCATTTGTCGCCATGCACCTCTGTTCCAACGCTATATCCGGAGGGGTAGTCGGCATCCTCCTGAATCTCCTTCTCAAACCACGCAGACACGTCTCGGGTCTGCGTTTCGTCCATCTGGCGCGCAATCTGGTCTTGATGTGCCAGGATAACTTCCTGTTCCCGGAGGTCGATATTGACACCCCCTTCGCAGCACTGGGAGGCGCAGGAACAGGGGCTCTGGCCGGCCGGGTAGCCGTTGTCGAAGAGCTCGTCACTGAATGTGAGCGCTCCGACCCGCAGGGGTTCACGTTCGCTCATGCAGTGCTCCGTCCGGCAGTGATGTCAGTCCAAGTGTCGAATCCGCCGGCCCGGGCACCCGGTACGATCCGTTTGACGAGTCCCTGGAGCACTTTGCCCGGTCCGATTTCAAAGAACGCATCAGCTCCATCCCGCGCCATGTTGCGGATGGTGTCTTCCCAGCGCACCGGGCTGGTCAGCTGCTGATAGAGCAGTTCCCGGATTTCCGGGCCCCTGGTGACCGGCCCGCCGGTGACATTTGCGTAGACAGGGATGCGCGCATCGTAGATGGTCGTCGCATCGAGAGCCGAGCGGAGTCCATCCCTGGCACTCTGCATGAGCGGTGAATGGAACGCTCCGCTCACCACAAGCTCTTTCACGAGCTTGGCCCCTTTTGTGCGCGCCAGCTCCATTGCTTTGTGAACACCATCGACGGATCCTGAGATCGCGATCTGTCCGGGCGAATTGAAATTTGCCGGCTGCACGATGCCTGCTGT
>JAGDMK010000094.1 GCA_017860635.1 Bacteroidota bacterium
AAGGCGGGGATCGGGTGGAACGGGTGGAAGGATGCGGAGCTCTATGTGTACGAGGCAATCGTCTTCAGCGAAAGCGACCATGCCGCAGGGCGGTGACGCTTGGCGCGGGACCACCGTTCTCGCGGGAACCATCACCGCCGGAACACAGGTGGTCCTGCTCCGCGAAGTCCTTTCCGCGTTCCTCGGCAATGAGCTGATCATCGGTGTTCTGTTCTTCGACTGGCTGGCTCTTACGGGAATCGGAGCTCTGCTCGCACGACGGTGGAGCTCCCGCCTTCCTCTTTTTGCGATCGTCCCTTGTGTCCTTGCTGCACTCTGCGTCTTTCCACCGCTCACCTTTGCCGGCTTCCGCTTTCTCCCCCTGCTCGTCGCTCCTCCCGGGAGCATGCTGGACATCTGGCTGTTCCTGGCCGGCGCGCTCCTTGCTCTGGCTCCTCTCTGTCTGGTTTCTGGAGCGATATTCACGCTGCTGATTCGTGTCTCCACAACATCCGGTACGAGCAACCCGGTCGGAAGTGTCTATGCGTGGGAGGCCATGGGAAGTCTTGCGGGCGGTGCGCTGTTTGGATTTCTCCTCTTTGACATAATTCCGTCGCAGGACCTGCTCCTGATCCTCTGTGCAGGTGCTGGTCTGTCTGGCGCAGTGCTTTTTTCCTGCAGGAGGATGCGCAGTGTTGCAGTGGCGCTCCTGCCCGTCGTCCTCATGCTGCTGATCGGCCGCAGTGTGTGGGATGCCGATATGCTCACGTTCGCACTTCGCTATCCCGGCCATACCGTCCTTGCGCACAGGGAAACTCCGTTCGGGCTTCTCACGGTGACGCGGCTGGGTGAGCAGACGATGGTGTATGCGAACAATGTACCGCTCCTCATCAGCGGCAACACGAGCGCGACGGAGGAAATCGTTCACTTTGCACTGGTGCAGCGGCCGCACTCGCCGAAGGTTCTGATCGCCGGCGGCAATCCTGCAGAGCTTGTTCCGGAAGTGCTGAAGTACACCGGCAGCTCTGTGAGGTGTGTCGAAGAGAACCCCTGGCTCAGGCGGGCAGAGCGGGAGTTCCTTCCGTTCCCTGAGAATGGCCGGGCAACGTATGTCGAAGGAGATCTCCGTTCCATCCTTCTCTCTCCATCCGGCCACTACGATGTGATCATCATCGTAGCGCCGGAGCCATCAACGCTTCAATCGAACCGTACGTACACACGGGAGTTTGTGCACCGGGCGCGGTTGGCCCTCACGCCGGCCGGAGTGCTGTGCATGCTGCTTCCCTCATCTGCAGAATACGCAGGTGATGATGCGAGACGGGTGCGCGCGATCCTGAGGAACACGCTTGCGGATCAGTTCGAACATGTGCAAATTCTTCCTGCAGGTCACGATGTGTTTCTGGCTTCGGACTCCACGCTCCGCACAGACATTGCCGGCGGCATCGCTGAGGCTGGAGTGCCGACAACGTATGTCAATCCGTACTATGTTCAGGATGATCTGCTTTCGGAGAGATCCCGGCAGCTGGAGGCCTCCCTTGGGAAGGACACTCCGCGCAACAGTGATGCCCGGCCTGCTCTGATGCTTGCGCAGCTCCGCTACTGGTTACGCCACTTTGCCATGGAGTACTGGATCCCGGTTCTCACCGGCCTGATCATCGTGTTCGTGCTCTTCGTCAGAACCGATCGCATGGGCATAGGCGTGATGACGGCAGGTTGCGGGGGTATCGTGCTCGAGCTGATGGTGTTGATGATCGTACAGGTGAGTTTCGGGAACGTCTACAAGATGAGCGGCGGACTGATTGCGCTCTATATGGCCGGGATGGGTGCGGGGGCATTTGCTGCCGGACGCGCCGCGCTCGCGCCGCGCTGGTATGCCGGGATGCAGTGTTGCCTCGCACTGATGCTCCTGCTTGCGGCCTGGCTGCAGCCCGGGATCTCTTCGGGCTCCACCCCGGGCATGGCAGGCCTTGTCCCATGTCTCTTTCTCGGGTCTTTTGGTGCGGGCGCTGTGTTCACGCTGACCTCCCGGATGGCGGCGCTCGATCTCGTGGCCTCAGGCTCCCGTCTCTACGGATATGACCTGCTTGGCTCAGCTGTCGGTGCGCTGCTCGTGGGCCCGTTGTTGCTTCCATTGCTTGGCGTGCAGAGCGTCGCAAACGCGGCAGCCGGTCTTGTTGTCGTGGGAACAGTCATTTCATTGTCGTCTCCGGTCTGGAGGGTGCATGAAAAAGCGTGAATTCCTGCAGTTGTGTGCATGCGGGGCAATGGGCGCACTGACACACAAACCGGTTCCAGCGGGGCTCCGTGCGGAGCTGAACGCACTAGCGAGCAGTCATCCAGTCGACGACGAGCTCTGGAAATGGAGCAAAGAAGCGCTTTTCGTGGAGCAGACGCCTGACGGGGTCCACTGTCTGAAATGCCCGAACAGCTGCACGATACCGGCCGGAGGGACTGGCCTGTGCCGCAACCGCGTGAACGTCCGGGGGAAGCTCTACTCTATCGCCTACGGAAATCCGTGTGCTGTGCATGTGGATCCGATTGAGAAGAAGCCCTTGTTCCATTTTCTCCCCTCGACGCGGGCTTTTTCCATCGCGGCAGCAGGGTGCAACCTGTCCTGTCTGAACTGCCAGAACTGGCAGATCTCGCAGGTGAGTCCGAAGGAGACGGACAATGAAGATCTCATGCCGCGCGCGGTCGTAGACGCCGCCCGGCGTTCGGCCTCGGCTTCGATAGCGTACACCTACAGTGAACCGACAACGTTTTACGAATACGCCTATGACACTGCGGAGATCGCCCGCAGAGAGGGGATACGCAATGTCTGGAAATCGAATGGCTATATCGAGGAAGCTCCTCTGCGGAAGCTCTGCCGTGTCATCGATGCGGCGAACATCGATCTGAAGAGTTTTGACGAGGGCATCTACGGTCGTCTCAATGCCGGATCGCTCGCCCCGGTGCTGCGAACGCTGCGAATATTTCACGACATGGGCGTCTGGTTGGAAATCACGAATCTGGTCATCCCCGGCTGGACGGACGACCTGGCGATGATCGGGAAGATGTGTGCATGGTTGTGCAGCAACGGGCTTGATACTGCTCCATTACACTTCAGCCGGTTCGTACCGTTGTACAAGTTGAATCAGCTGCCCCCGACTCCGGTGAAGAAGCTCGAGGAGGCTCATGCGGTTGCACTGAAGGAAGGGATGAAGTACGTGTATATAGGCAATGTGCCCGGCCATTCCGCCGAGCACACGTATTGCCATCACTGCAAGAAGCTGATTGTTGAGCGCCGCGGCTACGCTATTCTGCAGAACCGTATGAAGAAGAGCTGCTGTGAATTCTGTGGTGAACCTATCCCGGGTCGATGGCAGATGTAGTATGCCTTCCGCTGAATCCCGTTCTCTCCGCCGGCAGCGAGGTGCGGAACCGACGGTATGTCAGCGGGCTTCTGCGATCAGACTGGATGCTTCCTTCCAGTAAGGGTCCCTTCCTTCTGCTTGAAACGCAGTACCCTTCGCACGTTGGATTTCCAGCGTGGTGTGAGTGAACGCGAGTTGACGCGCTCCATGTCTTCAGCATCAAGAACAACACGCCGTTGGACAATGAGGAAAATGTCTGCAATAGATATCCACGCACGCCGGGGCAGGTATTTGTGCAGAGTAGTCCAGAGTGTGCGGTCATCGGTCATGGAGCCCCGTCCTTTCGCTTCTTCAGAGTCGATACAGCTTTCCCGCGGTGGTTCCGCTTCTCTTCCTTGATCGCCTCTTTGACGATTCTGCGCAGTGTCGCCCCTGAAAGTGGATTAGGTGAGAGTTCCCCCAATTTTGCAGCTGCACGAATCGCCTTGTGAAAATCACCCATTGACGCGTCCTTAAGAATAAAGCGCCGTACCCCTTCCTGGATGAGGTCGAGAGTTGATTCTGTGTCCTTTCCCGTCCGCGTGCGCCGCTTCGCCGTGCGGCCACCGTTTGCCCTGCTCTTTCTTGTCACAGTGGAAGTTGGTCCTTGTGTGTTACAGTGAGACGCACCACGGCACGCCTGTCTATCCCCCCATATAGTGTTGTCATTAACCGCGTGAGAAGAAATCAACCGAAAGGTTGGAAAGAGAAGTGGTCCCTTTGGGGGAACAGAAAAGGCTCTCAGTCTTCAGGAGCCGGTCTTTCATTGGACGAAGCGGATGGTTGGCCGCCTGCATGATGGTAACTGGCTATTTCAAGGCGGGTGTGTAGCGCAAGTTTTTCCAGAATGTTGTGGACGTGGCTTTTCACCGTGTCTACGGCGAGACTGAGGCGGCTGGAAATCTGTTTGTTGCTGAGCCCTTCAGCTATAAGTTCGATGACCTCGCGTTCCCGGGTCGTCATCCGGACCGACCGGAAGGGGTTTCCTTTTCCTTTCCTGGTTGCGTGCGTGGCAATCTCGGTGAAAAGGGAAGAGGTGAGCGGAGGTGGGAGAACCTTCCTGCCCTGTGCGACGTCGCGTATGGTTCTGATGAAATCAGTGAATGTCGCGTCTTTCAGAACAAATCCGGCCACGCCAGCCTGCACATAATCCACAAGGGATGACTGCAGGGGCGCGAGGTCCATTACGATAATTCTTGATTCGGGATGAGCGCTGCGAATACCGTTGACGAGACGCAGGCTGCTCCTGCTGCGGAGCACAAAATCAAGCAGAATGACGTCCGGACGCAAGGGTTTCTTATGGAGGAGAGCTTCACCGCTGCTCAGGGCTGCAATCACCGTCATGTCGGACTGCTCCTTCAGCATGACGGTCAACCCTTCGCGAAGAAGGCGATTATCTTCAACGACAACTACCCTGATGCGTTTCATCTCTGGTGACCGCCGAAGGAGCAGGAAGCGAGTGTTACCACTGAAATGCTATATAAAATACGCAAATATGGCACGGAGATCAATAGCTGTCTTCCGAGGGACTAGTCCTCTTTCCAACCCTTTGGTGTATTGTGGAGGGGTGCCCTGTTCAGTAGTTTGAGCAGAGAAACCTGGCCTTCACCTACTGAGTGTGAAGAAACGCATGAATATACTTCTTGTATCCCCCGAATATCCCGACACGTTTTGGTCGTTCAAGCACGCCCTGCGGTTCGTGTCCAAGAAGGTCGGGCAACCCCCTCTCGGGCTCCTGACGGTAGCGTCCCTGCTTCCTGTTGCATGGGAAAAGAGGCTTGTCGACCTCAACCTTCAGAAGCTCAGCACAAAGGACCTGCTTTGGGCCGACTATGTCTTTATCGGCGGAATGTCTGTCCAGGCCGAATCCGCACGTGCTGTCATCGCCCGGTGCAACGAAACAGGAAAACCGGTTGTCGCCGGCGGGCCGCTGTTTACCGCCCGCCATGAGGAATTTGAAGGAGTAGCACACTTTGTGCTCAATGAGGCAGAAATCACGCTGCCGACGTTTCTGGAAGATCTCAGGCTCGGCCGGGCGAAGCAGTTGTATACAACCGCACAATGGGCAGATCTAAGCACCACACCATTGCCAATGTGGGATCTCATCGACCGACGACAATATGCGACGATGAACATGCAGTACTCCCGGGGCTGTCCATACGACTGTGAGTTCTGCGACATCACAGTCCTGTACGGACACCAGCCCCGTACAAAATCCTGCGAGCAGGTCGTTGCAGAGATGGATGCCCTCTATTGCAGCGGGTGGCGTGGCCACGTGTTCTTTGTCGACGACAATTTTATCGGCAACAGGGTCAAGTTGAAGAATGAGGTCCTGCCCGCAATCATCAGGTGGATGGAGGAGAAAGGCCACCCATTCACGCTGGGTACAGAAGCATCCCTTAACCTTTCCGATGACGCAGAATTGCTGGGGATGATGGCCAGGGCAGGCTTTGAAGAAGTGTTCGTGGGGATCGAAAGTCCGAACGCAGAGAGCCTGGAAGAATGCAAAAAGATCACCAACAAGAACCGGGATATGATTGCGAGCATCAAGACATTGCAGAAAGCCGGCCTTCAGGTACAGGGTGGCTTCATCGTCGGATTCGACCACGATCCTCCGACCATATTCGACTCACTGATCCACTTCATCAGGGAAAGCGGCATCGTGGTTGCGATGGTGGGGCTGCTCAATGCACCGATCAACTCGCGGTTGTACCACAGGCTGGGGAAGGAGGAACGGCTGCTGAAGGCGTTCACGGGAAACAACACCGACTTCTCCATGAACTTCATCCCGAAGATGCATCCCCAGGCCCTGCGTGACGGATACAGGAAAATCCTGGCGACCATCTACTCCCCGAAGGAATACTACGAGCGTGTGACGCAGTTTCTCAGGACTCATGAGCCGCTGCAGCGGCATGCGTCACCCCTGCAGTTTGCGCACCTGCGGGCGCTGTCAAAGTCGATGCTGATGCTCGGTGTGATCGGGAAGGAACGTTTGTATTACTGGAAGCTTTTCTTCTGGGCGCTCTTCCGCCGGCCGCGTCTCTTCACGACGGCGATCACGCTCGCCATCTATGGGTTCCACTTCCGGCGGGTGTTTGAGCAGTACTATTAGACGCCCTGGGCGCCTCACACCGTCAATTCCCACCCCTTTTCGTACTCGCGCCTGCAGAGTCCCGCTGCGTCCGGATCTCCAAGCACGTGTCCGTTTGCCGGGTCGATATGCAAGGCCCGGTTCAGTTTCCACGCGATGTTTGAGAGCTGCAGTATCGTCACTGCGACATTTCCCTCGTGAATCGGAGAGTGCAATGGCTCATCCTTCCGGATCGCATCGATCAGATTCTGCATATGCAGATCAGTCATGACGTCCATGCTCCGGAGGTCCGCGGTTGAAGTTTTCGTTTCGGTTGAGTACTCATCGGTCTTCGCGCCGTCCAGATTGAAGACCTGGTAGCCAGTGCGGTCTACCAGCACCGAGCCTTCGGTGCCGTGGATAAGCGCGCCGCGTCCCCTTCCTTCATAGGGCTTTCCCTGGCAGCTCAATCCTTCCCACGTGATCATGGCGTCATCATACTCATAATTAGTGACAAGGGTGTCGTAGAATTCCCAGTCGTCCTTGAAGTGATAGCGTCCGCCTGCGGCGGTGACAGTCTTCGGCCACGCGAGTTGCATGGCCCAGAGGCAGAGGTCAACCTCGTGTGTGCCATTGTTCAGCGTTTCGCCCGTCCCCCAGTGCCAGAACCAGTGCCAGTTGTACGGATGGATGTTGTCCTTGTAGGGTCTCCGCGGCGCCGGTCCCTGCCAGAGGTCCCAGTCGAGGTGCGCTGGCACGGGGATTTGTTTTCCGACGCCGATGGCTTTGCGTGTGTTCCGGTACCATGCCTTGCCGAAATACGGTTTGCCGATGACGCCGGCATGGATCTTTTTCATGATCTCAATTGTGTGAGGGGATGAGCGTTGCTGGTTCCCCATCTGGACATATTTGCCGTACTTCTTCTGCGCCTGCACGAGGAGTTCGCCCTCATGCGGGTTATGGGTGGGGGGTTTTTCGACGAAGACATGTTTTCCTGCCTGGAGTCCCATGATCGCCATATGCGCATGCCAGTGTTCGGGCGTCGCGATCGTGATGACATCCACGTCCGGTGATTCCAGAAGCCGCCGGAAATCTTTCTCTTTTTGTGGCTGCCGGCCGAATGTAGTCCGGGCAGCGGCAGCAAACTTATCCAGCTCCAGCCGGTCCACGTCGCACACGTGTGTGACGGTCGCGTTGGTCGCGGCTTTCACCGCTTCCATGTGCGCATATGCACGTCCGTGCAGCCCTATGATGCCGAACTGCACCCTGTCGTTCGCACCCAGGATGCGCGCATAGCTCTTTGCATCCCAGCCGACGATGAGGCTGGCCGTACCGAAGCCGACGTGTTTGAGGAAGTCGCGTCGTGATGTCATGTCTGTGTCTCCGTATGGTTACCTGCGAGGAAGACCGGTAAAAGGAGCCCGCGCGGTGAGTCGTCCTCCTCTCTCCCGCATCGCGCTGCAACAGAGAGCATTGCTGCATGAGTCCGGTCAATAGTGAGCGGCCGCAAAGACGTCAGTTGGTGAGGACCCTGATCTTGATGTTCCGATAGAAGACCTGATTGCCATGGTCCTGAATCAGGATATGGCCGCGATCCGATTCTCCAAATCCGGCCAGATCCCGGAACTTGCTTTCGGCTTTGTGTCTGAGAAACCGCTTGCCCCCGCGCTCGTATTCGAGCACCTTCACCCCGTTCAGCCAGTGTTCCACATGTTTGCCGCGCACATATATGCGTGCCTGGTTCCACTCGTCGACCGGCCTGGTCTTCTTCCTGGTTGCAGGGATCAGGTCATAGAGAGATGCCAGGGTCCGGTTGCCGTTGATGCCCAGCTTTGCGTCCGGATGTTTGGCATCATCGAGGATCTGGTATTCCAGTCCTTTGGCCGAACCCGGAGTTCTGGGCTGCTGTTCTGTGACGAAGTACTTGATTCCGCTGTTTGCGCCTTCGGTCAGTTTGAACTCGACGCGGAGATCGAAACTGCTGAACTCGTCGGCCGTCACGATATCGCCGCCGAAGGCAGCTTCGCCGCCGCCCGATGCCTGGACGATGAGCATGCCGTCCCGGACATCCCATCCGCGGGCGGGGAGGGAATCGAGATAGGCCCCTCTCCATCCTGCCATGGATGTGCCATCAAAAAGGAGTCTCCAGCCTTTGGCTTTCTCCTGTTGTGTGAGTGTGTTTGGCGGTTGGCCGTTGCCGGCGTTGCTCTGAGCGTACAGCGCGGCTTCGCTCAGCGAGAACAGGAGGAATCCGAGTGAAACGAGGAAGTACGATCTGCTTGCTGGAATCATTATAGCTCCTCAAGTGTAGTGACCCTGACGACCGAGAATTGACCGGCACCGAAACAACGCATAGTCCACTTGGTGTAAAAATAGGGATGAATTGCCACCAAAGCAACCCACTCCTGGCAGCTGTCAATTGGGCTTGCCAACTGCGTCTGTCAATGGCGCGTCTTCCGTTTCATCTACTTGATTATCGCACATGCGAAGTCTATCTTTCTCCGGGCGAATGGGGATATGAGCAGCGACCACACTGGAGTGCATCCCTCATCCACATAGAGCGCCGGAAACCTCTGCGGCGGGAATCATTGCCGTTGGGGTGGGGGTGCGACCGTTTTCCGAAAGGGGACTCATGAAGCGACAGGCATGCGTCGTCGTTGGCAGTGCCAACATGGACCTTGTTGTCACAACAAACAGATTTCCACAGGCTGGTGAAACAATCCTGGGGCAGGCGTTTGCTGCAATTCCGGGAGGGAAGGGCGCAAACCAGGCAGTGTGCTGTGCCAAACTTGGCGGCAGAGTGCACTTTGTAGGCAAGTTGGGCAAAGACCGCTTCGGAGACCAGCTCCGGAAAAGTATGAAGAGCGATGGAGTGCTGCTTGGACACACGATGACAGAAGCGGATGCCTCCACGGGGATGGCGCTCATCACCGTCGACCGGTCAGGCCAGAATGAAATCATTGTGATCTCCGGAAGCAATATGCGTTTGACGCCCCGGGATATTGATGCGCATAGTGGCGTGTTCGTCCGCGGAGGGGTGCTCCTGCTCCAGCTCGAAATTCCTCTCCGCACAGTGAGCAGGGCTGTGGCATTGGCCCGGCAGAAGCGACTTCGCGTGATCCTGAATCCGGCTCCTGCACAGAAACTTCCCGACACGTTGCTGCGATGTGTTGATTACCTCACACCCAATGAAACAGAAGCCGAGATCCTTACCGGTGTCAAAGTGACTTCCCGTCGGTCGGCAGAGCACGCCGCACGTCAGCTCCTCAACCGTGGTGTGAAAAACGTCGTGATAACTCTGGGTGCAAAGGGTAGTCTTCTGGTGAATCGGAAGGGGATCTGTCTCTATCCGGCCCGAAGAGTGCGGGCTGTCGACACGACAGCTGCCGGAGATGCCTTTAACGGCGCGCTCGCGTATGCACTCACCACCGGCAGCGATGCAGAGGAAGCGATTCCATTTGCAAATGATGTTGCTTCACTCTCCGTCACCAGGTTCGGTGCGCAGGTTTCCATGCCCACGCTTGCTGAAGTCCGGCACTTTCGACGGCAGTGAGAAGACGCCAGGCAGGATGCGTCATTCCATTCAGTGCTGTCGATGGCGACGGGCGCAAGTCGATGGACTACCCCGTTCTGTCGCGTTGATTCTCGCCCCGATATCCCGTAAATTTGGCCTGTAAACATCGACAACCGGAACCATCTTTTCCAGAGGATTAACGGATCATGAAACCGACAAGCGTAGTAGTGCTGGCATTCCTCCTGTTTGCTGCCGCGGTAAACGCAGGAGAAATCTACGGAACAGTCACGGACGGCGGCAAAGCTGTTGCGGCCGGTGTGAAAGTGGAGATAAAAGTGGCTGGCAAAGTGTATACGGGAGAAACAGATAAATTCGGTTCCTACCGGGTCATCGTGAAAGAGAAGGGGAAGGGCATGCTGACCGTTCACTTCAACGGTCAGTCACCGTCTCTTGGCCTCTTCTCGTATGACAAGTCGACGCGCTATGACTGGACTCTCGAGAGGAAAGACAGCACGCTCTTGATCAGGAGGAAATAGCCATGGCCGAGGAAAAGAAGCGGGACTCCTGGGAGAAATTGGGACTGGTGCTGCAGTCCGGAGGCGGCCTCCTTACCGCGATCACTGTCGCTATTCTCGGATTCTTCGGTTCAAACTACCTCAAAGACAGGGAGATCACGGAGACAGCCTACAGAGAGCGAATGCAGGCGACCGAAACAAATGTTCGCATCTACACCGAGCTGATGAGCCGGCGCGAAGAAGCGGAAAGCGCGCTCCGGAAGGATATGTTCGTGTCGATGATCCAGACCTTTCTGAAG
>JAGDMK010000095.1 GCA_017860635.1 Bacteroidota bacterium
ACTCAGCTGCCTCCGCAGAGACCTCCGGTGATTGACGCCATTGATCAGTCAAACGACGACATCGGGGTAGGGCCAATCCTCCTGAGGGGCGGCCGGCTTTCCTATCCGGAGAATCCGCACTTCAGACCGGGATCGTTTGACCTCACACGGTTCACCGTGCACGCGGACTCCTCCCGTGTGGTGTTCGCTCTCCGGTTCCGTGCCCTGTCGGATCCCGGCTGGCATCCCGAGTACGGCTTCCAGCTGACGATGGCGGCGATCGCCATTGATACTGACGGTAAGAGTGGGTCAGGAAACCGGATCGTACCCGCACAATCCCTGTATGCGATGCCTGGAGAGCGGGGATACGACCGGTTGATTCTTGTGGGAGGGGGAATCCGGATCGAAGACTCGGCCGGCCACACCCTCGCCGGGTACACTCCGACGGAGTCCGACGCAGCAAATCCGATCGGGAACAGCTTGACAGGAACGATCCGGTTCTCTGTTCCCGTGTCAATCCTCGGAGCGCCGAAAGCAGACTGGACATACGTCGTAGTCGTTGGAGCACAGGATGATCACGGCGGCGCAGGAATCGGGGAATTCCGCGCGGTCCACGCCGGAAAAGGAGAATGGAACGGTGGAGGAAAACTCAACCCTGAAGAACCGAACATCTACGATGATCTCATAGCGCCATGAATCAGACCGGGATCCTGCTGACGATGGGCGAATACTGCATCCGGCGGTTTCAGGCCGAAGATGTAGATGCGCTGGTACGGCACGCCAACAACAGAAACGTCTCTATTAACCTGCGCGACATATTCCCGTTCCCCTACGAACGGCATGACGCCGAAGCGTGGCTCAAGGAGGTCAGGAAGATGGACCCGGAAACTGCGTTTGCAATTGCGACAGCCGAAGAGTTGATCGGGGGGATCGGGCTTCATCTGCAATCCGACGTTCACCGCCGCAGCGCTGAGATCGGGTACTGGCTGGCCGAGGCCTATTGGGGGCGGGGGATAGCGACGCACGCATTACAGGCCATGACGGAGTGGGGCTTTGCGCACCTGGACATCAACCGCATTTTTGCCCATGTGTTCGGCTGGAATCCCGCCTCGGCGAGGGTGCTGGAAAAGGCCGGGTATGTGCTGGAAGGAAGATTGCGCCAGGCCGTGACCAAGGACGGGAAGGTGACAGATCTGCTGGTCTATGGGATGGTGCGCTAGCTTCAACGCGCTGGAACGGCAGCGCACGAACAGGGGCACGGGGACGATGGCGCGAAACACATGATGGGTTGTCACAGGAGCAGATACTGCGTCAACCATGCCACGACAAATCCCCATGTGAAGCTCATAAGTGTCCCGATCGTGATGTATTCCGCTTCCATGCGGTTCTGCCTGTCGGACAGTTCTCCGAAGCGGAAGATCGATTTCGCTGCAATCAGAAACGCAACCCCGCCGGGCTGACCGATCAGGACGAGCACCAGGATCATCGCACGCTCCAGCCGTCCGATGGTCTTCCCTCCCCTCTCGAGTCCGCGCAAACGCACATCGCCGCCTTCCTTCTTCACCTCGACGAGAAAAGGCCGGGCCCAGAGTCCGATCACCACACCGCCGGCAAAGACACTGACGAGCACCCCTGCCGCAACAACGAGCATGTGCCACCACAGGTGTCCGAAGAGGAGGACCCAGAGAATAGTGTGATCGGCCGGATAGGTAATGGTTGAAGCGAGTGCAGCAAGGACAGCCAGATGCGCCGATTGATCCAGCCAGAACCACAGGGGACGGTCATTCCCCCATCGCCGTTTGGCTGCATCGAGGAGGGCATGTGCTGCCGCGACGAGCACGGGCAGGAGCCACGCTGACCAGAGTCCGGCCAGCACATACGTGATAACCCCAACAGCGATGATGTGCTTCAGGAACACCGATGTCTCGCTCTTCCTCTCCACGTCGCTGTCGGACTGGAACAGGAAGTCGGCCGACAGGTGCGCGGTGAACAGGATCAGGAACAGCGCCCAATGGTCCCAGGTAAAGAAACAACCATCAATGGTTGTATTCATGAAAAACAACCTTTAAGAGTTGTATTAGTGTACCAGTGCTCGCTCAATAAACTCTAGTCCCTCACGCAGGCCATGCCATCCCCCTGCCGAGAGGTGTTTCGCGACGGCCTGTTGAGTAATGCCGCCGGTCCACCGTGAGGCGATCTCTTCCTGGGAGAGTCCCTGCGTGGCATAGGCCACCGCACGACTCTGAGGCGGTGTCCAAGTCCGCGACCGGCTGTCTATGAGCGCGCACACCACCACACACGCTTCAAGGACAAGCCCGTTGTCTCCTGCGATCGCGTAGCGCCGGTGTTTGGGCATAGTGTCAAGCGCTTCCCCGGACACCTCGAATGCCCGTCCGCTGCCCTCGGAAATGGAACCGTGGGGAATGCTCGATACGGTGCCCACGCCAATGGCAATGCGCGAATCCAGTCGCCGTCCGGGCGGAAGCCCGCGCATGTAAGCCCTCAGAAAGAGGCCCACGCGCGTGCCCAGCGCAGCGTCCATAACCACGAGTTGCCAGCTGTCACCCCTGAAGATATCGGCCAGATAGGGAATGGCCTTCTTTCCAAAGGCCTTTTGTGCCTCGCGCACAGAAGCCCGGATGGTCCCCGCCATGCGCCGCCGGACCGACGGCTGGAGGTTGGATGACCGGACGATATCACCCGTGAGGACGGCAGCGTACTTCTCATTGCGTGTTCTCATGAGGCCCCTCTCTCGTCTACATCATTCACGATCAACGTCATCACCGCAGCCACAGCCAGTGATATCCCCCCCAGGACAACCGCACGCATAGGATCATTCCCCAGCAATGCCGACATCAGGAGCCCGAGGATTCCCGCTGCAACGATCTGTGGGATCACGATAAAGAAGTTGAATATCCCCATGTACACACCAGTCCTTTCGGGCGGAAGGGCTCCGGCCAGGATGGCGTACGGCATCGACAGGATACTCGCCCATGCGATGCCCACACCCACCATGGAAAGGAGGAGGAGCGTGGGTGATGAGATCACCGCCATCGATATCAGTCCCAGGGCTCCGCAGAACAGGCTGATCATGTGCGCTGTTTTGCGGCTGGTGCGCCGCGCCAGCCAGGGAATCGCAAACGCCACCAGCGCTGCACATCCGTTGTAGACCGCAAACAGCACACCCACCCAGTCCGCCCCTTCGTTGTACGCAACGGTCGTCGGATCTGTAGCATGGAAGATGTGCTGCGTTACCGCGCCGGTTGTATAGATCCACATACAGAAGAGCGCGAACCAGGAAAAGAACTGCACCACGGCCAGCTGCACCATCGTTGCCGGCATGGCACGCAGCGAGGAGAGGATCTCCCCCGCCCCCGCGATGACGCCTTTGTGTTCACGCCGGCGTTGTTCGAATTCCTCCATATTCTCGGGCGGATACTCCCGTGTCCGGAACACGGTCCATCCCACAGCCCCGATAAACGCGACAGCCCCGGCGTAGAAGGCATACTCGACGGAAGGAGGGATCTCCCCGGCAGGGGCAGTGTTGGGCACACCCAAAAGGTTCGTGAGCAGGTACGGAAACGCAGACGCGATCACTGCCCCGATGCCGATAAAGAAACTCTGCACTGCGAAGCCCGTGGTGCGCTGCTCCGACGGAAGCAGATCGGCAACCAGTGCGCGAAACGGTTCCATGGAGATGTTGATGGATGCATCCATCACCCACAGCATCATTGCAGCAAACCAGAGCACCGGGGAGTTCGGCATGATCACCAGTGCGAGTGAGGCCAGGATTGCGCCCGTCAGAAAATACGGCCGCCGCCGTCCCAGCCGGCCCCATGTGCGGTCACTCATCTGACCGATGATCGGCTGCACCACAAGTCCCGTCACCGGCGCGGCGATCCAGAGAATCGGGATCGCATCAATCTGCGCCCCGAGGGTCTCAAAGATCCTGCTGACATTCGCATTCTGCAGTCCGTAGCCGAACTGTATGCCCAGAAATCCGAAACTCATGTTCCAGATCTGCCAGAATGACAACCGCGGTTTCTTCATCGTGCTACCCTTCTGAGAATGAATGCGGCGCGTCTAGGAGTGAACCCGTCTACCCCTTGACACTGCCCAGCGTCAGTCCTGACACCAGCCATCTGCTGAGCGAGAGGAAGAGGATCACTACCGGGATGGACACCATCACGGATGCCGCGCCATAGAGCCCCCACTCGGAACCCATGTTCGATTCAAAGGACTTGAGCCCCAGGGGAAGGGTCCAGAGATCCGTGTCCTGGAGAATCTGTGCGGCCACTACGTATTCCGTCCACGCCGACATGAACGAAAACAGCGCCGTGATGACGAGGGCCGGAGCCGCCAGCGGGAGGATGATCCTGGTGAATATCTGCAGCTGGCTTGCACCGTCAATGCGGCCGGCTTCCTCCACGCTCACCGGAATGGTGTCATAGTATCCTTTCATCTGCCAGATGCAGAACGGGAGCGCCGTGGCCGAATAGGTGATCATGATTCCCAGATACGTGTTGATCAGGTGGAGATTCACCAGCATGATGTACATCGGCAGCAGGAGCATCGTGGCCGGAAACATCTGGGTGACCAGCAGACTCAGCATGCCCACCTTTTTTCCCACAAACGAGTACCGTGAAAACGCATAGCCCGTTGTGGAGGCCAATGCGACTCCCGTCAGCGTGACGACCACCGCCACAAACGTGCTGTTCGCTAGCCAGGTGAAGAACGGACGCTCGGTGAAGAGCTTGACGTAGTTGTCCCAGGTGGCGTTGGCCGGGATCAGCTCCAGCGACGTCGAAAGCAGACGGTCGGCCGGCCGGAGAGAGATATTGAGGATCTGCAGAACGGGATACAGAGCGATGATGGAGAAGAGCACCAGCACCGCGTAACTGGCGATCAGTCGTACCGTTGTTGCTGATTTGCCTCTGACCATGGGAATGCTCTTTCAGGAATAGACATTCTGTGTGACATTTGAACGGCGCATGAAGCTGAGGCTGAATGCCAGCAGGATGAAGAAGATGATCATGGAGAGCGCCGCACCGTAGCCGTACCGGTAGAAGTTGAACGCAGCTTTGTACACGAATGAGACCAGCAGGTGCGTCTGATCTCCCGGCTCTCCCGCATTACTGACCAGCCAGACGATGTTCAGATTGTTGAACGTCCAGATCGTACCCAGCGTGATCGCTGGAACCATGACGGGCTGTATGAGGGGGATCGTGATGTGCCGGAGCTTGTGGAACCAGGATGCCCCGTCGATATCCGCCGCTTCATACAGGTCGTGCGGGATGCTCTGCAGGGCGCCGAGCGCGATGACCATCATGAAGGGAAAGCCGAGCCAGACATTGGTGATGATCACGGCAAGGAACGCCTCCAGCGGCTGACGCAGCCATTGCACACCCTGGACTCCAAGCCACTGCGTGAGCATCAGGTTGATCGCGCCGTATTCATAGTTGAACATACCCCGCCAGGTCAGGGCCACAATGAGCTGCGGGACAGCCCACGGAAGTACCAGAATCGCCCGCCACAGCCCCTTCCCGCGAATCTCCTTCTGGTTCAGAACCAGCGCCAGGAAGACGCCGATCACGACGTGAAACACCACGTTCACGACGGTCCAGATGATGGTCTTCAGGAACACCATGTAGAAGTTCGGCTGCGAAGGTTCTGTGAAGACTTTGACGTACTGGCCGAATCCGATGATCTCCCAGTCCTTGATGTGCCGCAGACTCATGTTCGAGAGGGAGATGATGACGTTGTAGAAAAAGGGATAGACGACAACGCCGAAGAGGACGACAAATGCGGGCGCGACCAGTGCAAAAATATACAGGCGCTGGCGTGCGTGGGCTGTGAGATTCATCGCGATGCCTATTCGTTCATTTCTTTTATGCGGCGAAGGGCCATCTGCTGCATTTCGCGCGCCGCCGCCTCGGCGGTCTTTGTTCCCGCAAGCACTGCCTGGTAGCTCGGACGCATGGCGTCCCAGATCGCACGGAGTTCCGGGACGACGGGCATCGTGCGGCCATGCTCGATCTGAATCCGGGAATTCCGGAGGATCTCGTTCGACTGCACAAACTCCCCGGCCTGGACAGCCTTGTGGGTCGGCATGGTGAAGAGCTCCCGCGCCGACTCCAGCTGATTCTCCGGAGTCATAAGAAACCTGATCAACTCAATCACCCACTTCCGCTTCTCATCCGACACGTTCGCGTTGATGGAGAATCCCTTGGGCGATACCATGGGCTCGCACCAGAGGCCCGTGGTGGTAATCCTGGGAAGCGGGGCCACGCCGATATCCAGCCCGGCGTTGAGATAGCCTGCCCACGACCAGTCGCCATTGATGATCATTCCGGCATTCCCGTCCTTGAAGAGCACGTCGGCGACATTGTAATCCGCTTCGTTCGGAATGACCTTGTGGACATCGCGCAGCTGCTTGATGAATTTCAATCCGTCCACCGTCCCCCGGTTCTCCAGCGTCGGCGTACCCGCCGAATCCATTATCCACCCGCCATAGCCAGTCATAAACGGGATAAAGAAGAACGGTTCCGTGTAGTTCCACGTGATGCCATACCGGTCGGTCTTACCGTCGCCATTCAGATCGGCTGTGATCCTTTTGGCGATTTCAATCAGCTCAACCTCCGTGGCCGGCGGAACAGGGACCAGCTTCTTGTTGTAGACCATGGTCAGGTGATTGCCCAGTTTGTCCGCCACCTGATACAGGTGACCCTTGTACCATGTGCAGCCCCGCGGGTCAAATTGATCGATCCACTCCTTTTCAAAGATGTCTTCGAGGGGAAGGATGATGTTCATAACCTCAAAGGGACCGACCTGATCGGACGGACCGTAAACGATCTCCGGCCCCTGTCCCGCAATGGCCGCAATGATGAAGCCGGATCGGAGTTCTTCCGTTTCCTTGAACAGTTCCTCCACGCGCACTTCCGGATGCAACTTCATGAAGCGATCCAGTTGCCGCTGGAGGATGATACGGATATCAATCCGGTCTTGGTGCCAGAGAGTAATGCGGATCCGGCCGTCATCCTGCCGGCAGCCCGACCAGTTGGTGACTGCGGCGAAGAGCAGGACCATGGCGGCGACGGCGGAGAGCATGCGCAGTGTGCGCGGAGAACGCATCAGTGACCTCCTCCCTGGACTGCCCGGGGCATGGTGCGGGGATTATCGCGAACGAATGTCCACACAAGCGTCGATGCCGCGAGGGCAACCCCGCTGATGACGAAGATAATCGTTTTGTCGGCTGCGTCCTGTATCACCGAACCGAGAAAGAGACTGACAAAGAGCTGCGGGAGCACGACGGAGAGATTGAACATACCCATGAAGAATCCCATACGTCCGGGGGCAACTTTCTCCGACATGATGGCAAACGGGAGGGACACCATGGACGCCCATCCGACGCCTACGACCGCCATCAGGATGTAGACCATCATCGGAGTCGTGCCTGCAGTGACGAGCCCGAAATATCCTGCGGCCATGATGCCGACGGCGACCGTGTGCACGATCACGCGCCCGAAGCGGTGTGCAAGGGGCTCCAGCACCGGCGCGGGCAGGAGAAAGCCGACTGTATTCAGTATCGCGAAGGAAATGGCGATGATCTTTCCGGATTCTCCCGCCGCGAGCCCGGGGTCAGCCGACAACGGCATCTTCTGCTGGATGAACGCGATGATGTAGACGAACATGGTCTGGGCCCCGATCCAGGAGAAGGCATGGGCGCCAAAGAGCCGGAGCAGCTGTCCCCACTGTGTGGCTCGTGGTGCAGCGGCAGCTTCCGCCTTCGCTCCTGCCGCCTGTACCGCTCCCAGAACCCTGCTCTCCGTTATGAAGAGCACGGGGATGATGGAAAACAGGAGGACGAGGACAACGCCAAACGAGATCAAGACAAAGTTGCCCGCGACCGCACCGATCACGTATGCCAGCACGCCGAAGAACCCGGAGATGGTCTGCATCCACGTGTAGCCCTTCGTGCGTGCGTCGCCTTCGGGGGTCACATCGGCGATGATGGAGCGGGTCGGATTGAAGCTGATGTTGATGGCCAGATCGAGTGTCAGCGCCACAGCAATGGCAACGATCAGCAGGTTGCCCACACCGAGCCATCCGTCGATCACGTGGATATTCGGCAGCGCCATCAGCATTGCTGCAGCGAGAGCGCCGCCGATGATGATGAAGGGCCGCCGCCTCCCGCCCCAGAACCAGACGCGGTCGCTGATCAGCCCGATAACCACCTGGCCGACGATGCCGGCAAGCGGTCCCGCAGCCCACACGATTCCGACCTGGTGGATATCCAGATGGTACTGGGTCGTCAGGAGCCAGCTCAGTGCGGAGATCTGCACCGACAGGGCGAACCCCATCGCGGTCGCCGGCAGGCTCACCAGCGCGTAAAAGCTGTTGCTGAGTCGTTTCTGAAATTCGTACATGGGTCGTTCAGTGCTCCTCACATGCAAGGATCAGACAGCCGCCCGGCGCCAGTTCCGTTTTGAGCGCCCCGTCTGTAAGGTGGTACTTCTTGCCTGAAAGGAGATCCGTCACGATCTTCCGGCTCGTCTTGAGACGCGTTGACGCCGCCTGGGGGTGGACGAAGTCCATGTTGCTGATCACGGCAATGCACATCTGCCCCTCCGCATCGAGCCGTGCGAACGACAGCACGTTGCCGTTGTGCTCACCGAGCATGACAAACGTCTTCGGATCCGGGTTGACCACAACGGACCGGTACTGCTTGCGGATGGCCAGCAGATCGACGATCAGTCCGGTGAACTCTTCCGCATTGAGCCAGTTATATCCGTACGCACTGAAGAGCGGCAGCGTTTCAGATGGGAGTTTTTTGATTTCGTCCACCGTGAAGTCGAGGCCGGTATTGATCGGAAATCTCTCCGCGATTTCAAAACCGGAATGGATGAACGGTATGGCCGGCAGGAATGCATTCACGCACAGCGCCCACCGCGCGTAGGCGAGACCTCCCGGACGCGCCGCAGCACGGGGCGTGTTGTGATTTTCCGGCGTTGCGAAGAACGGGATCGGGAACCCTTCGCGCGCCAGCTGCTCAGCCAACCGCCGCATCCGGTCTGGATGATGCTGATCGACCCAGAGGAATCCAAAGACGGCGTTGTATCCCTCGTCCAGGCTCTTCTTCGTAATGGAGAAATTCTCATCCCAGAACGCAAAGTCGGGGTTGGCGCTCCGCGCCTTTGCCACCATCTCGGCTTTCAGGTTCATCGGCAGGGCATGGCCCATGTCGATCATGACCCCGTCAATGGCAAATTCGCGCTGGTAGTACGGTATGATCCCGACAATCCTGTCCCAGAGAGGGCGGTTGATGTATTCGGGCTGCGTCAGGCGCGTGTCGTACATGCGGATGGTGTTATAGCCGATGTAATTGAAATCGGGATGCGTGTACAACCGGAGGTATGTCACATCGTTCCAAGGCGGCTGGTTGTCGTCAGGCGGCCAGTCCGCGAAGGCCCCCGGGATCCGCACGTGCGTTCCGTCCGGAAGCGTGCCGATGTACCGCCCTCCGTCCTTCTTCACGCTGTCGGCGGGAGGAGGCGCGGTGAAGAAATCGCGGTACACTTTGTGCGGAGGTATGAGCGCACCCATGCGGCTATGGTTGACATCGTCATGGATCCGCGCGAGCTCTTCACGCGTGAAGATGGGGCTCCCGTAGGTATGTTCATCCATCTGGCCCGGCAGCCTGGGGGGAACCGTGTCTTTGATCCAGTACATCCATTCCGGATGTTCCTTCACCCAGTCCGCATCCTTTGCTGCCGTGCGGAAGACGAACTCCACCACGACATGCAACCCGAGCCGATGCGCGGCTTCGACAAACGCGCGGAACTCCACTTTCACATCCAGTCCCAGCGACGGCTCGCTCAGGTTCTCATCGAGCTCATACGGGTTACGGATAGCGTACGGAGACCCGAGATTTCCCTTGTTCCCGTCGTGGCCGATCGAAGTGATGGGGAGAAGGTGGACGGTATTTGCGCCCAGCCGTTTGATGTACGGGAGCATGGCCATCGCCTTCAGAAACGTACCCGTCTCGCGCAGGCCCTCGCTGTTCGTGGGAAGATCCAGAGCACCGTTGCCGTTGTGGTCAAAGGCGGTGGTGGTGCGGACAAAGATGTTGTAGATCACCGCATCCTTCGTCCACCCCCCTCCTTCCGCGGAGGCCAGTTTCACGACCCGGGCGCTCTTGATCTTCTTGATGACACCAAGATAGTATGCGTACGGATGGACTTTCACCGCTCTCGGTTTGCCGCGTCCGGATCCCCAGAGCGACGGCACGGTGTACGTGTATTTCCGCAGGCGGGTGTCTTTCACCTTGCGCTTGAGTGCTTCCTCGACCGTATCGAGGGCTTTGGGAGGTTCGTACGATTTCATAGGCGGTTACTGTCCGAATGTGTCACGGATAATGAATGGTTGTGGGGATTCCGGTATTGTGACCGAACGGTTCCGTCCCTCAAATTCATCGCCGGGGATCCAGAGACCGGGAGGTCCGCTGTTCGTATACTTGTACTGGACGGTGGTGCCGACGGGAAGCGTCACACGGATTGTCCAGAGGTTGTCTCCGGCAACGGCGTCCCCCTCTTTCCCGTCGTCACGCATGGCGGTGATGTTGGGTGCCCACGACCCCAGAAGAGGATGGTTGCCGGCAATGTACACTGCTTTTCTCACTTTCTGACCCGACGCATCGCAGACAAACAGCACGGTCTGCGTGGTGGTGCTGCTTCGCGCCATGGCCCCCTT
>JAGDMK010000283.1 GCA_017860635.1 Bacteroidota bacterium
TGGGAATTCCAGTCGAACATCACGCCCGCTTTCCAGGCCGTGCCGCGATCTTCCAGAGATGGCGTGAATCGCATCACATCATTGAGAGGCACCGGGTCATCTTCCACGTCTACCTCTGTGCCTGAACCCTTCTGAACGCCTTTTCCCTCGGAGTCGTACACGTACGTGGCGGACTCCGCATCATGTACGAATGGAACGACGCTGAACAGGTAGCCGCCGACATGCGATGAATCCACCACCTGATCTTCCCCATCACCCCCAACAACGATAACAGGAATGGATGACTCCACAGTTCCGCGCAGGATTACTCGATCATCTCCGCCAAGCATGTAGAGCCGGATCTCGACTGTTTCTTCTGAGGAAAAGACCCTGTGATACAGGGACGTGTCCCGTTGTGGAGATCCTGCCCCATTGCACGCAAAGAGGCTGACCTCAACGTGTGCGTCATCGCTGCGCGTGATTTCAGCATACTCCTGCCGGTCACTGCCTCTGATGTCAACTGTGCTGGAAAGCCAGCGGTAGTATTCATCCACGGCAGCACTTAATCCACCCCGGCGTACCTTCAGCGTCCGGATCAGTTCGGCCCCTTCTCTGGCATAGACAGTGGCAGGGAGTTGCGAAACAGCCTCTGCAATCACTGAATCTGTGAGCCGGGAGAGTATGACGGCCGTCACAGAATCCCATAAATGACGTTCAAGGGGAGAAAGCAGCCGCCGATCCAGATGGCGGGCAGACCAGGCCCACGTTTTTGCGCCGGCATAGTCCTCATCAAATTTCCCAAGTTCCGGAAAGACGAAGGAGCCTATCCAGGATAGCACTCCATCGTACCGGGCAAATATCTGCGGCCGGCACAGAGATACGGGCAGCCATTCGTCAACGCTCTCTTCATGGCGCACCACCCAGCGCCACCGTTCTTCGTGACGGTCCCAGTCCCCGACGAACAGGTCCATAATCCGCACTTTCAGATACTCGACCGCGTCTACACGATTCCGGTAATCCTGCTCGAGGAGTTCGAGGAATTCAAAGGTAGACCGACTGGACGCCATGGCCTCTGCAAAATCCATTTCTTCGCCCAGCCTGTCCGGATATGTGGTAAGTATTCCGGGACGGCCGTCAGCCGCGTTCTTCAACTCTCCAAGCCGCTCGCTTTCGGGGAAAATGACAAGCCGCACCTTCTGGTTCAGGACACCGGCAGCATTGAAGAGCGGCGTGGCTACAAGTTCTCCATATGGGTGCGCTGCGGCGACAAGCTCTTCGTGCATTTCCGGCGCAAAGAGAGCCCGCACATCCCCGGGAAGTCTTGCTCGAGGACCGCTATTGAGGAGGCTGAACGAATAGAGCTTCTGGTTCGCACCCCGGAAGAGCAGGGTCTCTCTACACCAGACGGATTCGTATTTCGGAACGGTGCCCTTGTTCGCGTGCACCACGCTTGTTTCCGAAGGTCCACTGCCTCCGGTTTGGACACGGGTACCCCCGCCACCAAGCAGCGTCAAACCACCGTCGAAGTGTTCGAGATCCAGCACTTCAGCATCTACAGGCTCGGCCCAGACATCCCTCCAGAGATCGCCGTAGAAGAACCGGTGTGTTGGACCAGCGGCGAACTTTGGGCCTGGTACAACGCGGGCTGTTCGGACGACATCCTCACTTTGAGTTAACGCAGAGTAGGGAAGGCAGGCGAGGCTCACAAAGACGACGAGGAACGGCCCGACTGTCAGCAATGTAGTGGCGAGCTCCGACTTGTGAGCCATAGGAACGCGCGTCTTACGGTTTTCCATACCGGGAAAGACGGTTCCTTTTTTGTTCCGGAATCCCCCACCCGATTCACCGGGTTTCATTGCCCGGTCTGATCTTCCCCCACGAGCGCCCGGATCACTGCATCCGCCACTGCAGGACGAACTCGGGAGATCTTCAGATTCGCCCTGGTTGGATGGACGCGGTTTGTGAGCAGGATGATACTCAATTTCCGGATGGGATCGGCCCAGATTGATGTTCCGGTATATCCGGTGTGACCGAACGATGAGGGAGAGAAGAGATTTCCGGCGGATGATCCCGTGAGGGATTTCATATCCCAGCCGAGAAACCGATCCTGGCCCGGCACCACCGTGCGCGTGAATCTCACGACCGTGCTTTCCTCGAGGAACCGGACTCCCCCGTACGCGCCCTTGTTCAGCAGCATCTGCATGTAGATTGCCAGATCTGAGGCCGTGGAGAAGAGACCAGCATGTCCGGCAACCCCTCCGAGCAGAGCGGCGTTTTCATCATGGACCTGACCGCGCACGAGTGTTTTCCGCCAGACCGTGTCGATCTCCGTAGGAGCTACGCGGTCATGCAGGCTGACTGGCGGGTTGTACATGGTGTTGGTCATCCCGAGCGGCTCGAAGAATTCCTTCTTCAGGAATTCCGACAGAGGCATGCCGGCAATCTTCTCCACCACCTTCCCCATGGTAATCATGCCGATGTCACTGTAGATCGTCGTGTCACCGGGTGTCGCCACCAACTCTGTCGCAAAAGCCGAATCCAGGGCTTCTTCTGCCGTCCTGCACATCAGAAAGAACCTCCGGAAAGGAGGGAAACCCGAGCGGTGGGTAATAAGATGCCGGATCGTGATAGCGCTCTTGGGTCCCTCCGCAAACTGCGGCAGATACCGGCCCACGGAATCATCAAGACCTAGCTTGCCCTGTTCATACAGCTTCATCACCGCGGAGGTTGTCCCGATGACTTTGCTCACGGATGCTAGATCGAAGATTGTTCCGTTGTCGATCGGACGTGAGGCGGCATCGTATGTGTACGTGCCGAAAGACTTGTTGTAGACGAGAATCCCGTCCCGGATGACTGCAAGCTGAGCTGCAGGGAATGCAGAATCACGAATGGCGTTTTCAATGATATCATCAAGAACCAGAAGACGTTCCGGGCTGAAACCGGCCACCGTTGGGTCATCACGACGCAACCGGTCTTTCGGACACTCAGCGCCGCACCCCAGAGGGAATTGACCGTTGATCGCGACCGGCAGTTTCCCGCAGATTCCACTCTCGGCAAAGAGAGCCTCGACGGTGGCCTCCACGAGGGGCTCATTATCGCCATAGGCACAGACAATCGCATCGGCCCAGCTCAGGGAGCCAGCGAGATACGGGTTGCCGAAGAGCAGCACGAGCGTTGGAACGCCCGCCTCGCCTGCCTTCTTCAGGAACGGCTGAAGTCCCGATGGCATATCGATTCTGCCGGAAGAGGTGCGGACTTTGACATACACCGGAAGGATCAGGAGATCTGCGCGCTTGATCCGTCCGAGGGCAGCTTCCATGTCGAGAATCGTGCTCGATGGCGTAAGGCGATACGTATCAATGTCCCCGTTTCTCCGCTCGAGAAGTTGATGAAAGTATGCTCCGGGGAGCTCCGTTGTCCATGGATTGGATGGACGATTTATGTCCACGCGCCCGTCGGGCGTATCAGCCAGAACGACGGAGACGACGCGCTTGTGATTTCCTTTCCGGAGCGGGATTAGCGACCGCTCGTTCTTCACCAGCGTAATGGAATGGCGAGCTACTTCCCGGGCGAGCCGCCAGTGATCCCGTGTGCCGACCTTTGAGGGGATGGCTGAGAGGTCCACTGTCCGCAGTGTATCCAGCCCAAGGCCCTGCTTGACCGTCAGTATTTTTCTCACGGAGCGGTCTAACCGTTCTTCTGTAATTTCACCGCTGCGTGCTGCGGCGAGGAGTGCGGCAAATGCCGATTCTTCATCGGGAGGCATCAACACGATATCAACGCCTGCCTTCACAGCCATCACCGTCGACGCCCCGGGAGAGTACCCGCGTGTGACACCTCTCATGTCCATCGCATCGGTCACAACCAGACCCTCGAATCCCAGCTCGCGCTGGAGGACTCCGGTAATGACCGCTGCCGAAAGTGACGACGGCACAGAACGGGAGGGATCGAGTGCAGGCACGGCGAGATGCGCAATCATCACCGATTGTGCCCCGGCCTGGATGGCTGTCCGGAACGGGGCGAGCTCAACCGAGTCAAGCCGCGCGCGATCGAACGGAAGATTCGGAAGGTCCAGATGGGAA
>JAGDMK010000096.1 GCA_017860635.1 Bacteroidota bacterium
CAGGAACTGCTGGTCGAGGCGCGCACCTTGATACTCGGACAGGATTCTGAAATCGGGGGATTCAACATTGCCATCAACACCGGGCGGGCGGCAGGTCAGACGGTGATGCATGCTCACATTCACCTCATCGCGCGGCGGTCAGCGGACCGCCGCGATGGGAGGGGCGGGCAGCACGTCTTCCTACCCCCTGTCTAAGCGGATCATATGGTGATCGTCCTGTCCCGGGCGGCCATTGCCCACTCACCTTCTGCCCGGTGGCCGGAAACAGTCGTGGCGCGCTCGTACAAAGCGCACGTGGGCGTGCACGTCCGAATCAATCACCTTCAACAAGAGGTGCTCTTCACTCTGGGTGAGAGCTTCTGCGCCAGCGGCATTCAGGAAGAATACCCGGTGGTGAATGTCCTTTTCGGCCGCGACTGATTTGTGGCCGAGATCAAGACACAGCACATTCGGAGCCGGGCGTGAGATGACTCTGGCTATGACGAGTGCTGCCGGGAGAAATGTCTGGTCGGGGAGCGCGTCGAGGTATGACTTGTCCCAATAGATGAATGTCCCGGGGCTGCACTCTACGTCACCGTGACGGGCGTGGACGGGAAATGTCGGTGATCCGCCTGCAACGACAAGGGGGATGCCGCTCCCGCTCCGTGCCAGCTCCTCCTGCATCGTGTGGACGGCTGCAAAGGCAGAAGTACACCGCTGGCTTCTGAGCGAAAGATCCGTGTCCTGAATATGTCCGTCGTACGCGTGCAATCCCACCGGCCGGAGCCCCTGCATCGCAATACATGCAGTGTACAACTGTAAAGCAGCAATACCGGGCAGGATACCCGTCCGGTTCATGCCAACATCAAGGTCAATGAAGACGCGAAGCGGCTGGATCTCATTCGCGAACGCCTCGGCGATGCTCTGTGCGGCAGAGATGTCGTCGACCAGACATGCAAATGTCGTCCGTGGGTACTTCTGTGTCAATGTACGGAGGCGTCGTATCTTGGGGCCCACTGGCTGGTAGGCTAGAAGCACATCGTTCGCTCCCGCACGCGCCAGCATTTCCGCTTCTGCGATCGTCGCACATTTGAATTTGTTGATGCCTTCAGAGATCTGTAGAAGGGAAGCCTCACGTGACTTGTGTGTTTTCACGTGGGGACGCAGCATTGCCCCATCCCGGACCATGCCCTTTGCTGTCCGGATGTTGGCCAGCACGCGCTCCGTGTAGATTACCAGGGATGGCGAATCGATGTCGTCGATATTCTCTATCCGCCACCAGGCGTCATTGTCTTTGTCCATCGTTCAGGCACTCGAGCGTGGTAAACTGGAGTTTCCGCCATGCCTCTAATGGCACAGGAGGCAGCTGGAGGGACAATTCACCTCCAGTGGCCAGACACAGCTCGGACGCAAAGTACGGTTCGATGGGGGAAGAGTCAACCCTCGGGGGACAGACCTCCAAAGAAGGACCTGCGCAGAGGGCCTGCATCGCCGACCTGCGCAGATGGACCTGCCCAGAGGGCCTGCATCGAGGACCCGCTTAGATGGACCTGCCCAGAGAGCCTGCATCGAGGACCCGCACAGATGTGTCTGCATAGTTGAACCTTGAGAAAACAACAGGAACTGCTGTCATCTCTCAGAAATTTCCCCGATATTCTTTGTAATTCCTTTCACCCGACAATCGCGGAACTATGACCCTCTTCGGCCTCCATTTTCTCGACCTGCTCATCATTGCCCTCTACTTTGTGTTGATGATCGCCATCGGCGTCTGGGCACGCAGAAAGATCCTGAATACGCGCGACTTCTATCAGGGAGGGCGCAGCTTTGGCAAGGTGCTCTCCACGTTCCTGAGCTTCGGATCCATGACCAGCTCGGATCAGGCGGCTGGCGTGACGCGGGAAATATACCGGCAGGGACTCTCCGGCCTCTGGTTCCAGAACCTCACGCTCTTCCTCACGCCGTTCTATTGGTTCTCTTCTATCCTCCAGAAAAGGGTGCGGTACATTGGTCCCGGCGACATGTATCTTCACCGTTTTGAAAGCAAGAACCTCGGCATGTTGTTCGCGACGTACACATTGCTCGTTGCGATCTACGGCGGCGCATTCGCGCTCGTCATCACCGGCAAGACACTGCAGGCGATGATGGTGAAGCCGCCCACAGAGTACACCGCCGAGCAGGCGCAGTCGGTGCGCGACTTCAACAGATATCAGGAGATCCTCCAGAAGCAGACCCAGGTCTCGCTCGCCCCCGAGGAAAAACTCGAGCTGGTGCTTCTCCAGGAGAAGGACAAGCGTGGAGAGCTGCAGTCATTCGTCTCGTACATGGACATCAACTGGTTCTACATCTCGTACGCGCTGATCGTCGGCGCGTACACGATCCTGGGCGGGCTGTTCGCGGTGGCATTCACTGACGTGATCCAGGGAATCCTCATCCTGTTTCTTTCATTCGCGATGATTCCTCTGGGTTTGATCAAACTGGGAGGCTTTGCCGGACTTCACGCAAGCGTCCCCGATTACATGTTCGAACTATTCGGGTCCGGTGGGTTGAGCGAGTACACATGGTATTTTGTTGCGACGTTTGCCACCGCCAATCTGATCGGCCTTCCGCCAAAGAGCTTCACCTCCGGGGGGGCGCCAAAGGATGACATGACTGCGCGCGTTGGCGTCATCGTGGGTTCGTTCGCGAAGCGATTCGTGACGATCGGATGGGCTCTGACGGGGCTCATTGCTGTCGGACTCTTTGGCGGCCTGCTCTCGGACCCCACGATGATATGGGGACACATGACGCGTGAACTACTTGGTCCGGGCTTTGTAGGACTCATGATCGCCGCCATCATGGCGGGGAACATGTCCACCAAGGGAGCCGTCTGCCTGGAGTTCTCGGCGGCGTTCACACAGAATATCCTTCTTCCGTTGCGTCCGAAAACCACACAGCGTTCGCAGATCAACATCGGCCGTCTGGTCATCATCATCGTGCTCTTCTCGTCCATCTATTTCGCACAACGCCTTGACGATATTTTTGTTCTGTTCAAGAACATCATTTCGATCGGCACGATCATCGGGCCGGCGCTCTGGCTCGTCTATATGTGGCGGAGGCTGACGACCAAGGCCGTGGTCGTGCAGATGGTCCTGTCGATATTCACGACAGCAGTCATTCCGGGCATCGCGCCGATGTTCGAGAGTGTGCGTGCAAATCCGGCCCTGACGGTGCAGACTCCGGAGAAGGTATTCATCATTTCTACGAAGGCAGTGAGGGAAGATGTCACTCTCGGGCTCGCGGACTCAGTAGGGCAGATGATAGAGAAAAGGAAAGTCCAGCCCCCGGTTGCGATCTACTTTGATGAGGTCGTGAGGGAGGTTGAATCAGATCCTACTTCGCGTCTTGTTGGGAAGGGCTCGTTCAAGAATCAGATCTATTACTGCTCGCTCCTCGGGGTGCCTGTCGAGAGCATGAACAAACCTCAGCTTGCGACGGTCTCACTGCTGTTCGACATCATCTTCCCCTTTATTGTGCTGTTCGGCGTCAGTCTGGTGACAAAACGCAATTCCGAGAAGACCCTCAGGGAGTTCTACGGTGCCATGCACACTCCGACGATTGCAGATCCTGAGGAAGACGCGAGGCGCGTCCGGGAGGCGATCGAACATCCGGAAATCGTGGAGCAACGGAAAATATTCCCCGGCACAGATTGGGAGTTCTGGAAGCCGACGAAAGCGGACATCTGGGGCTTCCTCGGGAGTTGGGCGATGGTGGGTGTGATTATCGGACTATATCTGTTCCTGATGACCATCGGACGCTAGTGCCCCTCTAACTTTTTGAATGTACGCAACAGGGTTATCCGCCAGCGGCGGGCCCATTCCAAGTATGACAGTCGGGGATTGAAAAGCTGAAGCCCGTCCTGCGATAACAGGACGGGCTTCGTGCGTAACGGAATGCAGATGGACCGATCTGGCGGCGCCTGATCTGCAGCGCCGCGGGGGGAAGGTCAGAAATAGATGATCACGGAGGCACTCACCGTCTGGTTGGTATAGTTGTGGTTGGCCGATTTGCCGCCCGTGAGTGCAAAGGTCTGTTCCCACGTTGTCCGGGCATAGGTCACGTCAAGTGCAATTGACCCGCCAATGAATCCGGTGCCGACGGTGAATCCTTTGCCGGTGACCTGGTCAGAGTATTCGTCTTTCTCGTTTACATTCGCACGCAGGGTGGGCACGGTGCGAAAACCGGCCCGGATGGGGATGACTCCGGCGCTGCTGACGATAAGATATTCTGCGCCCACGCGGATCTGGTTCACGTCATTTCCGCTGTCGCTCAGCTTAATCGTATCCACGGGAGCTTTGTCGGTTGTGCGGTAGATCTTCTTGTCCCCATACATCCGCGTTTCAAAGTCGAACGACAGTGTCAGGTTCTCACCGATCCTGCCTGACGCGCCGACCCCGAACATCAGGGGGACCTCAACGGTATTCTTGAAGGACCCTTTCGTGTTTGAGGTCCCTGCCGTTGTCCATTCATAGTCGCCTTCAACTTCGAGTTCAAACGGTGTGCGGAGCGAGGCGCCGATCTTGATGGGGATAGGCTTCTTCAGTCCCTCGAAGTCCACGAGAAGGCCCGCTGTGAAGTTGAGCCCCTTGTAGGATCCGTCATTCTTGGCGGTCGCATTGGTGCCCTTCTCGAGAGTTTTGTTGTCGAAGTTGCCCAGCCATATGTTCACTGCTCCGCCCACGTAGAACATCGGGTGGAGCTTCAGACCGATGCCCGGTGTGATCGTGTTCACGCCGCCGCCAGACTCATATGTCTCACTGCGCGTGCTGTAGTCAGAGAAGTTGTCGAGTTGCCGCTGGAACGCAACCGCCGGCACGATGTTGACCTGGCCGGCGTGAAGAGGGAAGGCGATGCTGGCGAAGTTGTAGGTGAAGTGCGACTGCGTGATCGAATAGTTCGCATCGGTATTGTTGGGATTGTCGAATTCATATTTTTCGCCGATCCATCTCCCCACAGCGGAGAACTCCGTCCTTTCGAGCTGGCCAAGGCCGGAAGGATTCCATGAGATCGCTGTGGCATCGTCGGCAAGGCCGATGAATGCACCGCCAAGACCCTCAGCGCGGGCACCTGCACCCGTGATATTCCAGTCTTCCTGCGCCACAGCGACCGATGCCGCCGTCAGCAGCACCATGAAACACGAGACGACATGCCGTTTGAGCATACGAACTCCCGGATATGGACGGAGAGAAGCGGTTTATTTCACAACAATCTTGTCGCCGATTTTGATGTCCTGCTCTTTTTCCACCACTCTGACCTGCGAGAGCTTCTGCTGCACCTGCACCACCACAAGCTCGCCCAGCTTTGTGACCTGTTTCCCGAGCACCTCTCCTGTGGTTGGGTGTTTGATTTCCTTGCCGTCGCGGAACACCACACACTTCGAGCCCTTGCGGATTCCCTTCAGTGAGCCGATATCGGCATAGAATTCATCCTGTTCGCCGCTGACAATGTATCCCTCGACAATGGGAAGCTCGTTGTAGATCGTGATGGCGAGATTATCGACAGCCTTCTCATACTCATCCACATCGCTTCCGGACACCTGTTCGCTGCGTGCGACAATGGTTTCGCCGGTCTCAGTGTCGATAACCCGGGCATTGACCTTGCCGCCCGTGCTCGTTTCGAGCACGTTTGTCAGGACGATTGCATCAGCCCCTGCCACACGGCCCACTTTGATGGCCGTAGCCTCCTCGACCACTCCGGAAAGCTGGAGCTGCTGTTCCGCGAGGACTTTGTCGAGAGCGGCGCGTTCGATGACCTTGAAGCGCCTGAGATTGACCAGTTGTGTAACCATCTTCTCGGTGAGTGCGCTTGCGTAACCGGCAAGGTCGCCTCTGGCTTCGATGGGGAGGACGCCGATCGCCAGGCGGGACCCGACCTGCGTGACCCGCATCGGGTCGTACGTCAGGGCGCCCACAGGAAGTGTGCTGAGTTGACCGGGTTCAAGGCGCGACCGTTCTGCAGATTCGCGGGAATCCTCCTCACGGCGGGTACCGGAAGGCGGGAGAACCGGCTTGTCAACTGCAACAGGGGGTGGGTGCGTGCCGCGGAGCAAGTCCAGGTACTCGTTTGCCCGTTCGCTGGAATAGTAGGCAGTCGAGAGTTCGAGCTCCTTCTTCGCGCTCTCCTTTTCCCCCAGTTGATAGAAACAGATCCCCATTTCGCGGTGCGGATAGTACTCGATGAAGCGGGTGCCATACGTTCGTTTCCGGACGGCGTCTTCGAACTCCAGGGAGATGGCACTGCGGAATTCCTGCATGGCGCGTTGCCAGTCTCGCTTCTCCATAAATTCGAGGCCGTCACGGTAGTAATTGTAGAACTTGACCTGAGCCGGGCCCGGAATGGCGGCGAGGAGCACAAGAAAAGCAACGAGAAGAGTTCGAAGGGGATTCATAGCGGTTCTCACCGGGATAGGTAGGAATGAAACGAATATACGCACACATGTTGAACAAAGTCAATGGCGGGCCCAACAAGGCTCTCGGAGTGGCTTTTCTTTGATTTCTCGCCACTTTTGTGTACACTATGTCTGTATTTTTCCTCACGGATGTTCCTGACATCAGAGTCACGCTCGGAAGGTAACGTTCAGTGTCAAGTGGTGTTCTCCCCTGGGTTCTCTTTGGTCTCCTCGTTATTGCGCTTCTGGCTCTCGATCTTGGTGTTGCGCACCGCAGGGCGCACAAGATCAAGATCCGTGAAGCGCTCATATGGACAGTGGTCTGGATCTCGCTCGCTCTTCTGTTCAACGTCGGCATCTACCTCTGGCATGGATCCGAGCAGGCCCTCTCGTTTCTGACCGCCTATGTGATCGAGAAATCGCTGAGTGTGGACAATCTCTTCGTTTTTGTCCTCATTTTTGCGTATTTCGGTGTCGAAGCGAAATATCAGCACAAGGTCCTCTTTTACGGTATCGTCGGCGCTCTGGTGATGCGTGCCATATTCATCGGAGTGGGCGTGACATTGATCCACATGTTTCACTGGGTGATCTATGTCTTCGGCGCATTCCTTATTGTCACCGGCTTCCGCATGGGTCTGCAAAAGGACAGGGAGGTCCATCCACAGAAGAATCCCGTGGTCAAGCTCTTTCGGCGGCTCATGCCCGTAACGCAGGATTACGTTGACGGTAAATTCCTGGTGAAGCGGGATGGGCGGACGCTCGCCACGCCGCTGATGGTGGTCCTGCTGGTCATCGAAACGACCGACATCGTGTTCGCGGTAGATTCCATCCCGGCAGTACTGGCAGTGTCGACGGATCCCTTCATCGTGTACACGTCAAATATCTTTGCGATCCTGGGGTTGCGGGCGCTCTATTTTGCCCTCGCCGGCGCCATGAGCCTGTTCCACAAGCTCCACGTCGGGCTCGCATTTATTCTTGTCTTTATCGGCGTGAAGATGGTGCTCGCGGATGTTGTGAAGATACCAATCGGAATCGCCCTGGGCGTTGTGGGGGGAATCCTGGTCGTGTCCATCGCGGCCTCGTTGATTTTCCCGGCTCCTGACAGCTCCACCAAGCCGGGTGCCGACGGTATAACGAAGCGCTGATAGTCACGGGCGACCATAAGCTTCCTGTACGCCTTTGCGGAATGTGCGCGGTGGTTTATCCGACGAGCCACCCCTTCTCCTCCTGCTGTTCCTCCCCATGCTGTCCAACGCGCACGACGATCATCCGGCCTGACCATCGCGTACGACGAGTAGATCCGGTTTGACGATCGCATACGACGATCAGACCCGCCGGGAACATCGGGTACGACGATCAGATGCGGCCTGACCATCGCCTAGGACGATCAGATGGATGGGTTTGACCATCGCGCCAACAACGATGCACTGGATCCTCACTCGCGTCCACTCAGACGTCCCCCTGTTGATTATGTGTCCGCAGTGGTGACAGACGCACTGGAACCGGATCCCGGTTCGAAAATCGGCCGACTCAATATTTCTGCACCTGGGCTCGGAAAAACGACTGTGTCCAGTTGAGCCTCTCACTGGCACATCCTTTGCGCCATTCATGGGGATCGGACTGGGCAAGTCATACCGGGAGGTACCATGAAGAAACTGGCAATTGTTCTTGCGTTCTTGGGCGCATCAATCGGACATGCCAATCCCAATTTTACAGTCGGCAGCAACCCGTTCTACACCTTCTTAGCGTATCCCCATGACATTCTCCGGTGGCCTGCGAAGGCTGCGTTCGTGTATATGTATCCGCAGACGCTCCCGTGGCAGGGGCACGTGACGAATCTGAGCGAGCGTCCCAACGACACCTACATCAGCAACTACAATGATTTCGAGTTTCCCGTTCCTGATGGCTACACTGGTGATCCCGGTGCGATCCGATCCTACATGAAGGTTTCGTCGTACGCCTACAACAACAGGTACAGCGTGGGGGGCATCTGGAGTTTCGGCGATTGGGGGAAAGCGTACCTTGAAATAGGCACAAATAGAATCGACATGGAACTTCGCGCAGAAGGCATCGTGAGGAACAACACGACACTGGAACTGATTCCCGTCAATGCACGGACGGATGCTGTGAGAAGCTACTATGATTTCCAGCTGGTCTATGCGAATTATCTCTTCGGCAATCCCCTAGGACTCAGAGTTCAGTATCAGGACAGGAACACGGCGCAACCCGAATCGCAAATACGATTCGTGAGAAATGGTACGGAGACGATCTCTGATCACCTTACCTGGGGGTGGACCACGTCTCCCTGCGCGCATATCTTCGGGACATCCAGTCAGAATTTCGATGCGTGGTTCCTGAATGACTATACGCTCTACAAGGGCGGGCAGCTTGATCTGCAGCTGAGCTACGAATACGGAAATCACAAATCGGCGATCCGGTACAGAACAAGGAATGAGAGAGGGCAGAACTATTATTGGCGGAGCAGCGTCGCGGACACGGTCCCCGGCTCGAATTTCAGCGGATCGTACATCACCGACAGCAGATATGAGGACGAGATCGCGGACGATCTGATCCGCGCGTATTCAAAAATCCGTCTGTGGAAAATCGGGGATGCTGATTTGGGACTGTTGTTCTTCCTTCAGTATGCGGACCGGGACAACAACACCGTGAGCACGAACAGGACGCTTGAGAGCGAGCCACTCAGCAGCGATGCGGAGACCGAATACACTCTGGAAGTCAACCCCTGGCTGAATTACAAATTCGGGAAGAGCTATTTTGATTTCGGCATTCTGTTTGAGCTTTCCACCACCGGACTGCAGAATACTGCCCCCCGGTGGAACGGTGCAATAGGCGCGACGCAGAACGGCGTCATCAGGAATTCCTCCCCGTACGAAAGCGGCTTCAGTCCATCGTGGGAATCATTCTCGCGCGGCAGGTATACGTTCTTCGCTACCGGTTTTGAGGCGTCCACCGCCATTAACATCAGCGGACGATTCCACGCTCTTGCGTCGCTTCTGTTCTTGCGGAAGTACAGCTTCTTGACAAAGGAATACGGCCGTTCGGAAGTCCCTGACGGCAGTAAGGAGTACGTCTTCAATGCATCGCACACGCGGCACGACTACAAGAATGAAACCTGGATGACCGGGTCAGTAGGATTCATGTATGGGTGGGGGCCGTTCCAGCTGCTTGCGACGATGCACCTTCCGTTAGCGTATTTGCTGCATAAGGACACGGAACTGTCGGATGCCAGCACCACGCTTGTCAATCTTAACCAGAGAAACGTCTGGGCTGTGCAGGAACCGGTGAGTTTCAGACTTCTCGTTGTGATGGGTCTGGAGCGGTAGGGTGCTGTTCGACGCGTCTTGCTTCTGCCGGAGCGGATTGCGGACCTTTTCTGTCGCCATGCGCAGATGCAGCATTCGTCCTGAAGAGAACGCAGCGAATTCCGATGGCGGGAGATATGCGGGTGCGCACCCGCCGGGGTAAACTCCTTCATTTGTCAAGCCTGCTTGCGCAGGGAGGAGGCCATTACCAGGAGTATCCCTTCGATCTCAGGAGTCGCTGCGCTTCAGGCAGGCCCAGCCGTGCAGCCCGTGTGAAGCTTTCTATCGCCGCAGCACCGTTGCCGAGGTCGAGGTACACCACACCCATGTTGTGGTACGCATCCGCATACCCGGCGGAGCGCTTGATCGCTGACTGAAAACATGCCAGTGCCTTCTCGCGATCGCCCTTCGTGTAGAGTGCGATGCCCATATTGTAGTACGGATCCGGCTTCGTACCGTCGATGGCGATGGCCTGTTCATACATGCGTATCCCTTCGTCGAGCCTCCCGGCGCGCACATGGAGGTTGCCGAGATTCACGTACGCATCGTCATAGGCAGTGTCGGCTGCGATTGCCCTGGTGTAGAATGCAACTGCAGAATCAGGGAGGCCTTTGGCTTCGTAAGCGACGCCCATATTGTACAACGCGTCTGCATAGTGCGGTTCCAGCCCGACCGCTTTCGCATACATATCCAATGCCCCGTTATGGTCTCCGTTATCTTCGAGGGCGACACCGAGATTCGCGTACGGCATGGGAAGGTCCGGTGATTCCGCGATGGCATGTGTCCAGAGTGATCCACCGTTCTGCCACACAGGAATTTGCCGCATGCTCAGGCCACCGCAGATGACGAGAGGGAGGGCGCACAGCACTGCAACGGAGCCGCGCGCGAGCATACTCCGGCGTTGAAACCGGTCCCATAGCCAGCGAATCCCCGCGCCGAGCAGAAGAAAGAGGCTCACGGCAGGGAGATAACTGTACCGGTCTGCCCAGGGCTGAATGCCGGCTGATAGGCCTCCGATGGTTGGCAGG
>JAGDMK010000284.1 GCA_017860635.1 Bacteroidota bacterium
GGGCATGTCATGGATCGTCCGGAGCAGCTCAACCTGGACAAGCAAGGGGTGTCGAGAGGGCTTTTCGCGCCATCCATACGGTATCACGATGGCCTATTTTACGTGACGTGCACGCTGGTGGACATCGGGGGAAACTTTGTGGTGACATCGCCGTCGGCGCGCGGTCCCTGGTCCAGCCCGGTGTGGATCCCGGAAATCAACGGCATCGATCCGTCGATGTTCTTCGATGACGACGGAAAGGCGTACATCGTCTATAATAGTATTCCCCCCGATGACAAACCGCTGTACGATGGCCACAGGACGATCCGGATGTACGCCTTCGATACCAGGACCCTGAAGGTTGCGGGAAAAGAACAGATCCTTGTCAACGGCGGAACGGATATTACGAAGAAACCTGTGTGGATCGAAGCCCCGCACATTTTCAAGCGCGGCGGCACCTACTATCTCATTGCAGCAGAAGGCGGGACTGGCGATCAGCATTCAGAAGTCGTCTTCCGAAGTGCTGCGGTCGGCGGACCGTACGTGCCTTTTGCCGGCAATCCGATTCTGACGCAACGGCATCTGGGACCGGACAGAAAAGCGCCCATTACATCGACGGGTCATGCTGATTTCGTGCAGACCGAACAGGGTGACTGGTGGGCCGTGTTTCTTGGGTGCAGGCCCTACCCTCCCTATGAGAAGGGATACTACAACACAGGACGAGAAACATTCCTTGCGCCGGTGAAATGGAACGACGGGTGGCCGGTGATCACGACGGGCGACGAGGAAGTGCAATACTATTATCCGTATCCTCTGCCCCGTTCGACAAACTCGGGAACTCCGTACAGCGGCAATTTCACTGTCAGAGACGAATTTGCAGCACAGTCGCTGGATCCCAACTGGGTCTTCCTGAGGACGCCGCATGAGAAGTGGTATACTCTGGAAGCGCGCAAAGGTGCGCTTGGCATCAGGCTTCGGCCAGAGAGCTGCTCGGGCAACATGAACCCGAGCTTCCTGGGCCGGCGCCTGCAGCACCTCAGGGGATCTGCAAGTACTGCGCTGCACTTTACACCCGGGGCAGAGAACGAGAAAGCCGGCATTCTCATATTCCAGAACGAGACACACTTCTATTATCTCTGCAAATCCGTGAGGCAGGGAAAACCCTTGGTACAGCTGTTTGCATCGGACGAGCGGAACAAGACAGGTATGACCGCCCTCGCCACACGCGAGATAAGCACTCAGGATGCCAATAGGCCGCTCCGGCTGAAGATAGAAGCAAACGGTTCAGTCTGCAACTTCCTCTATGGAACAGGAGAGAATGCCTGGACCAAGCTGAAAGAGGGTGCCGATGCGACATTCCTGAGTACAAGAGTCGCTGGCGGTTTTGTCGGATGCATGGTTGCGCTCTATGCCACCTCTCTCGGCAAGGCGTCCGATACAACAGCCTATTATGAGTGGTTCGAATATTCCGGCAATGACAAGGTCTATGCGACGGAACGCCGGTGAGGGTGGGGTGATATCGCCGATGCAACCGGTGCAATCCCTTCCATTGGGAAATGCTACCGTTCCTGCGATGGACAACAGGCGGCAATGGCCTGCTGAAGGAATCTGAATGCCAGAGTGCGTGGTCGAATGTCAGTGCAGTTCAGTTTAGCTTGAGTACATTGTTCTGTGAAGACAAGGAGAAGGGTATGACAGATCAGCAGTGGGATCTCCTGAAACGGGTGGTGCGCGGTGACCTTGTGGAACCCCTGCCGGTGGGATTCATCATCGACTGTCCCTGGCTTCCCGGCTGGTACGGCATCAGGATCATCGACTACTTCACCAATGATCAACGCTGGCTGGATGCGAATCTCAAGGCCCTGAACGAATTCCCCGATGTGATGTTCCTCCCCGGGTTCTGGTCTGAATACGGGATGTGCACAGAGCCGTCGGCATTTGGCGCGCGCTGCGTATTTCCTCCGAATGAATTTCCTCACGCACATCCGGTTATTGCTTCGCCGGAAGATCTCGAGATGCTTCCGGCGCCGAATCCCAGAACCGACGGACTTCTGCCGTTTGTCCTCAACCGGCTCAAACTCGCGCAGCCCGGAATAGAAGCCGCCGGTCACCGGATCCGGTTTGCCGTGTCACGGGGCCCTCTAAACATCGCCAGTTACCTCATGGGAATGACAGAGTTTCTGACGCTTCTTCTCACTCATCCGGAAGAGGCGGAATCACTGCTGAAAAGGATCACGGCATTCGTCAAGGAATGGCTGGCAGTGCAGCGCGAGGCATTCCCGACAATCGATGGCATATTGTTACTTGACGACATCATCGGCTTCATGGGAGAGCGGGAGTTCCAGCGTTTCGGGCTGCCATACTTTTCCGAACTCTATGACAGCGATGTAGCGATCCGGTTTCTTCACAACGACGCTCCCTGCAAAATCTCTGCACCATTTCTGCCGGAAATAGGTGTCAACCTCTTCAATATGGGATTCGACGTTACATTGAATGAGCTCAAAACATTGACGAAGAACAGCGTGACGCTGCTCGGCAATATTCCCCCGCGCGATGTCCTGGCGAACGGCACACCTGCTGAAGTTGGAACGGCAACCAGGGAGCTCGTCGGGTCACTCACGGACCGGTCGAGAGTGATTCTTTCTTGCGGCGGGGGAATGCCGCCAAGTGTGAGTACTGCGAACATAAAGTCGTTCATCGAGGCGGTGATAGAGAGCTCCGGAAGCTGAACGGCTGCCGGTCGGTCCGGAAATGCATCGCTGACAGGACCCTGAAGCACGGACCGCTGTTTCGTTGAAGTGTTTGTTGCGGAGAGGCGTTGTTGCCGTGAGGCTCTGCTGCAATGAACCGCTGTTGCAGTGAAGCGATATTGCACTGAAGCTCTGGTGCAGAAGTTCTGTTGCATTGAAGCGCCAGTTGTAGTGAAGTGCTCAGCCGGTGATTGCTTTCAACCTGAGGACAGCATATATTCCAGCCATGAAACTGATTGCCCTGTTGCTCTGCCTCACCGGTTTCTCTTTGTTTCTTCCTTCCCGGTTGTCAAGTCAGGAAGTTCAGGGCGACAGTACGTCCGCGCCGCGGATCATGGTTGTTGAGCCGGGGATGGCGCCGGGGAGCACCATGTTTCTCCTGCCGCCGCACCTTGAGCAGCCGCTGCGGTTTTCCTCCCCGACCTTCTTCTTCGATGGTATCAATTCGTTATCTGATTCACCAGACTTCGGTCGTCCTCTTGAGGTCCGTCCCGACCTGCTGGCCCCTCTTCGCGCACAGTGGGCGCGTGAAGCCCAGATGGGAACATTCCGGACCATTCTTGGTTCGATCCAGATCGGCGGTGTGGCCTATCTTGCCTATCGCCACTTTGCGAAATTAGGTCCGCTGACTGCCCGCCCACGCCCGACAAAAAGCAGTCGCAAATAAGCGTGTGACTTTCCAGCTATGCAACCATCGCGTCCGGGAAACCGTATGCTTGAGGGGGATCACGCCTGCGATAACCCAAAGGAGCAACCATGAAGCATGCATGTTCAAGGATGTTGGCAGTGTGCGTCACCTTCCTGTTCGTTCCTTCGCTCTTCGTTGCACAAGATCTCGGCACAAAGGGAAGGTCCACACTCGGATTGGAGTTTGGCCTGTGGGGTGGGATCGGCGCTTCAACGAGCATCGGTCTCTCAGGAACACAGTCGGCGGTCGATGGGAGTGGTTTTGTCGGCGGCCTCGCGTATGCCTATGGACTTGAGGATAACCTGGCCGTCACCCTTAGCGCCGGACTTCTTGCAGTCCAGGCCAAGTCGAGCGTTGGTTTGGCCTCGGTCTCACAGCATGTCAGCTCGGTCGTCCCGATTCTCCTCGGTATCCAGTACTACGTGCCCTATCCCGCCCCCGATACCAGAGTCCGACCTTTCATCTCCGCTTCGATCGGATCGTTCATCGGATCTGAGGTGAAGAGCGCAGTCCTTGCGCAGGAGTCCAGGACCGAGACGGCATTTGGCGGAAAGCTGGGAGCGGGGATTGATTTTCTCCTCGGTTCTCACTTCAAGCTCGCCGCACTCGTCGGGCATCACGTCATGACCGATTTTGC
>JAGDMK010000097.1 GCA_017860635.1 Bacteroidota bacterium
ATCAGACTCGATTCTTCATTTGTCGCTCCCCGTGTCTGGTTGATACCGGCGCTTGTCGGGAAGAATCTACGCGCAGACCGTGATGAGGCTGAAAAACATTATCGTGTTCTCACGTCACTGAAATCCAGAGGAACCCCTTTTGAACTTGCGATGATCGAGCTTGCGGGGTGCTATGTGCACGGCAATCTTCAGTGCCGTGTCACTGCTCTGGAGAAAGGGTTGAGGTTCGCTCCCGGGAACCGGATCGTCCTCGAGAACCTTGGCCTGGCATACGACCGGCTCGAGAAATTCGAACATGCTATCGGCGCCTACGAGCCTGTGGTGGGCTCCGGAATGGCCTATCCGCCGGCCTATCCCGAGTACGCCCGCGTGCTGATCAAGACGAAGCGGTTCGACGACGCGCGTGCCGTGCTTGACAAGGCGCTCGCCATACGACCCATTCACCCCGATGCGTTTAGCCTCCTCGCCGCATTTGCATGGAAGGACAATGACTCAGCGAAGGCCAGATCATATGAACTGAGATTTCTGGAGGGCTTGAAGAGCAGGCATGACACCTGGGGGGATGCGTGCGAGTCTCTGGGCAGGATTCTTCTCGACATGGACGAGCCGCAGCTCGGTGAGAGGTTCCTGCGTGATGCCGTCGTCGAGAAGCCCGGTGCTGCGTCGCCCCGCTCTGCACTTGCCCGTGCACTCTTACTTTCAGGCGATCTGGCGGGCGCGGAGATGGAAGCAGAATCGGCACTCAGATTGAACGGATCCTGTTCAGAAGCGCACGCCTTGCTGGGGCGACTCTGCCTCGAGCGAGGATCGCTCGATCAGGCGCGCATACATTTGCAGAAATACCTGGAGTCGGATTCGCTGACAGTCACCGCCCTGGATTTCCAACGAAAACTCGGCGCAATCGAGTCGGCGCTCGGGTCTCGCGCGGCGGCCGGACAACGCTAAGCTATCTCACCATCCCCCTTCGGCAAATGCGGGATGGTGGCGCGAACGATCGCGCAGCGAGGGAATCACCCACTGTTCGAGGATTCAGTTCGAACATTACCTTTCAGTATTCTCAGAGGAGGTCTCCATGCCCCATTCCGGTCCGGTCTCGGCGGCAATTCAGGCAGCGCTCCACGATATCAATCTTCTGCGAGTGCTCGTACACGCACCCAGTGCCGATGCTGCCAATGCTGTTCTTCATGAATACGATGAAGGCTTGACATTGCATGGAGAAGACGTCAATGCATTCTTTGACTCTCTCCAGAATGGCAGTATGCAGATATCCGCCAGAGATCTTGTCCGCCACTACGATTGCCTTCAGCCCCCCAAAGCAGTGAGAGCATCACGTGGCAAGGAGGGAGAGTGGGTTCCGTAGAGTGGGAAGGGAATCGTGACACACTCAGCGAGCAGCTGGGACGATTCGTAGGGACGTGGGAACCCTCGCTGGCGCAGGGATTTCTCCAGTATGATCATCTCCTTCGAGCGAAAGCCCGCCGCGCTCCTCGTGAGTGGGGCCAGAAGGGCATCGCCCCGTACTGGCAGGAACTTCCCCGCTGGCTCGCCAATCGTGGGGGGTGCGGACGAGACGCCGCAGCTGAAGAGTTCCTGGAAACGGTCATCTGGGGGCAGACCACACTCTTCTATGCCGTCCGCCTTCAGGATGATCACCTGGACGGACATCTCCCGCATACGCCGCTTCTGCTTGCTCCCCTGCTCTTCCTGTCAGAGGCGGACCGGGCATTCTCTTCGGTCATCGATACGAGAGCTGCCTTCTGGAATCACTACCGCCTGGCACTTCAAACCACACTGACGGGAATCGCCCGGGTGGCACAAATGCAACGGGACACTGCGATATCCCCTGATGATCTTCTGCAAAACTACGGGCGCGTGGACGCGATCTTTTCAGTCGGATCGTCGTCAGTTTGCGAGCGAATGGGGAGGGCAGAGGACATCCCCCGTATCGACCAATTTGTCAGTGAGCTCGGGAAGGTGCTTCTTGCGTTGGATGACCTGGAGGATATCGGAGAGGATCTTGAGGACGGCAGGCTGAACTTTGCGGCCCGGATCCTTCTCGAAGGAAGTGGTGCGAGTGACATTGATCTCGCTCTCCTGGCCAGGAGCTGGCGTCTGCATGCGCGCCCGGAAGGCCTGGATGCTATCAGGAAGGCACTCCTGAACAGCCTGGACCGCGGTGCCAAGGCCATCTCCCCTCTCGGACTCCGGCCTGCAATGAATCTTATCAGTGCGACGAGAGCGGAAGTCCAGGAGCTTCGTGACCTGCGGGGTATCACAGCACCGGGATGAGAAGTTCCCGCTGACCGGGGGAGACCTATCTCATCATCAGGAGTTTGCGCGTCTCCACAAAAGCGCCAGCCTGAATCCGGTAGAAGTAGACACCGCTCGCCATCCCGCGTGCATCCCACACTACCGTATGATTCCCCGACTCCTTTCGCTGATTAATCAGCACCGCCACCTCGCGTCCAAGCGGATCGAGAACCGCCAGTCGGACATCGCCGGGGACCGCTAATTGGAAATTGATTGTCGTTTGAGGGTTGAATGGATTAGGATAGTTCTGTTCCAGACGTGCTTCGAATGGGTGTGTGATTCTCTGATCCGGGACATCGGTGGGCATACCTGATCCGAAGGCTTCAATCCCGAACCACATTGAGAGCTGAGTGATTTGATCGATCGTCAGGGTAAACATGTTGGCGGAGGAGGGGAGCTGGCTGGAAAACCCCCAGATGTCTCTGCCGGAAGGATCCAATCGATACACCCTGATGGAGTCCGCGTTCATTCTGAGCTGAAGTGTCACACGAAGCGGGGCAACCTGGGTAGGGGGCCCGCCCCATTTGTTGTGGAGAGTCGTCGTTCCGTCCCAAACCATCCCGGTGTTTTGAATCATAGTCGACAGGGTGAGGAGGGAGCGTCGCGACGCAGGCAGCGAATCCGGTGTCACAGATACCCACGTGAGGGATCCGAAGCCGTTTGCAGCGAGCACCGCCAGCGGGCCAATCTGATGGCCGGAAAAATCGTTCAGAAATCCTGTGGTCCCCACAAATCGCGGTGTCGAGACCGAGAGGAGGCCCTGTGTATTCCAGAGAATCTCTCGTGTGTCAGTGATGTAAGGATTTACTGGTACTGGGGGGAATTTCGAAGAGTCGAACGGCACCGTACTCGTGAACGATCGCGCACGGACGCTGTGACTCAGCGCAAGGGTTCGGTCGATCAAGCTTCCCCCGTTCCATCCAAAGGTATCGCGCCGGGGAAGAGTCAGGTAGTCCGCCGGCGCGTAATCGAGAGCGAGGCTCGTGACGGCAGGCGAGATCATTCCCTCTCGAAAAGCAGCCGCGCAGGAAGGCGCCAGAGCCATCATGGCCGGGTTCCGATGGATGCTGAAGTAGTTCGCAACCTTGTCGGTCTCCCAGTCATCCACAGAGTTGTAGTCGAAGAACATCAGGCCGTCTGCATCATGAAACGCTGCATATGAAGTGAGGAAGAGAATGGCCTCCGACTGGTATCGATTAGGAAAGGGATGGTTATACTCGCTTACTGTGAACGGCTTTCCGGCTACGGGCGATCCGGCAAACAGTTGGGCTATCGTTCCCCCATCCTGTGCCCGGACCATGGGAGTGTTGGTAATAACCCAGTCGGTTGAGGACCAGGGGATTCCTGGAAATGAAGGGTGGTCCCAGTAGGCATGGTTATCGACATAGTCTTGCTTTGATTGCACAGCAATATCGGCGGGCCCTACGTTCCAGTTCGTCCCGGCAATCGGCACACGGACGCCAAGCGAGTCCTTCAGATAACTCCGCATCGCGGCGTAGTATGCTTCTTCCAGCATGATATAGAACGACGACATGTCGCTGACTCGGGCGGGAGTGAAGCCTGCACATTCCCCATAGTCGATGCGGCGGATCAACCGCGTTTCGAAGGATTCGTCGACAAGAAGCCCTTTCACTCCGACGCTCGTCATGGCAATATCATCGAACCAATACGATCCGGTTTGTCCGCCCACGGTGAACGACAGACGGACTGCATTTGCGAGCGACTCTGGTGCCCGGACGTTCAATGAAAATGTCTTCCAATCGGGGGTCAACCGGATGGTCACACCTCCGTACCAGTTCCAGGGGCTGATGTCTCTCATGAGAGCGACGGAGATCGTGCGTGTGCTGTCGGAGCGCGCCGCGAACGATATATTGTATGTCGTGTCCTGAGTGACACTCAATCCAGTCTGCTTCCATTGGGCATGCCAATCAGTGCCGTCCGCGTTGGTGACGTCAACGCGTGCTGAGAATTTCCCGCCATAACTCAAAACCGAATCCCGTCCATGCGAGCCCGCAGCTGGAGCATGGATTTCCATCAGCCAACCAGTTGATGGAGGTGCCGACTCGAGAGTCCCGTTCACAACTCTGTTCAGTCCATCGGCGGGATACGCCCCGTCATTCCAGGCCTGCGCAAGGGCGGAGGTCGTAGCGTATCGGTTGCGCAGGTAGTCGAGCCAGAGGGAGTCGATCATCCGCACGTGCCGTGCTGTAAGGATACCACCCTGTGAAAGGTGCTTCAATTTCCCGTCTCGCCAGAACCGGTAGAGGGAATTTTCGTTGGTCACCTCAACCATCGCCATAGCGGGATCAGTTGCCAGCGATTTCCCGGTGTAGGGGTTGACATGCGTCAGCAGCTCACGTGCGTACTCTTTGTGGAGAAAGAGAACGTCCGGATCGAAATAGTTGATTCCCTTCCCGTACTCCAAAAGGGAATCGGTATCCGGAAGAATGTCCATGGTTGTGAACGTGCGGCTGACATGGAGATTAAGATTGGCATAGATACCGTTCTTCTTCAGCGCTGCAAGGAGATTCTCCAGTCTGTCCAGGGTCACGGGATTCAGCAGTCGCGTCGTCCACCCCGGCTCAAACAGGCTTGCTTCGCCCCAGGGATTGTCCAGATGGTGAAGACGCACCAGATTGAAGCCCATTTTGCTCAACCGGCCTGCGATGAACCACGCCTTGGATGGTGTGGGAAAAGCCCCGCCGGCAACAAGGTTGGCACCAAAGAACCGGATCGGCGTGCCACGCACGGAGAAATGCCCGCTTGGATCGATGTCGACGAAGTCTTGATCAGTCAGCGGAGACCGCCCAAACGTAGGGACGAACCGCGTGCTTAGTGTGTCGGTGGGAGGGAGAAAGAAATTGAATCCGCCGGAGAATGTCTGACTGAAGGCGTCATTTTCCAGGCAGAGCATCACCATGATCAGCACAGCGATCCGCATTTCTCATTTCCCCGGAAGCCACATGCACTTCATGCTTTCAATAGCCCGTCCCAGCCAGGAAGCCTGCCACCAGAAACGATACCACGGCTGCTACAAGCCCGTACATGAACGTGTTATAGCTCAGCCGCAGGTACCGGTACTTCACCCCCAGCACCTTCCCCATTCCATAGATCGTGGCGAACATGCTTGAGTACAAATAGTCCCTGTCCACTATCATCTCCTTCATCCCCCACTCGAAATCTTCAAACGCCGAGTTGTGATAGCTCCCGAAGAACAACAGGTTGACTTTTTTCTTCAGAAGTTCCTCCCGGTCGAATACCCCGCTGGTGATCCTCGGGCGCGTCGAAAGGATCGCGAAAATCAGCGCCGAGAGTGAGGTGGCAACGAGAACCAGGGTGGGGACGATCAGAAACGGATATGTCGAGAGTTTTCCCAACAACAGACCGACCATTAGCGACAACACAATCGAGTTTGTCGAGATCATGATGTTCGCCTTGTGGTCCGCCATCGACGTGAGCAACATGTGGTTCCGCGCATTGATGGTCATCATGGTCTCAAGGCCCTTTTCTGTCAATGGGGCACGGGTGCCAAGCGGAGACACGCGGCTTGGGTCGGAAGTCGGAAGAGTTGGTGCAGATGTGCCCGTGGGTTGAACCTTGGATGGTTGATTGCGTCGTTTGGCCATTTGCCTCACCTGCCTGTCGTGATTGGATGCCCTTTGAGTCAAAAGTACCGAGGATTCATAGGACATGCAACCTGAAGACCCTTTTCAGACCCGCACTCAACCGTGTATCCGGGAACTCCCGTTGAGTGCGAATCCGAAGGTAAGTGAGGGAACGAATCAGCAGGGTGCCGCGTTACACTTGTAGAAGATTTCGTATACACGTTCTTTGAGACGACGATTGTAGAGCAACCCGAGCGGGAACCGCTTGGGATGGGGTTCAGAAGACGCTGGAGTGTTTGTGGTTCAGGTGACGGTAGCTCTGCCAATCAAGTCTCTTCAACGGTTTCCACTTGCCAGGCCTCTTGGGGGGGGGTGCCACCTTCAGCTACCTCAGGCCTTTACTCCAACTACACCGCAACTCCACACCTTTCCTCTCTTTTCTGACCCACTTCTCACGTCCCAATTGCAGCTCATCTTTGAGAGCCCATCGGAGGAACGCCCTGCTTTAGACATAGGGCATGAGCGCGTTTTCGTCTGACGTATTCGAAGAAGAGAACCGCGGATTCATGCCGATTCGATGATGCAGATACCAATCACATGTGCGGATATTCATCACCAACCATTCAAGGGAACCATTATGAAACACATCCTCTTTTCAACGGCAATTGCGCTGCTCCTCTTCGCAACAGCAGGGCAGTCGCAAGACAGCTTGTCAACAACTCGGCTTGAGGCACAGCATCAGTCTAGCAGCTCCAAGGCAAAACGCTTGGCGCAATTCGAAGAAAATCTACTTAAAACCCTCGCGAACGAGAATCCGACAATGCAGGCCCAAGCAGTGCAAACCATACGGGAATTGGAGCAGATGTTTCCCAAGTACACCTTCAAGTCACTGATTGCGCCCCTTGGAGTGAAGCTAAAAGACGAGAATGCAGACGGTATAGTACGTCAGGGGTCTGCAGACTCTCTGTAATGCACTGTTGGTCAGGAGCCAAATCAAATAGCGCGTTTTTGTCCCTCTGTCAGCAACACAGCAAAAGACAAAAGGCCCGTTGATTGCCGACGGGCCTTTGGTCTAGCTAAACGAACCATCATTCACTTCAGAATCAGCATCTGCTTCATTGATACAAAATCTCCTGCTCTCAGCCGGTAGAAGTACACTCCACTGGAGAACCCCGACGCATCGAACTTCGCTTCGTGAACTCCCGCATCCCTGCTTTCGTTCACCAGCACTGAAAGCTCACAACCGAGCATGTCGTATACACTCAACTGTACCTCCGAGGACATGGGTAACTCGTACGTGATGGTCGTGCTTGGATTGAAGGGGTTCGGGTAATTTTGTTCCAATGAGAAAGTCCGGGGATTACTCGTGTTGGATTCGACATTTGTTGGCGTGAACCCTATCACATCACTGAAATGCGAAGTCCCATCCAAGTCAACCTGACGCAATCTGTAGTGGGCCACGGGGGACCCTCGGATTCCGCAAGCTTCCTGCACCTGAACAAACAGCCGTGGATAATCTCAACCACTTGTCTGCCACTATGCATCCTCTACACACCGATTGCTCTTGAGGTTCAACAGGAGAGTGGATACCGTGGGAGTGTCAGAGGGACAACGGACTGGGCTGCAGGCAGAGCTGATGGCAGGAGGATTCGAAAGGGAGGAAGAACAAACGGTGCCACCATCACTGACGATACCGTGTTCGAGGGCGGGAACGGCGTTTGCATCGCGGGCGCATTCGCCGTTTCACCTCTTTCCGATGTGCTAAGCTGCTCGCGGAGATCGCAAGGTTGGGACAGTCCCAATGACGTAAAGTCGCGTAGTGAACGTGCGACGGTTTGCCGACCTCTTCCTACTCAGCCTTGTCGTACGCAAACTCCACATTCCCCTGGAAGAAGTCCTCCATCCACCAATCTTTGAATTTCTCCGGGATTGGGACCGTCTTGATATCCTGTCTGCGCCTTCCATCGTGCTTCAGTTGCCGTGCTATTACCTCAATGCTATCGATATAACTTTTCATTTCGGCGATCGATTCGATTCCTCCCACAGGGCCATGCCCCGGCACCACAGTTTTCACATTCATCAGTGCCATTTCACTCAGTATGCTTTTCCACCCATCAAGGTCGCCGTCTCCCAGGTACGGGTGACATTTGTGGAAAACCAGATCCCCTGCAAACACCACGCCTTCGTCGGGTAAATACATAATGAGATCACTTTCCGTGTGACCTTTCCCTTTATCCTGGAGCCGCACGCGCCTTCTGCTGCCATCGATGGAGTGTTCCTTGGCGACAAACGTATCAGGTATTCTCGACCGTATTCTCTCATGGCTCTTTGACAGCTCCTCAAAATAGGCTCTATTCATTTTTATGATCTGGTATTCTCTCGCTGTCGTATCGCCTTTGTATGTCCCCCGGAGAGAATCAAAATATGCGTACTGCACAGGTCCATATATCTTTTCGGCAGCGATTGATATTGGTTCGTCGCGCTCCATCAATTCGGCAGTCCTTCTTGTCGACAGTATCTTCACCTCAGGTGAAAATGATTGATTCCCCCGTACGTGGTCATTGTGACAATGACTGTTGACAACAAACCGAATTGGTGACAGCTTCAGCCGGCTCACCAATTGAATCAGTTCCTCAGCTGCTTCGGGCGACAAGAATGTGTCGAATATTATCGTAGATTCTCCATTGTCGACAATCCCGGCATTACAGATCGCCTTTCCTTCAAATGTGTTGATGCAGGCATAGATACCATCGCCCAGTGTGATCACGTCGAAATTGACCGGCGACATTTCCCCCTGTTTGAGGACGGGGGAACTGGCCATTAGAGGCAGGAAAAGAAGACAGAGGAATGCATGTTTCATCGTGTCAAAGCCTCCCATCTTGTCCATATTCCTTCTGGTTCCAGCATTGCTTCTGAGTGCGTAGAGAGTCCACAACCAACGCAAGCAACACCCCCACACCATTCGCAACGAGATCCATACTATCGTAAACGTTGCTCATGATGCCGAACCCATTGGAGACTTCGAACAGTTCCACCGCTGCAAGGGCAAGGCCTGCCAACCAAAGCCGTTTGTACCTGAAGTTGACCGGAATAAGGGCTGCGTTGAAATATACCGCAAACGACACCGCTACGTTGGCCGCGTAGGCATCAATCACCTCTGCAAATGGTCCTGCATAATATCTCTTGAACAAGAGTACAGCAACGCCAAGCATGATAAAGACAATGTTGGACATTCTGTTTCCGAGGTCGACACTTGCGTCCTGCAATCTCTTTTGCATGAACTGTCCTACTTCAAAACCAGCATCTTCTTCGTAGATAGAAAGTCACCAGCCCGCAGTCGATAGAGGTACACACCACTTGACAGGCCGGTGCCGTCGAACCTAGCCTTGTGTACTCCCGCCTCCATCCTTTCGTTCACCAACACTGATAGCTCCCGTCCAAGCAAATCGACCACAGTCAATCTTACGTCCGAGGACTTGGGTAACTCATATGTGATTGTCGTGCTCGGATTGAAGGGGTTGGGGTAGTTCTGCAGCAATACGAAACTCGAAGGCAATGGCGTTTTCTGGCTTGGGACGAACGTGACCAACGCTGTCGTTTCATTCGACGGCGCACTCTCTACCTCACCATATTTCGCGGTCACCTGATAGTAGAACCGGCCCGCATGCGGTACGGCATCCATCCAATGCCTCGTTCCGGCAGCCACACTCCCGATCTGGCTGCCTGTCTGCCTGGCATTTGGCACAGTGGAACGATAGAGTGAATAGGAAGAGAGGGACGACGGGCCACCGCCTGCAAACTTACCCCACAACATCAGCGTATATGCGGTCGAATCCGGGCCGAGAGGGTCCGGATCATAGATCGAGACGCCAATCAGATATGTCCCTGACGGCAAGTCAGAAAGATCAATGACCTCTGGACCTGTTGCTCCAAGAGATAATGACCACGCCACATACGTAGTGTCCTGCGGGTCAAGCAGGAACAGGTCGCAATCCGAACCAAAGCCATCAAGGACAACAAAGAGTCCTGGAAGAACCGTAGTCACTGTGAAGAGATCCTCGATGTCGTCGTACTCGGTTCCTTCAAGATCTCCGCTATCGCGTACTTCCGCCTGGCCGTCGACCACTATAAGGGTGTCTCCTGTCAACCGCTGTGCCTGTGCGATCGTATTGTTGGGTTCGACCTCATCAATCGCAGCGACCAAGACGCGGACAGCAGCCGTGAGAGCATCGGCTTTGGTGCGCGCAGACTGCGGTGCGCTCCTGAAGCCCTTCAGAGTACGTGTGCGAGCTACTGTCGCGCTGCCCATGGTCGTCGGCCCTCCACCACTCCATGCCGACTGAAGATTATTAGGAGGAGCCAGCGTCATATTTGAATCGGGCGTATCCCAGGTCAGCGAGACACTCCCCAGACTCGCCCTTACATCGAACAACCCCGCCGCGGTCACGGATTTTCCATCCGGATTTGTGACGGTCACGTCTCGCTTCCCGGTCGCAGCAGATGCGCCAACATCCACTGCTACTTTCAATTGACTGGCACTCACAAAGGAGATAGTCTTGACTGAGATGCCGGATCCGCTAAATGTCACATTCGCTCCGCTCACGTAGTTCGTGCCGTTGAGAGTGATATTGACACCAGTCGCTCCCTGGACAGCTGCGTCTGGAGAAATGCCTGTCACAGTGGGAGCCAGGACTTCGCCGGAAAGAGAACCGGTGAATACTTTCAGTTCATACGTCCCACCATTCACACCACGGACAAAGCACATGCTATTCGAGAGAGGGCTTGTCACGCCGGTGGTTTTGTCCATGCCCATGACGACGATGCGGTACGTACTTGGGTCTGGATATGAACGCCCGGTCGTGTGAAGGGGGACGGAAATCAGAGAGTTTTTCCCGCGTCCGGCATAGTCGTCGTTCGCAGCAATAAGGAAATCCTCCGGGTCATAGAGCTCAACAAGGGGATCGGCCAGCGGCGATGATCCGGCACCGTTGACGACGATGTGGACCGTGGTTCCTGCCGAGGCCTGGAACAGATATGAGTCCCGCTGCCTTGGCAGGCTGATTGTCCCCTGCCTCTGCGCGGCGGTGAGATCCTCCGCTCCTGCACTCACTAGAATCTCCTGAGCATCTAACTGTCCTGCCGTCTCAAGACGAGCATTGAAGCGACCAAAGGCTGTTGCATCCGGGCGTACGTCGTACCCGCGTCCCAGAAATCGATAGAACCCTTGCTGATTCAACTGCATCTTGACGAGTGCCGCGTCACTCCGGGTTGGCTCCAGGTCATCGCCGAAACCGCTATCGTTCTTGCCGAGGGATGATCCATCGGGACCGATGAGCTCAAGAAATGGATCGAGCGAGGTTGGCGGTGCCTTCCCCCTGCGCACGGTTATCGTTGCCCATCCCGCGTCTGCCAGCGGACCGGCAGTCGGATGGATCTGATCTGTGAAGAGATTCAACGCCTCAACCGCATCAAAGCTCGCGGTTCCAGTGTTCACCGCAAGACGCACATAACGTGCCGATGTGAGTCCGGTTCCAGCGAGGTCGAATTCATGCTGACCTGTCCCGGAACCAACGGGAACGAACGTGAGGGAGAACGGCGTATTGCTGACGGCCACATCATAGGTACCCGAGAGGGCAATCACCCGGAAGTCGGGTCCGCTTCCATCCACGATTTCGTTCCCCGAACCCATATCCACTACTAAGCTCGATATCGTCCCCGCTGATGCAGCATAAGGTAATGTGACGCCACTGCTATCACGTGATCCAAGAATCATGGCCACTCCAGCGGGTGCACCCTGACCCAACACCGACGCAGGTATCGGTACCTGAGCCAGATCGATCACGGTACCTGGCACCGGGTTGGCTGCACCGGGAGTTGTTGCCATCGGGACTGTGATATCGATCGACTGGTTCGGGAGCTGCCCCATGATCAACGGTCCGGCCGCACGAACTGGCGGTGTCCCTATCGGGAAACCTTCAAGGGCCGGCGGAATGAGGACGGCGACGGGAAAACGGGAGATGGACACGGGGTTGGCGAATTTGAAGAGTCCCATCTGCGCCCATTGTCCCGCGACAAGGACGTTGTTTGTCAGCGTTTCTGTCCTCGGCGCCGGGTGATTGAAATATGTATCGAGCCGAATCCCACGGGGGGGTTCGGGCACATCGTTGATCAATTTCCGCGGCAGCCCTACATTGCCTGCCAGATGAATCTGGAACTGCGCCGGGAAGGGACCTTGCGAATCAGCACCACCGGGGTAAACCGGCGGGTTCGGCAATGGCCCCCCCATTACCACAACAATGTACCATCCATTCTTATCTATCGGGAATTGGATTGCCGCATTCGAGATGCCGACGCTGAGCAGGTTGCCAACCGATGGCCAATCGGTGGCGTCGAAGAGAGTCACCGGAGGAGGTGAGATGACCTTAGCCAGCAGCTCGATGGGCGGTGGAAACGTTGTAGATGTGTTGGTCAGGCGCACTGCGGCCGTGCCGTCTGTTGTGTATCCCAGAAACATGAATGTCGCCACAGACCCCCATCCTTTGTTTTGCAGCACACCGTGTAGCAGAGGTGGCGCAGCACTGGTAACTTGGTCGTGTATGAGCAACCGCGGCGGCACAAAGAGGACCCGGGTTTCGATAACCTTCACCGTGTCTCCTGCCCCCCTGATCACCCGCACAACCACTGCGACTTCACGCGTCGCCGTATCGGGAATCACTTGCGTAAGAGTCCGGTTCTTCACAAGCTCCGAGGGGACGAGCACAAACACCGTGTCCGCAGTTGCCCTGATGACCTTGGCACTGATCCCATCGAATGTCGCGACAATACTTTCCAGAGAAGACGTGAACGCGCCAGAACTGAAAAGCCTGAGTTCCTGCCAGACTTGCACTCTCTCCTCTGCGAGGATGGCACGATATGTCAGCAAGATAGTGTAGCAAAAAGAATACGAGTGAGAGTTGCCGCCGCCATCGGAACACGTCAAGTACTTGCCGTAGTACGTTGACAACGGATCCCACCCACTAAGGGTTGTCCAGGAAGAATTGAACCAGCCGTAGGACCAGATAGCCGTCATGTTCTCCTGTGCATCATAAATGTACTCCCTGCGTCTGTAGTTCACCCACTGAGCGTCAGTCAATTTCTCGTACAATTCAGAGACCAAACGGCTGCCTGCATCATAGGTATACGTGTCACGCCACTCAGTGAACCATTTGTCATTGTACCAATCCCACACTTCGCAAACATCTGAAAGCACATGGTTGCTTGCATCATAGGTGTACGTGTCGCGCTGATCATTCCTCCAACGAGTAAAATCCCACGTTTCGCGCAAATCGGAGACCATATTGTTGCCTGCATAGGTGCACGTGTAGCGCGTAAAATTCCCCCATTGACCGTCGGAGTACACTTCGTCCAGATCCGAGAGCATATTGTTGCCCGCATCATAGGTGTACGTGTGGCGTGACTTGGCCACCCATTGACCGTTTTCCCACCGTTCGAATAGATCCGAAAGCCTATTGTTGCTTGCATCATAGGTGTACGTGCCGCGAGCATCAATCTTCCATTGACCGCTCGACCAGCTATCGCGCGAATAGGAGAGAATATTCCCGTCTTCATCGTAGGTGTACGCACTGCGCAGCGTATCCACCCAGATGGTGCTCTTCCTGTACTGCGTCAAATCGGAAGTCATTTTCCCGTTCGCATCGAATGAATACAGATGCCTCCAGCCGCCCGTAGTGCTCCACTCAGTTGCTGTGTCAATGACAAAGGTCTGTGATTGAGGGGACGACATTCTTCGTAGGGAACCAGGACCTTTTTGAATGCGGTTCAGGATGAGGGGTTCATCGGGAGATTGAAGCTGTATACGCTTCGCTCCAGGAGGATCGAGGCGACTCAGGGATTCTGCCTGCATTCTCCGCTGGTTGGGAGGTCTCGACTGTACTGTCTCCGGGAGCACATTTGGCTGGCGTGCAATCTGCGGGTCGTTGCGACCGTTCGTTTGGATCAACTGGGCAAACGCGATATGACTCAGCAGAACCGTGACGAGTGCGAGATAAATGGATCGGATTTTCATCTCATCCTCCCTTTAGGGCATTCGCAGTCAGAAACTTCGGACTTGAAGTAGGACTTGGCGGGTCGTCGGGTGGGGCGATGAAACCGAGAGTCTCGGCGGCGCGCTAACACCTCCTTCGGGTCAGAGCGCGCGATGTGTGGCGAAATGTACTTCTCCTCTTTTCTAGAGTCAAATGTACGCGTTTCTTCTTCTATTTCCTTGGCCGGCTCGCCGGAGGTACGATCCCATTCATCCGGAGATATTCCACCAACTGTCCATAGTGATCATAGCTGTGCCACATCGCCACATCAGCCATGAACAGTCGCGAAGCCTTTCCCCACCATGCCTGGACTTCGTCAGTGAGGTTTGCCGCGGTGAGTCTGGCCATCGCTTTGTGAGCGTACGCAAGTGAACCCTTGAGATAAGCGACCAGATCGTCTTTTGTCTTCAGCTTCGCAGGCCCGTACTCTCCGGTGCCGATCTCCGGAGGGAGTTTCTCCTCGAGTATGGCGGAGGAAACCGAGTAGATATTCACCGCAACATGCGAAATCTGGTCTGCGAACGTCCGAACTCCCTTGAACTCGCCTGCCGTTGGCGCAAAATCGTACTTGTCCGCCGGCATCGCCTCAGCGAGCGGGATAATGTCTCCCTCCAGCAGCGTGATTTCATAATCCAGCACCTTTGCCACGGGCGATAATTCCTGATCAGCAACCGCGCAGAGGGAAGTAGCGCACAGGAACAGCAGTGAGCAGATTGTGAGAGACTTGCGGATTGCGGAAAGCGACGGTATTGCACTTTCTAGAGTGTTCATTCTGTCTCCTGTATGTTGCGTGAGTACTGGAAATGCATTCACCACAGTCAAGAAAGACCACGTGGTGGATGGCCCGAGGGGACTGTTTCGCGCGGCTTTCGATACTGCCGTCATGTATCAGGTATTGAATGCACAGCACGAGACGTTGCAGGTGATCAGGGCGGACACACCGGAATCCCTGAGGCTCGTTGTGGACAACCTCGGGGACAGACGATCTTCGCCTGCCACATCCACTGCGCGGATTCTTGAAGCGTACGGTCTCTTCCTCAGTGGAATGCAACATATTAACACGTTTCCATGGGCAAACGTGATCAGGCTCTCGCGGTGCCGGCTCTTATTTGCCGTTGGCTGCCCTTTCAGGGCTCTAGCCGGCTGTCAAACCAGCGAGAGGCTTCAAGCAACATGTCCTCGGAAAGCTCGTGGCCAACGTCAAAGGACAGCATTTTGATGTTCTCTGAGAATTGCGTCTTTCCGTAGATCTTTCTCGCCTTCTTGATAACATCCACCACACCTTCGTACGGGAATTCTGTGTCCTGTTTTCCCGCTAGTATCAGAAAAGGTCTCGGGGCAATGAAGCGAAAGAGGAAATCCAGATCATGCTTGTTGCTGAAGGAGGGCACGAAGAGACCAAGGTTGTGAGGAATCTTGTGCTGAAAAATAGCCTTGTAGGTTGAAAAACCGCAGCTTGACACCGCAACCTTGATTCGAGGGTCGACGGCGGTCGCAAAAAGGGCTTCTTGTCCGCCCAAAGAGTGCCCCATGAATCCGATCCTGCTACTGTCTGCGTCGGGGATTGTGCTGATGCAGGAGATGCCATTCTTGATATCAGCCAGGAATCGCCATTGGAGTGATTTGCCTTGGCATAAGAGGCGTGTAAACTCGAAGACTTCGGTCTTTTCTTCTTTGAGACCAGCTATCATTCGCTCTTCGAAGCATTTTGCATCGGGTGCAAAGGTCATGTAACCTTTCTTCGCAAGAAAGCATGCATATGCTTGCCTGGAATCGCCTCCGCGTCCTATGACTTCGCGTTTTCCCAAGAAGTACTGATTATTGTGTTGATGGTGGCAATAGATGACTGGCAAGCGATGGCTCGGCTTGTTCTTTGGCCGCACAATGTATGCGCGTATCGGCTCACCTTCAGAGAAGAATTCAATCTTCTCATACGTGAGGTCGTCGTCGCCAAAAGAATGGACCCTCCGGTACGCGATTCTCTTCGGACGCGGCAACTTGCCGATGAGCAACTCGAGCGTACGCGGATTACTGCTTGGCATAGTTCGATGTTCCTTGTATGTAGGGACAACCAATGACAGCTAACTAGCGTAAGTACGTAATGCTGCTTTTTTCACCAATTGTGGACTCAAGCCTCTGTCTATGGAAATCATGGGAACGAAGAGGCCACGTTCGTTCTGCAGACCTTTCACAGGCCTCGAAAACCCTCGGACCGTCCAAGACACGAAAACCGCAGCGCCTCGGGCAGTATGAGACCCGATGCACCACGGTTCGTTTTCCTCATTGTCGTCTGTGAGGTCAGAAAGTAATTCAACTGAGAATTGCGGCTCGCTGTCTAATGTAAGCGAATATTCGAAACATGCAAATACACCCACCAGAGGTCGCCGCGACACACCATTGGGTGCATTGCCATGAGTTCAACGTCACTTGGCTGCAGACAAAATCTGGACGAGTCGGAAGTACAAATCGACAACAGGCCCGATTTCGCTCGTCAACTACAAAGTCTAGCCCCGGTCATGCCACCACCCTTAGGACTGGGGGACGCGTCCACTCTGACAAAGACACCTTGACCAAGTCCAATATGACTACCTCATCCTTGTGGATAAGGAGGACGGGGACTATCCTTTATCAGACTGCGCGTTCATGGTTTTTCCTCGACAAGCGGTTTAGGCTTACCCCCTAGTTTGCTTCCGTTAAAGGCATTCACAAGTGACCGCCTCTTCCGGATCCACCCGCGTAACTCGCTTCTATTTTTTTGCGGACTTTCGCAGTAATCCGGGAACCATTTCTCCCCCCTGCCGAGTTCTATTCTATACTTGTGCTCATTGCTGAGCCTCTCCGTTCCGCCGTCGCATGCGGTTGCTGCCGGAGAGCGGCACACTCATCAATCAATCTCACCTGAGAAGCAGAAAGTTCCATGTGACGACACCCTGATCGAGATCACGTCTTTTCGAAAGCAACGCGGCGAAGGCGATTTCACATCAACCACAGAGGAGGCTTTTCATGGAGATCCGATCAGGCAGCATCTTCTTTCCCAGGACTAGGGGCTCCGGTCCGCGCACAGCGAATTCACTCCCCATGGTGTTCACGCGCCAGGTACTCCGTGCCGTGGCGGGGTTAACGGGGTACACCGCGCAGTTCCGTCCTGATGACCATCACCTCGGGCAGTTTCGGGTTCAGTTGAATCCCACGGTCGCCGCCAACACCGTAACAGTCTCCGCCACGTTCGGTTTGCGCGACTGGTCCGGGGATTGGGACGACGAGTACACCGGTACAGTGAACTTTGTGGTCCTGGCCGACCTCGAATCCGCAACTGCTCCACCGGTCCGACCGGAT
>JAGDMK010000098.1 GCA_017860635.1 Bacteroidota bacterium
CTCCTCAAAGCGGTCTAGTGCCGGAACATGACCATGATTACGGCAAGAACCGCGGCGGCGATCATCGTCACGACGGCCAGAACAATCCATCTCCTATAAACGACACGATGGACCCCCTGGTAACCCGCATTTACAATTCCGCCCAAAACCACAAGTGCGAGCAAATCCCACGACTGCTGGCCGGCCGAAAAACTGCGAAGAGCGATGATCGCCAGCAGGCCAAACGAAAGGGCCAAGTAGGACCATCGGTAACCGGCGTTCTCTACAGCCGTCGTACGTTCGTCGCGCTCCACTACTGGATCAGTCATCACTCGCCTCCCTCTAGATAGAATAGTTCATCGATCGACTTTCCCAGACACTTTGCCAGAACAAAGGCGAGTAGTGCAGACGGAACGTACTGCTCGTTCTCGATTGAGCTGATCGTTTGCCGCGTGACACTTGCCAGCCGGGCAAGATCCTCCTGCGACAGCTCCCGCTCGGCCCTCGCCACCCTCATTCGATTGCGTAATACTGCTTTTCCCATCTTATTGACCTCCGTTCCCTACGAATGTATAGTACGGCGGTCATAATGTCAAGTATACTTTGCAATACGACAAGTATACATGGAATGTTGCACTCAAGATTCTCATTGATCCGCTTAAAAAAAAACATAGACAAATACGATCTCAGTCTCCTTGACCCCCTGAACAGATCGCAGGTTTTGTTCGTGGATCTGTGGCCATACTTTTTCGCGAACACCCCAACGGATCCCGAATCGGGACGATCCATGTGGGACGACATCCAGCAATACGAGAGACTCACTGGACAAAAGGCAGCGCTAAAGCTCAGACCGCGTCCGGATGACCTACTTTCCTTGTGTCAGTCGAGCCCTGACAACGAGAACCGTCTCACAGAACTGCTATTCCGCTCTACAGCAGAACTGCTCTTCACTCTTGAGAATGAACCCGCCGCCTGAGTGGTTCCAAGCGCGCAACGGAGCCGGCGCGGAATGTATGACCGCTCGCTGCACCCCCGCCGAGCGCATGCTCCACACTGACACGACCCTTCTGGTTGCATCTCAGCGCCTCTTTTGATAGATTGGATGAACCTTCCACCGCGGAGTCGAATGCAATACCGAACACTCGTCTCACGGGCCAGAGCCGCCAAACGTCACTCTCACTCTCCCTATTCCCGTTTTCGTGTCGGGGCAGCCGTCCTTGCCGCCAGCGGCAAAGTCTACACCGGATGCAACATCGAAAACAGCTCGTACGGTCTGACCGTCTGCGCTGAGCGCACTGCTTTGTTCAAGGCCGTCTCTGAGGGCGAGAAGTCGTTTGTGGCCGTGGCCATCGCGTCGGACGAGACCTCGTCCACGCCTCCCTGTGGGGCCTGCAGGCAGGTGATCATGGACCTTGCCGGCGACATCGATGTGATTCTCTCGACCAGCAATGGTTCGTTCACCGTCATGAAGGCAAGCGATCTGCTTCCCCACCCCTTCGGGGGTGAAAACCTCAAGAATGTCCGGCGCACCAGACGATGACAATGCCGACGTATCACGATTCTCCGCGCACCACCGGCTGGATTGAGGTGATTGCGGGGTGTATGTTCAGCGGAAAGACAGAGGAACTGATCCGGCGCCTCCGCAGGGCACAAATCGCGCGCCAGAATGTTGCCATCTTCAAGCCGAAAATCGACACCCGGTACAGCAACGACCACATCGTTTCGCACAGCGACCTGAAGATCCCCTCCACCATGGTCGGGCATGCCTCGGAGATTCTGAGACTGGCACGCGACGCGCACGTGGTGGGGATCGACGAGGCTCAGTTCTTCGACATGTCTCTTGTCGGGGTGGCCGACCAGCTGGCGAACGAGGGAAAGCGGGTGATCATAGCCGGACTGGATCAGGACTACCGTGGCCAGCCGTTCGAACCGATGCCACAACTCCTCGCTGTCGCGGAATACATCACCAAGACGCTGGCGATCTGCATGGTGTGCGGAAATCCCGCTGACCGGACACAGCGCATCAGTCACTCCAGCGAGCGAGTGCTTGTCGGCGCGAAAGATGCGTACGAAGCCCGCTGCCGCCGGTGCTTCCAACCCCCGTCTCCGGCTGACCAGCAAGCGGGCGGATAGATCCCGGTACTCTTCTCATCCCAAACACTGAATACTTCCATGTCTCTTCTTTCCCTCGGCCACGGCCTCTTCGGACTCGCCCTTCTCATCGGCATCGCATGGCTCTTCTCGAACAACCGGCGGCGTGTGAACTGGCGCCTGGTCCTTTCGGGATTTGGACTGCAGTTTGCATTTGCGGTGCTCATCCTGCAAGGCGATGAGCTCTCCGCGTTCTTCGGTCCGCTGGGCTGGGTGACGGTCGGATTCGAATGGATCAGCTATGCATTCGTGAAGATCCTCGCGTTCACGACGGAGGGGGCAAAGTTCGTTTTCGGGAACCTTGCAGTCGGACCGGGCACCGAAGGCAACCTCGGCTTCTTCTTCGCGTTCCAGGTACTGCCGACCATCATCTTCTTCGCCTCGCTCATGTCTGTCATGTACTACCTGGGCATCATGCAGCGCGTCGTCCAGGGGATGGCATGGGTGATGGCGCGCGTGATGGGGACCAGCGGCGCAGAATCGCTCTCCAACACCGCCAACATCTTCGTCGGCCAGACCGAAGCTCCGCTCATGATCCGCCCCTTCCTGAAAGGGATGACTAACTCCGAGCTCCTCACGATCATGGTCGGCGGCATGTGCACGATCGCCGGCGGCGTGATGGCCGCGTACGTGCAGATGCTGGGCTTTGCGTATGCCCAGAAGAACGGTCTGCCGCTGGATGTGGGTCAGGCAAAGTTTGCGGCACAGCTTCTCGGCGCGAGCATCATGGCGGCTCCTGCTGGCCTCGCGATTTCCAAACTGCTCTTTCCGGAGACCGGAGACCCCGAGACCAAGGGGACGGTGCGAGTCAAGATCGAACGCACTTCATCCAACATCATCGAGGCAGCCGCTTCTGGCGCATCCGACGGCCTTCAGCTGGCACTCAATGTCGGCGCGATGCTGCTCGCGTTCATCGCCCTCATTGCGCTGGTGAACTATCTGCTGACCGGACTCGGGGACCTGACCGGTCTGAACGCTGTTCTCCAGGCCGCATACGGACGCCCGCTTTCCCTCGAACTGCTTTTCGGATTGATCTTCCAGTTCCTGGCATTCGGGATCGGCGTTCCCTGGGGTGATGCTCTGAATTTCGGCTCGCTGATCGGAACGAAGATCGTCCTCAACGAGTTTGTCGCCTATCTCGACCTGTCCAGGATGATTACGAGCAGCATGCTCACGTCGGACAAATCGGTGTTCATGGCGGCATTCGCGCTTTGCGGATTCGCCAACTTCTCTTCCATCGCAATTCAGATCGGAGGCATCAGCCCCCTCGCACCCGATCGACGAAAGGACCTGGCAGCACTCGGGCTCAAGGCAGTCCTGGGGGGCACCCTCGCAAACCTCTCTGCCGCTGCCGTGGCGGGAATATTCTTCGGATGAGCATGCACCGCCAGGTCGAAGAGGCAGTGCGCTCCCTCCGGGCGCGGATTGCCGGCACGCCGGAGGTCGCCGTCATTCTCGGGTCGGGTCTGGGAGGATTTGCAGGACGGCTCCGGGATCCTGTCGCCATTCCTTCAGCAGAGATCCCGTTCTATCCCCACTCCACGGTCGAAGGACACAAGGGCGAACTTGTCTTTGGCATTCTCCGTGGCAGGCGTGTCCTGGCGGTGCGCGGGCGGGTGCATTTCTACGAGACGAACGATCTGAACACGATCCTCTTTCCTGTCCGCGTCCTCGCTGCTCTCGGTGTTCCGCAGTTGCTGATAACGAATGCTGCGGGCGGCATCAACCGCATGTTCGTCCCAGGGGATCTGATGGTGATCACGGATCAGATCAACATGACCGGGATCCCAATCCCCCCCGATGTATCGGTCACGACACGCCGGATCCCGTACTATGACCCGGAGCTCTCCGCCCTGATCATCTCAACGGCCGCTTCCCTTGGCCTCCGGCTCGTCACCGGCGTGTACGCCGGCGTCAAGGGGCCATCGTACGAGACAGCTGGAGAGGTCGAAATGCTGCACAGGCTCGGCGGCGATGCGGTGGGAATGTCTACCGTTGTGGAGACCGCCCTTGCCCATGCACTCGGGCTCAAGGTGGCAGGGATATCCTGCATCACGAACCGGGCAACCGGAACCAGTCCGGCCAAGCTTGACCACGCCGAGGTCACCGCGGTGGCAAACCGGGTCAAGGAGCACTTCTCCATGCTCCTGAGCGAGCTGATCGCCAGGATGCCCTGAGGCCGACGCTTCGCACGCCTTCCACATCCCCCTCCACGAACTTCTCCAATTTTTACAGGCGTACCGCCCCGTTCTTGTGACATGAGCCGGGCCCGGCGAATACTCACCGGAATCGAGTTAAATGCGCTCTGATTGGCCCGATGTTGATCCTGGGCGCCTGTGAATCCGTGCAGGGAGTCTCCGGCAACCGTTTGGACTTATTCGGACCAGGAATGGATGGGTGATGCCGGGGCTGGGGCTCCGACTGAATCCGACGCGGAGCGGGCGGAGATCATGCTGGGGCCGGTATGGCGGGTCAGAGGAATACCTGCATTATTGCTAGAAACCGTATTAGAAGACGGGAAGCAGTTGACGCTGGGTAAAGAGCTTAATGACTACCGTATGAAGTCATTTAGAGGTATGCAACTAACCGGTCTACCCACATGAGCCCGTAGAAGGCTGGAACGTAGATGAGAGATGAGACGAAAACAGCTCTGGCTTCCCTGTCTGAGACGTTGCGGGCGAAGCGGGCGGAGAGAGCGGTAAAGGCAGACCCCACGAGCAGAATTCCGACCAGGAAGGGAATCCCGGCTAATCCAACGACATATGGGAGCACGGAAGCCGGGAGCAGAGCTATCGCGAAAAGGAGGACAACCCGTCCTGTCGCTTTTCCAGTCGGGTCGAGGGAAGGAAGCAATCGGTACCCCGCCCTCCTGTAATCCTCCCTGAACAACCAGCCAAGCGCAAGAGAGTGAGGAATCTGCCAGAGATACAGGACCAGGAAAAGGATGTAGGCTTCAATCGAGATAGATCCGGTGAGGGCTACCCACCCGATAACGGGTGGGATGGCTCCCGGAATGCCGCCGACGGCAGTAGCCAGATGTGTCTTGCGTTTCAGGGGTGTGTAGACGAGGAGATACGTGGCGACGGTGAGCGCTGCGAGTCCCGTGGCAAGCGGATTCGTGAAGATGGCCAAGACAAACAGCCCGACAATGACCAGTGCGAGCCCGAATGCAAGCGCGTGGGCGGGTGCAAGGGCGCCCGTCGGCAGCGGCCGACGGATCGTCCGCCGCATCAATCCGTCAAACGTCCTCTCCACGTACTGATTCAGGGCTATCGCCCCAGCCCCGACGAGAAATGTCCCGAAAGCAAGTGAGGCCAGCGTTCCGGCGTCCTGCCACCCCCGCGCTGCAAGCAGCCCACCTGCCACGGATGTCCCTGCCGACATCGCCGTCAGCCCGGGCTTTGTCAGGGCAACGCAAGCCGAGACTGTCGTGCGCCACGAACGTGCCTGCCCCTTCTCCGCAATGGGCTCCCTCAGAGAACCCTCCCTCACGATCCCTTCGCTCCCAGCTTTTGCAGCAAATACGTTGCAATCGAATCCGCCTCAGACGGTTTCAGTCCCTGGGAGGGCATAGGAGGATAGGCCGGATCCACCTTGACGGGATTCAAAATGAAGGCGACGAGTCCCGCTTTGTTCTCCTTGTATTTCGGAACGACCGCCTGATACGCTGGCCCGACCTTTTTCTGGTCAAACAGATGGCAAGCCGAGCACTTTGCATTGTAGATGTCTTCCCCCGTCAGTTGTTTCGCCACGACACCGAGTGCGCTCTTGAGTTCTTCTTCCGACCGGTCGTATACCTGGGCCAGGACGTACGCATGGTCTTTGGTTACGTTGTGCAGGACGACCTGGTCCCTTGTCACCAGCGCCGTTGTCGCAAGCACCACTGTCGCGAAGAGATATGCCGAAGAGCTCCACCTCTTGAGACGGACGCAGGCGTACAAAGCGTGGAGTGCCGCAAAGAGCAAGAGGACTGCAACTGCTGCGAGGACGTAAACCCACCCGGACGCCGCAGACTCAGGAAGACGAACGAGCGTGAGCAAGACAAGGAGCGGGGCGACGAGGAGAGCCACGGTCGACATACGGATGCCCGCCTTCTCTCCCAGAATTCTTGCTGAATCCGCTTTCCCATCCTGAATGCTCCCCGGATCCCCATTGCTATCCGAGACTCTCTCTGCGCCCGCGAATCTGTTCTGGGTGCTGCCTGAATACGCTCCCCCATCCGGAACTCCAATTGCCGCCGCTTCCCCGGCTGGCCCGCCGCGTTTGTGCTGGAAGAACAGTATTCCCGCTCCAGTGATGGCGGCCGAGAGCGAAAGGAACAGCAGCAACCACACCCAGACGTCCAGAGAGAGCACGGCCGAAAAGACCGAATCGATGTCCCGCCAGTGCCCGGGGTTCATGCTGATTGCCTGCGCAACGCTGAATGAGAAGGCCATTGCCAGAATGGTCCAGACTGCCGTCGTTCCGTTCCGCCGCTGTGACTTCCGGGCGCTCGCCAGCAACTCTTCTGCGGCCCTTCCCGCAGCGCCGTCCCCTTTGATCCCTGCAAATGCTTCTTCAATCCGGAATGCATAGATGTAGGAGAAGGCAGCGATCCCGGCCGCTATCAGAAAGAGCACGCCCAAAGCCGAGAAGCTCGTGGCAAGTGACGACGTTCCCTGAAACAGCTGTGCATGGACGAAGACCATCGCGAGTGCCGGCAACAGCCCGAGGAAGAGATACACGGACCGCGTCGGGAGCACCCAATCGAGCATCTGTCGCGACAACCGCAGGCCATGGACGATCCTCCCTTTCTCCTGTCTCCGTTCGGTCCACACGGCGAACAGGAGCGTCCCGGTCAGCAATGCGAGGTACGGCACTGCCATCGCCATCACAAGGTTGTAGATGAACAGCAGGAGATGAAAGTGCTCAGTCGATTGGGGCAGCGCTATGGAATTCAGGACATCCATGCCTTTCGGGTCCTCGTGTCGGGTCTCAGATGCGCCTTCAGTGTCAATGGGTCAGCCATGATTACGGAGATGATGCAGCCTTTGCGCCAATAGGTGTATACGGCTTCCCGGCCTTTGCCGAGCGGTCCTGATACCACGCATCGAACGCTGTCGCGTCAAGCGCGACAAGCCGTGTGTACATGTATGCATGGCGGAGACCGCAGTATTCCGCACAGGCGATGTCGTATGACTGCACCTCCGGCGTGCTGAACCACATCACATTCTCCCGGTTCGGGATGGCATCCTTCTTGATCCTGAAGGCCGGGATGTACATGGAATGATTCACGTCCAGGGATTTCAGCGCGAGCTTCACCGGCTCCTTCACGGGCACGTACAGTGTGTCGGTCTGCAGCCCATTCGGATATTCGAACGTCCAGGACCACATCCGTGCGATCACCTTGATGGGAATAGCTCCCTCCGGAACGTCCGTCATCTTCCGGTACCCTTCCCATCCCATGTAAAACATGCCCATGAACAGAACGAGCGGGATGACGGTCCACGCCACTTCCAGCGGCACATTCCCCTCAATGTTCGACGGATGCGGGTTCCGTTTCCTGCTGTACCGGAAGATGAAGTAGATCATGGTCACCACGAGTCCGACCAGGACCAGCGCGGAAATTCCCACGATCAGCAGAAACGTTGTGTCAACGTAATCGGCAAACGGCGACGCACCAGTAAACATATGTCGATTCTCCGGACGAGCCGGCCTCAGTGAAATGCGTAGTCAAAAAACGTCAGGACCAGAAAGATCACCAGCGTCACGAATGCAACCAGAGCGAACATCCTGAACACTCTGTCTTCAAACCGCAGATGCATGAAGATATTCAGCACCAGCAGACTCTTGATCGAGGCGATCGTCAGGGCCGTAATGATCACCCATCGCCCCAGCTCTATGCCAGCCAGGGAGACAGTGAGTGCAGTGAGTGCCAGGAGTCCGAACCAGATCAAGACGTACTGACTGTACGGAACCGTGTGTGTCGTCTGCGACTGCTGCGCCGTTGCGTCGTCGTGCATGCGTGCTCCTCAGTGCAACAGATAGAACAGCGGAAACAGAAAGATCCAGATGATATCCACCAGGTGCCAATACAGGGCTCCTGACTCCAGCCGGACATATGACGTGGCATGGATGGTCCCGCGGCGTATCGCGTTGAAGACGTACATCAGCACCGCCATCCCGATGATCACATGCAGAGCATGAAGCCCCGTCATAATAAAATACAGGCCGAAGTACAGGATGACCCCCTGCGGCTGCGACAGCAGTTCTGGCGATCCGGGATAGATGCCCACGTCGAACTTGTGACCCCACTCGAAGTATTTGTTCACAAGAAACGCCAGTGCGAGCGCGATTGTCAACCCGACGAGTGTCAACGCAAAGGCTTTCCTCCCCTCCTGCATTGCCGTGATCGACATGGCGACGGTCAGACTGCTGGTCAGCAGGATAATCGTGTTCACGGTCCCGACAAACGTGTTCAGCTCGGCCGCAGCCAGATGAAATGCGTCCGGGTGGCTGAAGCGGTAGACGGCATACACAATGAACAGTCCGCCGAACAAGATCAGTTCGGTGAAAAGAAACAGCCACATGCCGAGGCGCGATCCGGTATCATCCCGATGCACGTGCGCCTCCGCCGGGATGCCGTGTGATGTGCCGCTCACGAGTGCTCCGCTGGACGTTGTTCATATTCTGAGAAATCGTAGGGGCCGGTGGTGACGACGGGAATCGTCGCAAAATTCTCCGTCGGCGGCGGCGACGGCACAGTCCATTCCAGCGTCTTTCCTCCCCACGGGTTGGCCAACGCCGGCGCTCCCTTCTTCAGGGCGTAGAGAAGGTTCACAATCATGATGATGATGCCCAGCACCAGGATCCACGAGCCGACCGTTGCGATGACATGGAAGCTCTGGTACTCGGGAAGATAGTCATAATACCGCCGGGGCATCCCCATGTACCCGAGGAAGAAGAAGGGCATGTACAGCGTGTTGAATCCGAGCGTGGCCAGGATCCAGGAGAGCACGGCAGGCCCCTTCCTGTACATCTTTCCGAACATCTTCGGAAACCAGTAGTGTATCGCAGCAAACAGGGCGAAGCCCGTGCCGCCGAACATCACATAGTGGAAATGGCCGACGACAAAATACGTGTCCTGGACGTGGATATTCACGGCAAGCGCCCCGAGCATGAGTCCCGTGAATCCGCCGATCGAGAACTGCACGATGAACGAGAGGATGAACAGGAGCGGGACGTCAAGCACGATTGAGCCCTTGTACAGGGTTGCGATCCAGTTGAAGATCTTGATGGCGCTCGGAATCGAAACGAGAAACGTGAGCAGGGAGAAAACGAACATGCCGGTGTAGCTCATCCCCACGGTAAACATGTGGTGCGCCCAGACGAGCGAGCCCAGTCCGGCAATTGCCACGCTGGAGAATGCGATGAACTTGTATCCGAAGATCGTCCGCCGAGCGAAAACGGGAAGGATCTCGGACGCCACACCCAGCCCGGGCAGGATCATGATGTAGACCGCCGGGTGCGAGTAAATCCAGAACAGGTGCTGGTACAGGACGGGATCACCGCCGAGTGCCGGATCGAATATCCCCACGCCGAACCACCGTTCGAGTGCAACCAGCAGCAGCGTGATGCCGATGATCGGAGTGGCGAGCACCTGGATCCATGCCGTGGCATACAGCGACCAGACAAAGAGCGGCATCCGGAACCATCCCATCCCCGGGGCGCGCATCCTGTGGATCGTCGTGATGAAATTCAGTCCTGTCAGAATCGAGGAGAACCCGAGAATGAACGCTGCAAAGAGCGCCGGAAGAACATTCGTGTTTGTCCGGATGCTGTATGGAACATAAAACGTCCATCCCGTGTCAGCAGCGCCGCCGGGGAGGAATACCGACACCAGGGCCAGGAGCCCTCCGGTGATGAAGAGCCACCAGGAGAGAAGGTTCAGGCGCGGGAAGAACACATCCCTTGCACCGATCAGCAGAGGAAGCAGGAAGTTGCCGAACACGGCCGGAAGCCCGGGGATGATGAAGAGGAAGATCATCATGATCCCGTGCAGCGTGAACAGGGTGTTATAGGTCTGTGGCTCCATGATGGTCTTTCCGGGAGAGAGCATCTCCAGGCGCATCAGGACCCCGAACGTCACCGCCAGGAGAAAGAACCCTGCCATCGACACGAGGTACAGCAACCCGATCCGCTTGTGGTCGGTGCTGAATATCCAGCCCCTGATGCCGCTGTACTTCCCCTTCTCTCCGTAGAATCCCCGGCTGCGCGCGCCGGCGGACACGGTTGCCTGTGTCATAGTAGCCTTACCTTTCGCCTGTCTTTTTCCGCGGCCGCAGGATGAACACCAGCACAAACGCCCCCGCCAGAGCCAGAATCACGATCGCGGAAACGCGGGTAATGTTCATGGTATAGGTGCCCCTGTCCGGATCGTACCGGTAACAGAACTTGAGCAGCTTCGCGATCGTCGGCCCGGTGCGGCCTTCCGCCGCCTCCATCACCGCCATCTTCACGTCGAACGGAAGATACTG
>JAGDMK010000285.1 GCA_017860635.1 Bacteroidota bacterium
CGCGACCTTGACATTCGGGGGAGAGTGACGTATATTGTTGAAAGTTCATTCACATCCATGGTGCCGGTGTAGGGAATTCCGTCGAAACGGAAGCTGCCCCGCAACTGTAGGTGACATCGGGCGCATGTGCCACTGACCACGAGACTGGCCGGGAAGGCACTGCGGCGTTCCACGTCACAAGCCAGGAGACCTGCCGGCTCCACGTCCACACAAAACCTTCGCGGGAAGGATATGGACACGGGCACCGGCTGGTTTCAAGCTGCCCGCGCCTGGCCTCTTTCTTCTCAGTGAAGGGAGAGGCTTTTTCATTTGGTGTCCGAGAGGTTCATCGCCTTCACTGCTCTTCTCATCCTGGCCTGCCAGGCAGAGGCCGCGCCGGCATTTCCTCATGGCGGATTTCCCATTCTCCGGAGCGCGGCACAGGACTCTCACGCAATCGCGCTGCGTCCCGCACCTTCCGGTGAACACGCCGCAAGTCTCCCGCATACGTTTCTCTGTTCCGGGGCAGGAGATGCACCGGTGATCTCTCCGGCATCGATGGATGAGCCATCCGATACGGTGTTCACGCGGCGGGTGTATGCGCTGGATGAAGTCGTGGTCACCTCTCAGCGCATCCCGCGCCCGGTGCTCTACACACCTTCGGCAACCTCCGTGATCCCGCGCCGGCTCATAGAACAATCCGCCGGAACCTCACTGGGGAATATCCTCGCTGCCGGGAACGGGCTGTTTGTGAAAGACTACGGCGGGCCATCGGGCATCAAGACGATTTCACAGCGGGGCCTGGGCACAGAACACACGCTGGTTCTGATCAACGGCATGCCCGTGAACAGCGTGCAGAATGGCGGCGCGGATCTGGGAATGACTGACGCCGGAGAGATTGAACGCATCGAGATCGTGCGCGGAGGTCAGTCTGCCCTCTACGGCGCGCATGCAGTTGCCGGGATCGTCAATGTCGTCACACGGGCCATGCCTGAAGATGAACATGCATCCGTCGGAGTGGAGTGGGGCTCCTTCGGCTACCGTCATCTCCGCCTTGCCGTTGGGAGCGGAATCACTCCTGTCGTCTGGCAGATCAGGTACGGACACGAACAGAGCGATGAACAGTATCCGTTTGAGTTCAGGAACGGTCCGGTGACCCAACAGTTAACGCGACAGAATGCCGATCTGCTTGTGAACAGGTGGTCAGGTGCGCTGCAGACCGCTCTTTCCCCCGGCATTCAGCTGAGTTCCTATGCCAGCTATCAGGACGGCGAGCGCGGGGTCCCTGGCATAGTTGCCGGGCCATTCAGCGTGTCGCGCGCACGCCAGCGCGACCGTCAGGCCATCCTGCAAACGTCGGTGACGAAGATTTTCTCTCCGACGCTCTCCTGGGAGAATCGGATCCAAGGCCTGCACAGCTACCAACGGTATCGTGATCCGGATCTGCTTGTCGGCTATGCGCCTGTCGACAACTATTATACGTCGCAGGAACTTCGGTTCGAATCCCATTTCGCACTCCAGCCGGGACCGGGGACTCGGCTCAATGCCGGCGCCGATATCGCACGCACACTGGGGGAGAGTAATGCGCACCGGGAGGATGGATCACGGACACAGTGGGCGCTGGCATTCGCCGGTGAACAACGGCTGCTGGGTACGGATGCGGGTGCATCTCTCTCACTCTTCCCGGCGCTCCGCTACGACCATGCGGGGACCGGTCTTGATGCCTGGAGTCCGCAGATCGGTGTGTATGCGCGGATCCCGGTGATGGGAGGAGAAGACGCCCCCTCCACGCTCCTCCGCGTTCGCGGGAGCGGAAGCCGCAATTTCAGACCCCCGACATTCAACGAGCTCTACTACGCCGGTGGGGGAGGCTTCGGCAATCCCGAACTCAGGCCTGAACGGTCCACTTCGATCGAAGTGGGAATCGGCGCCTCCACGAATATCCTCGGCGAACACCACGTTGATATCACGTACTTTGCCATCAGCATGAGCGACAGGATTCTCTGGATGCCCGCGGGATCGGGGAGCGTCTCGCCGAAAAATATACGCCAGGTCGAATCGAATGGCGTGGAACTGGCATACACATTCTCCTCTGGAGGCGCCAGCTTTTCCGCACAATACACACGCAGCCGGTCCGAAAAAACCTCTGAAGACTATCCCGGGGATCCAAACACCTCCGTCCAGCTGATCTATACTCCTCAGGAGATGCTCGGTCTCCAGGGCTCCTGGCTGTTCGACCTGGATGCGGGCGTGCTGACGTCCGTTGGATGCAGCGGGGGATACACATTCGTGGGGCACCGATACACCACGGAGGACAATGGCGAGTTCCTTCCCGGATATCATCTTGTCCAGGCTGGTGCCCTGGTGCGTTTGCGTGCCGGTGATCTGAGACTGAATGTACGTGGCGACGTGTTGAATCTGCTCGATGAGCCCTATGTGGTCATGGCGGGTTACCCGATGCCTCCCCGGACGGTCCGTGTGAGACTGGATGTCGTGTACTGAGATTCGTTGATGACCTCGCTCGAACGTGGTGGAAGACATTCTATCCTGTTCGTGAGGACATAAGTCCCGCCGCGCAGAGGACCTGCAGTCCTGTGGCCGGTGCGAGCGCGTACCGCACCTGTTGTCATTTTCTCTTCATAAACACATATGAATCCGATAGGACACTCTCCGATGAACATGGTTGGACGCGAGACATCCGAATCATCTGCATGCATCAAGCCGCCGCGGTCTTTCCTGCGAGGATCTCCTGGGAGGCCATCTTCGTGGGGCTTCGTTGTGAGACTCACCCCTTGGGGCCCTGTTGCGAGACTCAGCCTGTGGGGCCCTGTTGCGAGACTTTCTCTGTGGGGCAGCCTTGTCGAATTCGTTCTGCGGGGGGCGCCTTCAGGTCTCGCAGGTTTGACCGCTGCACATCGCGCTGCTTTCGCCCTTGCCGTGTCGGTAGCATTCCTCTCTTGCACAAAAGACCCATCGGGTCCAGATGAGCTGAGCAACATACTTCCGGTGGCCAAAGGTGTGTACGTGCTGCACGAAGGCAACTACGGCGATGCATCAGGTGCGCGTCTGGCATTGTATGACCTTGTGCTCGACACCGTCTATACGGACATCGTCGAGAGGGCGAACTCGGGGCTGCATCTGGGAAGTACCGGTGATGACATGGTTCTTTTCCGGGATAAGATCTATGTGCTCATGAGCGGGTCAGAGAACGTGGTGGTCCTGAGCCGCCCCGGCCATCAGGTGCTGCAGTCGGTTTATTACCCGGGCTCGGTTCCCCACGCCATGGTGATCGATTCGGTGCGCCGGCGCATCTACGTGACTCGCTTGTACAAGAATTCGATCATTGCCCTGGACCTTACGACGCTTGCCGTTGTCGATTCTGTGACGGTCGGTGCGAACCCTCAGGAGATGGCTCTCGTGGGGGATGATCTGTATGTGTGCAACTCAGGCTACGGATTGGCGAATACAGTCAGTATCCTCTCCGTCTCTCCTTTGGCGACACGGGGGACGCTTCGTGTTGGAGCAGGTCCGACAGGCATCGTCCGGTCGGATGACGGCGCGCTCTGGGTTTCGTGCACAGGGAATCCATATGGAACACCATCGCTTCCGGGAGGAGTCTACAAGATTGATCCCGCCACCCGCACCGTGCAGGACTCCATCCTGTTCACCGAGGCCCTTTGGGGTTCCATTGCTGCAGGAGACGGTGCGGTGTATGTCCTGGGGGTCACGCCGGGAAGCTACTACGGCGGACCTGTGCACCGGATTCAGACCGCATCGAAAACACTTGCGCAGTCGGTAATCGCTGGCACATTTTACGCAATAGCTGCTGACAGGGCTTCCGGGGATCTGTATCTGGCGGACGCAAAGAGCTTTGGCGCACAGGGGGAAGTGCGCTCGTATACCTCGGCCCTGACAGTCAAGAAAGTGATGCAGGTGCAGCGAGGACCTGCAGTATTCGCATTTGCACGGTAAGAGCACCCCGTCGCTGGGAGAATCCGATCCACACGGTCCGGGTTGCCTTTGCCAAGGTGCTGATCGCCCTAATTGCCTCAAATGAGGTTCTACTCCACGGGTTTCCTGGCAACTCATGGTTGATTTCGCTACATTATAGCAATTGGGCTCACGCCCGTTGTTCATAAGGGATGAGCACGGCTGTGCCATGATTGCAGGAACGTAGTGTCCACTGTTCGTGTTCGCTTCGCACCAAGTC
>JAGDMK010000099.1 GCA_017860635.1 Bacteroidota bacterium
TGCGCCGGTGCGGGTCAGGATCGATGCGTCGACGGTGCTGGGTGAAGTGTCAGTTCAACAGAAGCTGGGGTAGTGCGGATGCCACGAGTGCGGTTTGTGCCGCTCGGAAAAGAGCGCGAGATCAAAGCGGGAACCACCATACTCTCCGCGGCAAACAAGTCGGAGGTGCCGATCGGACAGTCGTGCAGCGGGGACGGGATGTGCGGATGGTGCCGCGTGTCCGTAGTCGATGGACTCGGCGAGCTGTTGCCTCCCGGAGACCTTGAACAACGGTTGATGAAAGAGAAAGAGTTCCTTCCGAATGAGCGGGCTGCATGCCTCGCAAAAGTCAAGGGCGATGTCACAGTCACGACCACCTACTGGGGCCATGAGTAGATACAGGAGACATGTCTTCGTTTGCATCAACGAACGGCCGAAAGGCCATCCCAAGGGTTGCTGTCGCGAAAAGGGGGGGGAGGCAGTGCGCGACGCATTGAAGGTGGAGCTCGGATCACGCGGACTGGCGAAGGCGGTGAGGGCAAACAATGCCGGCTGCCTGGATGCCTGTGCGTTCGGTGTGACGATGGTGATCTATCCGGAGCAGATCTGGTACGGAGGCGTCACGCCGGCTGACGTGCCGGAAATTGTCGAGAAGACGATTGTGCACGGTGAAGTGATTGAACGTCTCCTGATCAAAGAGCCGGAGTACAGGCCGACAGCGATGCAGTTTCCCCGCCTCGAGCCCTGACAACGATCGAAGGAAAACTGACCGATGCCTTCAGCACGACGCATCGCACAAAAAGTCCTCAAGACCAGCCCGGGGAGGTCTGCCGCAAAGAGCCGGCGCGCAGCAGGCACTCCGCACAGCGGAAAGGGACGATCTTCGCTGCAGAAGTCGGCGGGATCACGCTGGGGTATGAGGGTAGATCGGACAGACAAGGCTGCTGCGGTGAGTGGAAAGTCGGCGGGACGGCACGGGACCAGTACGAAAGAACAGGAGAGTATGGCGGCTGCGACGCATGGAAAGCCCGCGGGGCGGCACGGGACTACGGCGAGAGAACGGACAGGCAAAACGGCTGCGATGCATGAGAAGTCAGCAGGAAGGCACGGAACTACGACGAAAGGGCGGGCGGAAAAGGTGGCTGCGGTGCGTGGAAAGCCAGCGAGACGTTTCAGGAAGGTGACAGCAGGCAAGCCGGTGAAGGCTGCCAGTAAGCCATTCGTGGAGACACCTGAAGAGCGGCGCAAAAGGGCGGCTGTAATACGCGAAATTCTTGGGAAGGAATTCCCGGAGGCAAGGACTGCACTCCTGCATCACTCGCCTTTCCAGCTGCTTGTGGCCACAATTCTTTCGGCGCAATGCACTGATGAACGTGTGAACATGGTCACGCCGGTTCTCTTCGGCCGCTACCAGACTCCGTCCGAGTTTGCGTCCGCGGATCAAACGGAACTGGAGAGCATCATACGCTCCACAGGGTTCTTCAGAATGAAGGCGAAGAACATCATTGGATGTTCGAAAGGTCTTGTGGAGAGGTTTGGCGGCGAGGTGCCGTCACGCATGGAAGATCTGGTCACGCTCCCGGGTGTCGGAAGAAAGACCGCCAATGTCGTGCTCGGGCAGGCCTTCGGGATTGCGTCCGGCGTGGTTGTGGATACGCATGTCCATCGGCTGGCGCGACGCATGGGCTTCTCCAGAGAAAAGACGCCCGAAAAGATTGAAGCCGATCTGATGGATGCCTTCCCCCAATCCAGCTGGATTGAGATCTCCTCTTCGATTATCCTGCACGGGCGACGTACATGCCCGGCCAGGAAGCCCAAGTGCGATGTCTGTGTGGTTGCCGCCTACTGCCCTAAGCTCTAGCCCCCCTGTTGCATTCTTCTACAATCCCGCAGTTTTTGCATATCTAGGAAGAAGAGCGCGGTCACTTCCCATTGCTGCGAAATCAGGCATTCCCGGTGGTCTGCCTACTGAGTTTTCAAGGCATTTCTGCATAGACTGCTGGCACGTCTTCTGCCGGAGATTTGACATCCCAAATACACCCTACCACCCCATCGTCAGAGGCACGTGAATGTTCATCGTCGAGCTCAGCGATCTTCAGGGACTCATCACCGCATTACAAGGGAACGGCTACGCCGTGATCGGTCCAACCGTCAGGGATGGGGCTATCACCTTCGATACACTCAATTCTGTTGACGAGTTGCCGCGTGGCTGGACGGACGTACAGGAAGCCGGGTCGTACGGAATCCGTCGTCGCGAAGATGATGCCCTGTTCGCCTACAATGTCGGGCCTCACTCCTGGAAGAAGTTTCTCTTTCCTTCCCGCCTCCGGCTCTTTGCTGCACAGAAGGCGGGAAAGGGATTCGAGGTCGACCCTGCGCCCACCGGCACGCTGCCACGGTATGCCTTCTTCGGTGTGCGGTCGTGCGAGCTGGCGGCGATCGCGATCCAGGACAAGATCTTCATGGACGGGAAGTACACCGACAAGCACTACAAGACCTTGCGCAAATCTGCCTGCATCATCGCCGTGAACTGCGTCCGTGTGGGAGGCACCTGTTTCTGTGATTCTATGAACACCGGACCCCGGGCAAAGGCGGGCTTCGATCTCGCTTTGACGGAGGTGATGGCCGATGGCAAGCACCACTTCCTGGTCGAAGTCGGGAGTCCTCTCGGAAAGAGCCTTCTCCAGAAAGTCACGCACCGCGAAGCGCAGGATGCCGAAAAGGTGCAGGTCGACAGGATCCTCAAGGCTGCCGAAGACAAGATGGGCCGGACGCTCGATACCCAGAAGCTGCCGCGCGTCCTGCAGGACAACTTCGAGCATCCCCGGTGGGAGGATATCGCAAAGCGGTGTCTGTCCTGCGCAAATTGCACCATGGTCTGCCCGACGTGCTTCTGTTCGACAGTGGAGGATGTGACGGATTTGACCGGCGACCATGCGGAGCGCTGGCGCCGATGGGATTCCTGTTTCACCACGGACTTCACAAAGGTGGCGGGCGGAAACATGAGGATGTCCACCCGGACGCGGTACCGTCAGTGGATGACGCATAAGCTTTCCAACTGGGTAGAGCAGTTCGGAACCATGGGCTGCGTCGGCTGCGGCCGCTGCATCACCTGGTGTCCGGTCGGCATCGATATCACTGCGGAGGCAACTGCAATCCGCGAAAACAGCATGTCAACATTAAACGGATAGGAATCGAGCCATGGAAAAAGAAGATCTCTCCGAAATCATGCGCCAGCATCCTTTTCTGGATGGGCTCGCGTTCGAGCATATGCAATTGCTGATCGGGTGCGCATCCAACGCCCGTTTCGCCGACGATTCCACGATCATACAAGAAGGCCAGGTCGCTAACAAGTTCTATCTGATCCGGAGCGGACGCGTGGCGCTGCAGATGGACGTGCCGGGGAAAGCGCCGGTCCGCATCCAGACTGTCGGACCGGGAGAAGTTCTTGGATGGTCCTGGCTGATCTCGCCGTACCGCTGGCACTTCAGCGGCGTTGTGGTTCTCGAGACTCGGGCCATTGTCCTGGACGGTGAATGCCTGAGGAACAAGTGTGCAAAGGATCCTGAATTCGGCTATGAAATGCTGAGGCGGCTTTCACGGGTCATGGAACGGCGCATTGACGCAACCCGGCTTCAGTTGATCGACTTGTACGACGCGACCGGCGGAGCCCCAAGATGAACCGGAAGACTCAGGCGGCCGAGGTCGAGGTGCTGGACCCCATGACCACACACCCCGTCCTCATTCGAAAAACTATCTGGGAAAACGACGACACATTCACGTTGACCCTGGATATGGGAGACTACGGCCAGGGATTCCGGTTCCTTCCCGGCCAGTTCAACATGGTGTACGTCTACGGCGTGGGGGAGGCCGCGGTCTCCATCAGCTCAGACCCCGCGAAGCCCGCGGTGCTGGATCATACGATCCACCGCGTCGGACTCGTGACGACAGCACTTGCGCAGATGAAGCGGGGAGACGTGATCGGGATCCGCGGGCCATACGGTTCAAGCTGGCCCATCGACTGCGCGAGAGGCAAAGATGTCTGCATTGCCTCGGGCGGCATTGGCCTCGCCCCCCTGCGTCCCATCATCTATACGCTCATCAAGAGGCGGGAGGAGTACGGACGCATCATCGTGCTGTACGGCGGGAGGAGCCCGCTCGACCTTCTGTACCGTGTCGAGCTGGAAAAGTGGGCGAATGACTTCAACGTTGAGGTGCTTGTCACGGTGGACCGTGGTGATTCATCGTGGAAGGGGCACATCGGCGTCGTCACGTCGCTCTTCCAGTACATCAAACTTGACGCGCGGGAGACCATCGCCTATGTGTGCGGACCCGAGGTCATGATGCGGTACACGGTCGATGAGCTCGACCGCCGCGGGATCCCGCAGACGCAGACATACCTCTCGATGGAACGCAACATGAAGTGCGCCGTCGGGTTCTGCGGCCATTGCCAGTATGGCCCGACGTTCATTTGCAAAGAGGGCCCCGTGTATCCGCTGCCGCGGGTGCGACCTCTGCTGGACAGGAAGGAGCTCTGAGAGATGCCTGCCAAACGACCCAAAGTTGCGGTGTTCAAGTTCGCATCCTGTGATGGCTGCCAGCTGTCCCTGCTCGATGCCGAAGATGCGCTGCTTGCGGTTGCGGGCGCTGTGGAGATTGCGAACTTTGCCGAGGCGTCACGCCGTGTGGTGAAACCCCCGTACGACATCGTGCTTGTCGAGGGGAGCATCACCACGCCCCACGACGTGGAGCGGATCCGTGAGATCAGGAAGATGGGGAAGGTGCTGATCACGATCGGTGCATGTGCCACGGCCGGCGGTATCCAGGCACTTCGCAACTGGAAGGATGTCAAAGACTTCACCCGGCTGGTCTACGCTTCTCCCGAGTACATTTCCACGCTCGATCGCTCCATGCCGGTGGGATCGTACGTGCACGTGGATTTTGAGCTGCGGGGATGCCCGATCAACAAGAACCAGTTGCTGGAAGTCGTGAATGCCGCCCTCAACAAGCGCAAGCCGAATATCCCGACACACAGCGTCTGCATGGAATGCAAGCTGCGGGGGAATGTCTGCGTGATGGTCGCCAAGCAGATCCCGTGTCTGGGTCCGGTGACGCAGGTCGGATGCGGCGCCATCTGCCCTTCGTACAACCGCGGGTGTTATGGCTGCTTTGGACCGATGGAGAACACCAATCCGCCGCCGTTGAGCAGACAGTTCCGCGCGATGGGCAAGGAGCGCCACGACATCATGCTCATGTACCGCGGCTTCAACGCGTACGCGGAAGCGTTCCGCAAGGAGAGTGAAGCTCATGAAAAATAGAGTCATCAAGGTCGATACACTCGCCCGTGTTGAAGGAGAAGGGGGTATCTTCATCAAGATCGCCGATGGGAAGATCACGGACACCAAGCTGCGGATCTACGAGCCTCCTCGGTTCTTCGAAGCATTCATGCGGGGCCGCAGCTATGCAGAGGCGCCGGACATCACCGCACGAATCTGCGGGATCTGCCCGATCGCCTACCAGATGAGCTCGGTCCATGCAATGGAAGATGCGTTCGGGATGACGGTAGACGGACAGCTGCGGGAGCTGCGCCGGCTCATCTACTGCGGTGAGTGGATCGAAAGCCACGTCCTGCACGTGTACATGCTCCACGCCCCGGATTTTCTCGGCTATGAAGATGCACTGCTTCTCGCGAAGGACAAGCCCGACCTTGTGAAGGACGCCCTCCGCATGAAAAAAATCGGGAACGAGATCGTCACGCTGCTCGGCGGCCGGGAAATCCATCCCATCAACGTCAAGGTCGGCGGGTTCTACAAGGTGCCGGGAAAAACCGATCTTCAGGCGATGGTGGAGAACCTGAAGTGGGGGAGAGACAAGGCCATCGAGACGGTGAAGCTGACGTCGACCTTCGAGTTTCCCGATCTCGAAGTTCCGTACGAATACGTCTCCCTGAACCATCCTTCCGAATACCCAATGCTGGGCGACCGTTTCATCACCTCGCACGGCCTTGACATTGCGGTGCGGGAATATGAGTTCCACTTCGAAGAACGTCACATCGGTCACTCCAACGCGCTGCACTCCGTGCTGAAGGGGCTGGGCGCGTATCATGTCGGACCTCTTGCCCGGTACAACCTGAATTTCGACAAGCTCACGCCTCTCGCGAAGGAAGTTGCTCAGGACGTGAAGATGCTGCCTGTCGTGAACAACCCGTTCAAAAGCATCGTGGTGCGCAGCATCGAAACAGTCTACGCGTTCGACCTCGCGCTGCAGATCATCGCGGAATACGAGGAGCCTCCAGAACCATCCATTCCCGTCACGCCTGTGCCGGGGATTGGATTCGGCGCCAGCGAAGCACCGCGCGGCACACTGTACCATCGCTACCGCCTGGATGATGAAGGGTTGATCACGGATGCAAAGATCGTCCCGCCGACGGCCCAGAATCTTCCCACCATCGAAGCCGATCTCCGGAAATTCGTGACTGCGAACATCGACATGGAACGGGAGCAGCTGACCTGGAAAGTCGAACAGGTGGTGCGGAACTACGATCCGTGCATCTCCTGCGCGACACATTTTGTCAGGATCGAATGGGAATAGAGGGATCGATATTGCTCATCGGTGTGGGAAACGAATTCCGCACCGATGATGGTCTCGGGATTCTGACCGCACGGGAGATCCGGCGGCGCGGCTATCCAGGAGTACGGGTGATGGAGGCGAACGGGGAGGGAACGTCGCTCCTGGAATCCTGGAAGGGATACGACCGCGTGCTGATCGTGGATGCGATCTGTTCCGGGGCGGCACGGGGAACGGTGCACCGCATCGATCTCCGGACGAAGAGCCTTCCCCGCGGATTCCTGCATTCGTCCACCCACGGCTTCGGAGTCGCGGAGGCAGTTGAGATGGGCCGCCAGCTTGACCGGCTGCCGGACGTCCTGCTCCTCTATGGAATTGAAGGATGTCAGTTCGACACCGGTGCCGGACTGACAGACGAAGTCGTCCGGAACATTCCTCAGCTGCTCAGCCTCATCGAGGCAGATATCTCGTCACTTGTCGCAACTGTTACGCCATCATGAGAGGAATCGCATGACGCGCCAGGAAGCCTTTGATCTTCTCTGTGCATACACGAAGACAGATCCTTTGAGGAAACATGCCCTCGCTGTGGAGGCCGCGATGGCCGCGTACGCCCGGAAACTCGGCGAGGACGAAGAGCTCTGGAGCGTCGTCGGCTTGCTCCACGACTTCGATTATGAGATGTTCCCCGAGTACCCGGATCATCCCGTCAAGGGTTCCGAAATCCTCAAGGAGAAGGGCTTGAGCGAGGATGTGCGCCGCGTGATCATGTCCCATGTCCCGGCGACGAACATCCCGCGGGATTCACAGATGGCGAAGGTGCTCTTTGCCTGTGATGAGCTGTGCGGGTTCATCATGGCTGCCGCTGTGATCCGTCCGAACAAGATCGCGGACCTGGAGGTCTCCTCCGTCAAGAAGAAGCTGAAGGACAAGGCCTTTGCCCGGGCGGTGAGCAGGGAGGACATCACGAACGGTGCTGCGGAACTCGGAGTCCCGCTGGAGGAGCACATCGGGTTTGTGATTGCGGCGATGAGAGCACGTGCGGAAGCCCTGGGCTTCTAGCGTCGTTCCAGCAGCACCGTAGAGATATCTCTTCGCTCTCCACTGCAGCAGGTCGCACTGTTCAACCTTTCGCGCACACGGCATACGATGGCAGGTGAGGGGATGGATACGGGTTTCACCCCCGTTTCACTCTCCCGGGTGTCCGGGCTGGCTCGAAGGGAATCAGATCTGTGATGAGGAACACAGATCACGTGTATCACCACACATCCAGCGCAAAGCCGATACCCACATTGTTGCGCTTCACGTCATAGTACTGATGATAGATCTCCATGCCGCTCTGGTAGCTCACGTAAAGCTTCATCCCGCCCCCGTCCCACTCCCCGAACTTGACGCCACCTTCAAGGATGTTTGTGCCTGAGAGCTTGCCGACACCCGACAGCATGAAGTGATCCGCAAGATAGAGATTGGTCGGGCGACCCAGAACCGGCCCTATCCATCGCGCAGTCCTGGCCACGACGCCCTGACATGTGTTGAAACGAGTCATGTCTGCCGGCCGCACGAACCATGCGTGGAGGAACCCGGCATACAGCATCACCGACCAGTCAACCGGACCAAGCGTATATGCCGCAGTCAGCTCGGCGCAGTCGCGGGAGTAGGGGCGGGGGATCTGTCCGTCGATCCATGTTTTTGTCTCGAGCCGGAAATGCCCGTCTATGAAATGTGAACTCAGGTGAAGAATCCGGAGCCGGAGCAATGTGGATGAGGCGGCACGACGCTGCTGGTAGACGAGGTGCCCGCCGAAGTATCCATCGACGGCATCCACCTGGAGGTGGAGTCCCTGATAGGATGTGGTCAGCGCAAAAGCAAACAGCTCGGCACCGAGGCGGAAACTGATCGAAGTGTCGGATGCCGGCTGGTATGCAAGGATGTCGTAGGCAGCGCCGATATCCAGCCGCATTCGCATGGACCCAAATTCACGGCGCAGCCCGAGACGGGGTTCTTCCGGACTTGCGGGAAGGGGAGAAAAGAGAGGCCGACCCGGGAACAAAACCACGCCCGTGAGCCTCTCCCCGTCAATCTGAGGGAACGCCACGAGTAGTGGCAGTGTTAAAGTGAAGGCCAGGAGCAAACACTGTCGTGTCACCGGTGATCCTGTCGGTTGATTCAAGATTGCTGTATGGTTTTGACGGAAGCGTGGTCGCTTGGATTTGCAGCCTGAACGAGCTGCCTTGAACGAAGTCCTGGGACGAACGCCTGGCCCCGGATCCATCGACAGACGGTCAGAATCCGCCCCACGAACGGCTGCTTGAATATAGAGAAGCTGTTGTGGAGTGTCAAACCGCCCCAATGATGTTTGAATATCACAGGGGGGTTTTGTACATTTGTACGATTTTGATGCGAACGAAATTCGGGTGGTTGTACACAGACTCAGCCGGAGCGACTACCATGAGAAGATTTCTCAGTGTTCTTGCACTCATTCTACTCATCAACCAACTGGCTCCCGCTCAGGAAGAGCCGATTCCGCCCAAGCGTTCCCGCATGGTGAAAATGGGACTCTACGGCGGATACACGCCAGGCTGGTTGTTTGTGGACGTAAAGCCGATCAACACATTCCTCACGGCAGGACATGGCGCCGCATTGAAGGATGACGGCGTGCTGATGACCGGTGGTGCCGGTGCCGCGTACATCATGGTGCTGCCGAATGTCCGTGTCGGCGGGATGGGGATGTCCGGTGGATTGAAAAGCACGGCCCTTGAGGCCAACGGAATCCGGCGGGATGCCAGGTTGACTGTCGGCCTTGGTGGCCTGACCTTCGAATATGTCGTTCCCATCGTGGAACGGTTCGACGTGGCGTTAGGCGGAATGCTGGGGTGGGGCGCAACGGAGCTCACGCTTCGGCAGAGCAACGGCGGTTCAAACACCTGGGTGGGAGAACAGGAACTGTTCGGGTCATGGACTGCAGGGAATCCGGGAAACATGTCAAGGACGCTCGACGGCTCGTTCTTCCTCTGGGCCCCGACTGTAAACGTGGAGTATGCGATACTCAGCTGGCTGGCCGTGCGGGTCGGCGCGGCGTATGTCGGGATGTCGTTCCCGTCATGGCAGGTCGATGGGGAGTATGAACTTCTCGGCGTGCCCAGCGATATCTCCGGGAAGGGATTTATGATTCAGGGGGGACTCTTCGTCGGAACGTTCTGATTTTCGGAGGCGGATCTGAGACTCCGTACCGGGTGGCCGTCATTCGCACGAACTCCGGGCCTCACACCGAGCGCCCGGAGTTTTTTTGCCTGCCTGCTACTTCTTCCCTGCTACAAAGAAGAACTTCCTTCCTTCGCCGTCATACCTGTAATAGCCCACATCGCCTGTGAGAAACCAGCCATTGCGGAAAGCCGATGCCGTGGCGTCCGGATCCGCGTCGTACGACTGCATGACGTTGTGGCCCCGGATGGCGATCTCTCCCTGCTCTCCTTCGCCAAGTTCATTTCCCTCTCCATCCTGAATCATCATCTCATTTGCCGAGATGGGCATCCCCACGGACGGCAGCTCATGTCCGGAGAGCCAGGATTTGTGTTCGGCGGGGGAGAGGTCGAACGGGACGAAGCAGGAGTATGCGGTGGCTTCAGAGAGACCGTAGCCGTGGATCACCCGCCTCTTGAAGGCGATCTCGAATTTGTGCGCAAGATCGACCGTAAGCGGTCCGGCACCGCAGATGAGGTGCCGGAAGTGGGCTAGCTTGTACATGTCCACCGGGAGCTTTGCCTGGATCAGCGACAGCAGCAGGCCGGCGTCCACGCTGACCACCGTCACACGGTCCCCTGCTATGCGCTCAAAGAACTTTTCTGCCTGAAATGTCTGATTGAGCACCACACCCCCGCCAACAGCAAGGGGGGTCAGCAGCGTCAGCACAATGCCCTTGACATGATGGATCGGCAGGATGCACATCATTCTCTGATCTTCTGAAAGGCGGTGCCATTCAGCGATGCTGAGCGCCTCGGCGATCAGGTT
>JAGDMK010000286.1 GCA_017860635.1 Bacteroidota bacterium
TGTTTGAAGGGGCCCTCGAGCAGAGCGACATCGCCCAGGGGAAAAGCATTCTGGTAGAGTCTCTCCTGGGCGCACACCTCGCCGCTCAGAAGGGCACTGCCCACGACTACACTCAACAGGAATCCTCTCATGACAGGTTGCTCACTGTGTTTCGATGGCACTCTCACCTACTTGAACAGCAACGCCTCGCACGTTTGTTGAAGCCGGCTCTCCCACAACGCTGTATCGAGAAAAGGTGGACTCGTCAACAGGCTTGAAGATGAGCCGGGAAAACATATACAGGCCGTTCTTCCAGACTTTGAAATCGTGTACTCCAGGCTCGATGTAGTAGATGTGGGGCACCTTCTTCTGTTCGAGGTAATTATGTGTGCGTTGGCTGAACATGATCAGCCCGTCATCGTCACCGCACGATATCCAGAGCAGCTTCAGCTTCTTCCTTGCTTGTTCGGGATCGGGCACCAGCATTTCAGGTCTCTTCGTATTTGGTGCGGAGGAGAACCCTCCGATCCAGGCAAACACGTCAAGATTGCCCAGGCCGAAATTCAGTGATTGTCCCCCTCCCATGGACAAGCCGGCAATTGCCCGATGTTCCCGATCCGCGTAGACCGGGAATGTCTTCTGGATGAAAGGAATCAGGTCGTCGAGCAGATCTCGCTCAAATGTCGCGAATGCCTGCACCTTGACGCTATCGAAGACATCCCCCACCGCACGGTCGTCCTTCATCGCCCGGCCATTCGGCAGGACGACGATCATGGGTTCGATGCTCTTTTCTGCATAGAGATTGTCCAGGATAACCTGGGGTTGGCCACCATTGAGCCATTCCTTTTCGTCACCACCGATACCATGCAAAAGATAGAGCACCGGGTATTTCTTGTCCGCCGAGAATCCCGGAGGAGTGTAGATGAGGGCTTTCCGGGTGACTCCAACAGTTTTCGACGCGTAGTGAATTGTGTCTATTCTTCCATGGGGAAGGTCGGCACGCAGCGAATCAAAGCCCTCAGGCGCTTGCCTGACAAAGTTCTGAGCATTGGCACAAACGCTGGACGCAAACAAGAGAAAGACGAAGAGAGATATTCGCTTCACGGCTATACCTTCTTATGGTCGGGGGTATGCTATCCGTTTTGTTTTGGCATGAGGTTCACAATCACTCGTCTGTAGCGAGAGAGCGGCGGGCTCCCCTTATCCGTCACTTTCAGAATGAAATGGACCGTTTGTTTCTGTTTGACCTCCGGCGCAGTGATATACAGTCTGGCCAGATTCTCAGACCCATTGATCTTGATAAGATCCTTGTATGTGCCGGCCTCCGGATACTGGAACCAGACATAGCTGAGGTTGTCCCCATCAGGGTCACTGCTCGTGCTGCCATCTAGCCAGAACGGTTCGCTAGGTTGCAGGGATAGCTCGCCGGGATGGGTCAGGATAGGCGCCGGTGGGTGGTTGGCTTCCTTGTACGATTTCGTGCACCAATCCATTCGTGCGGCGAAATCGCTCTGGAAATCTTCCCTCCACCGCCACAAAGTGACTTTGTTCCCTGATCGTACGGTGGAGTCCACACGAATTGCTCTGCCATAGTCGCCATAGAGATACGGAGCACACCGATCGATGGCATTAGTCCATATTGCTCTTGTTTCTGGTTCTATGGGCACACCACCTGTAAACCCGTTGACATCCATATCAGCAAGAGCCGGCTTGAACAGCTCATAGCGGCCGCCCCAGCCTCCCCAGTTCGGATGCTCCGGCGCGTTGAGCCCGTTCGGTATCAACGACAGCCAGGACGGCGTGTCTCCTTCCATGCCATACGCGACATCAGGATAGACAGCACCCAGCGGTCCATGTCCCTGCTGTATGTTGTTCGCCAGCCACTTGTTGCTGATGACCTCACTGTTGAACCCGGGCGCGAATTCCGTGATCGCACTCCAGGTTGATCCCCCATATCCGCCCGGGGTTACGACAAAGAAGAGATCCGGGAAATTGTTCCTTATCCAGATCCCGGTATCATCCTGATCGGAAATCGTGTAGACTCTCAGTTTCGCGACGAGCTTCTGAGCATCCGCCTCACTTCTCGTCTTTTGGATCTTGAAGAGCGCCTGTGCAAGCGTATTTGCCCCTCCCCAGACAGATATCCACAACGGGCGCGCATCATTTTCGTTCAAGACTTTGAGAATCCATTCTGAACCTTGCGAATCTCTCCCCTCCCCAATTCCCTTCATCCCGTACTCCGGAAGACCCCGCTTTACCAGCTTCAGGAGCGCCTCGGCGTCGGGATATCCCGCTTCGTGCTTTGCCAGATTCACCTTGACCTTGCCATACGCTCGGATCACTCTCTCTACGGACTCCGGGTGAATCTGGTTTCTCATATGTGTCGATGTGGTGGCAACAATTCCCTTGATGTCAATGACGTTCGAATACAAAAGCAACCGAACCATCGATTGAGTATCATCGGGATCCGCCTCGATATCCGTCAAGACGATGACCCGGCATTTCTGGACCGGTTCGGGAGAGGATGCCTGGCATTGCAGCACGACCAGGGCAGTAAGGAGCAACAATGCAGTTCTCATAGACATAATCGTCCTCATCGGATCAGGCGAGCAGAATGCTCTCCAGGAACATGTATCTCTTCTTGGCCTATTGCCACCACGTCAACCGCTCGAACGAGTTGAGTTCTTTGGCTATTTCCCCGAGACCTTAACGGGGTGCTCAACTTTCACCTTCACCTGCGTAAATGAATGCGGCGGGAATGAGCAGGTGATCCCGTTTCCCTCGACCTTCGCTTCTTTGATCACGGGTTTGTACTGTTCTTGCTTATCAGGGGTGAACGCTTCTTCGAGAGAAGATGCGGTCACGAGACTCGTTTCCGCTTTCCCGGCGAGCTTGCCGGAGGTATTGTTGATCTCGGCGGTAATGGTCTTGTCTCTGTGTCTGTTGACAACGTTCACATAGACCGTGTTCGTCTCCTTCGCATACACCGAGGTCACGTCGAGATACGGGATGCCCTTGTGCTTGTCGATATTGAACGTGTCGCATTCCACATATGTGTCAATCGAATTCCCGCGGCAATTGGTAGAGAACAGTTTGAACAGATGGAACAGCGGCGCCTTAAAGGTCTTCCGGTCTCTATCACTCGCCAGAAGGGACGTAAACATGGTGAAGTTGGCCATTTTCACCACATCTGCATGCCGGATGAACGAGTTGAGGCATTGCGCTATTGGCAGTACGGAGCGAAAATCCCTGCCGAAGGTTCCCCATTCGTCAAAGGATATATAGATCGGGTTCTTCAGGTTGTTCATCGCTGTGACTGCTTCAATTTCAGCCGCTGTCACTTTGACCTTCTCCTCGAAGTCCATCGCACTCGCCCCCATGAACGAGTAGTAGTTGGGCGAGTTTTCCCAGTAGCGGTGAATAGACAAATAGTCGATCAAATCTCCCAGTCCTCTCAGCACTTTCCGGTTCCATTCAACCCACTGGCCGGTGCTTTCGTAGTACGATGATCCGGAGGCAACGAACTTGATCTTGTTATCAACCGAGCGCATGGCCTTGGCAGCTTCCCTGGCAATCCTGACGTATTCTTCGGCGGTCTTATGCCCCAGCTCCCATGGCGAACCGTCGACCTCATTGCCAAGGTCCCAGATCGCGACGCCGTACGGTTTCGGATTGCCCATTTTGGCCCTCAGGTCGGACCAATAGGTTCCTTTGGGATAGTTGCAGTATTCTACCCAGCCGCACGCATCGTTGATGGTGGCAAGCCCCAAGTTGACGCAGACAATGTTCTCGCTTCCCATCGCCCTGTTGAGCGCCATCCATTCGTCCGTGCCCACATGATTGTTGTCGAGTCCACCCCAGGCGAGGTTGATCCGGACCGGCCTCTGCGACTTGGGTCCAACCCCGTCCTGCCAGTTGTAGCCCATCACGAAATTCCCGCCCGGCCAGCGCATGTTGGTGATCTTCAGCTCTTTTGCCGCTTCGATGTAATCCT
>JAGDMK010000100.1 GCA_017860635.1 Bacteroidota bacterium
CACAGAGACGGTTCGGCCAGGTTGCAGGGGCGCGTTGAGAAGTCTGACACAGCACGGACAAACATGAATCAGTGAGGAGCAGGAGAAGTACGGAAGAGTGGATGTGGTCCAGCGAAACATGTACTCATGACAAACGCCACGATAAGAAAGCAAGGTTCACGATGAAGATGCAGATGGTCGACGTGGTCGGGCAGTATCAGAAGATCAAGGGCGAAGTCGATGCGGCAATCCACCGCGTACTGGACTCCGGTCAGTTCATTATGGGAAAGGAAGTCGGTGAACTCGAGAAGCACATCGCTTCGTATCTCGGGGTTCCCCATGCCGTGGCGTGCGCGTCCGGAACTGACGCCCTCCAGATCGCCATGATGGCCATGGGGATCGGTCCGGGAGATGAGGTCATCACCACACCATTCACGTTCGTCGCCACGGCGGAGACGATCGGATTGCTGGGCGCCAGGCCGGTGTATGTGGATATCGATCCGCAGACGTTCAATCTCGATCCATCCCGCATTGCCGCTGCCATCACGCCGCGCACCAAAGCCATCATCCCGGTTCATCTCTACGGGCAGCCCGCCGAGATGGATCCCATCATGGCCGTCGCCCGTGAACACGGACTGAAGGTCATTGAAGACAGCGCACAGGCGCTCGGGGCGACGTACCACGGTACGAAAGTGTGCGCGATCGGGGATGTCGGCTGCATCAGCTTCTTCCCGAGCAAAAATCTTGGTGCGTTTGGCGATGGCGGCATGCTTGTGACGCACGATGCACAACTCGCCGAACGGATGCGTATGGTGGCTGCGCATGGTTCCAGGGTCCGCTACTACCACGAGATTCTGGGGGTCAACAGCCGGCTGGATACCCTGCAGGCTGCGATTCTGCTCGTGAAGGCCCGGCATCTGGACGCCTGGAATGCGGAACGCCGCCGCGCGGCCGGCCGCTACACCGCAATGCTCGCGGGCACGCCGGTGACTCCTCCTTTTATCGCGCCCGGCCGGGAGCATATTTTCCATCAATACACAGTGCGGGCACCGCGGCGGGATGACCTTGCCGCGCGGCTGAAGGAACGTGGCATCCCTCACGCCATCTACTATCCCGTCCCCCTGCACCTTCAGCAGGCCTTTGCCATGGCCGGAAACAAACAGGGCGATTTTCCGGTGACAGAACAGGCGACACTCGAGGTCCTCTCGCTTCCGATGCATACGGAACTGAACGAAGAGCAGCAGGTGTTTGTCTGTGATACCATCAGGGAGTTCTATGCAGGGCGCTGACAGCGGTGGCGGGCGGGCACTGGTTATCATTCCGACATACAATGAGGCCGAGAACATCCCCCGCCTCATCCCGGCGGTGCTCTCCCAGGCGCCAGCGATCGACATTTTGATTGTGGACGATGGATCGCCCGACGGGACCGCCGACCTGGTCCGGCAGTTCGAGACCGGGTCACACCGCGTCCATCTGATCGTGCGGGCGGGCAAAATGGGACTCGGGACCGCGTACGTTGAAGGCTTCCGGTTCGCGATCCGCAACGGGTACGCGTTTGTCTTTGAGATGGATGCTGACTTCTCGCACGATCCCGCGGAGATTCCCAACTATCTCCGGGCTGTGGAACAGGCCGACCTGGTCATCGGCTCCCGCTATACGAACGGCGTCCGCGTGCTGAACTGGCCGATCAACCGGCTGCTCCTGAGCTACTTCGCCAATGTGTACACGCGGTTCATGCTCGGACTCCCCCTGCATGATGCGACAGGCGGATTCAAGTGCTATCGTCGGACAGTCCTGGAAGCCATCGATCTCGGCCGGATTCATTCGAACGGGTATGCGTTCCAGATCGAGATGAGCTATAAGGCCTGGAAGAAGGGATTCCGCCTGACGGAAATACCCATCGTGTTTCACGACCGCCGGTCGGGTCAATCCAAGATGTCCCGCGCGATTGTCTATGAAGCCATCTTCATGCTCTGGAAACTGCGGTTTCAGAGCATGATGAACCGACTGTAGCGGGCCATGGATCTCTCTGTCATCATCGTCAATTACAATGTCCGGCAATTCCTTGAGAACTCCCTGACGTCCATCCTGAGGGCGATGGAGGGACTTCACGGCGAGATCATTGTCGTGGACAACGCATCCGATGACGGCAGTGCGGGGATGGTGCGCGCGACGTTTCCGCAGGTCCGGCTGATCACAAACCCAACGAATGTCGGGTTTGCCCGCGCCAACAACCTTGCTCTGAAGGAAGCATCGGGCGACTTCATCCTCCTGATCAATCCCGACACGATCGTTCAGGAAGATACATTCCGGGTCATGCTCCGTTTCCTGCGGGATCACCCCGAGGCTGGCCTTGCGGGGTGTAAGATTCTGAATCCGGATGGTTCGTTTCAGCTCGCCTGCCGGAGGAGTTTTCCGACGCCATGGGTTGCATTCACGAAGATCTTCGGGCTGAGTGCGCTGTTTCCGTCATCGAGGCTGTTCGGTCGATACAACCTGACCTATCTGGACCCCAACAAATCCTATCCGGTGGATGCGGTCAGCGGCAGTTTCATGATGATGACCCGGAGTGCGTACACGCGTGTGGGGGGCCTCGATGAGACGTTCTTCATGTACGGGGAGGATCTGGACTGGTGCTACCGTGTGCGGCAGGCCGGCTTCCAGGTCTACTACGTGCATGAAACACAGATCGTGCACTTCAAGGGCGAGAGCACGCGGAGAAGTAACATCGATGAGGTGCGGGTCTTTTACGGAGCGATGGAGCTGTTCGTGCAGAAACACTTCAGCCACTCCCGTCTCGGGGTGTTCTTTCTCCGGCTGGGCATTGTGCTCCGTGCCGCTGCTGCATCACTGAACAGGGTGCTGCAGCCCCTGCTCTTTGCACTGATCGATTTCTGCCTCGTGGCAGGGGCGATCATCCTGGCGGAATGGCTCTACTTCGGGAAGGTGTTCAGGTATCAGTCGTACGCCTATCCGATCGTGTGGACGGTTCCCGGCCTGCTGGTTGTTGCCGTTGGTGCATTTGCGGGACTGTATGCGACGCACCGGTTTGCCATTGCACGGGCCGGGGCGGCCGTCGTCGTGAGCTATCTTGTCATTTCGGCAATCGTGTTCTTTGTGAAGACGTTTGCGTTCAGCAGGGCGGTGGTGCTGATTTCCGGGCTTCTTGCATTCGTCGTAGTACCGGGATGGAGGCTGCTTGTGCGACTGTGGGGGCGCAGGGGAGGCAGATCCCCGGGGAAACGGTCACTCTTCGGAAGCCGCACGCTCATCGTTGGCGTTGGGACGGCGGGGCAGGAGGTGTTGCGGAAACTCCGCGCACGCGTCGATGGCGGATACGATATCGTGGGATTTATCGATACAAGCAGTGCGCGCATCGGGGAGGTGGTGACAGGAGTCGAGGTGGTCGGCAGCGTCGAAAATGTGGGGAAGATCATCGAGGAACGGCGCATCACCGACGTGATCTTCTCTACCGATGACCTGCCCTATACCACGATTCTGGCGGTGATAGCACGGAGCAGCAGCCGGAACGTGAACTTCCGGCTCGTCCCGACAAGCCTCGAGGCGATCATCGGCAAGACGCGGATCGACGACCTGGACCCGCTTCCGCTCGTGCAGATCGACTATTCCATTCACCGGCCGTTCAACCGGGTGGTGAAACGGAGCTTTGATGTCATTGTCTCGCTCCTGCTGATGGCGACGCTCTACCCGGCGGTGAAGGGTCTGCGTGCACTCCGGCTTGTCAGGCGCGACAGCTCGTGGATGGGCATCGCAGACGATCTCCCCCGGGTGCTCAACGGCACGATCAGTTTCGTCGGGTTGCCTCCGGACGAGGAGCATGTGCCGGGGGCGACAACCGCCGAAGGACCGTATCTCGGTCCGCGCGGGCTGACCGGACTCGTTCAGCTCAATCAACGCGCGGAATTGTCGAAGGAAGAGCGCGAACGCTTTGAACTGTACTATGCCAAGAACCAATCGTTGTGGCTTGATGTGGAGATCCTCGTAAGAGCGTTGCTGCAGTTGGTCAGACGATAGGAGACGCGTATGGGCAAGATGACACTCGATTTTGAGAAGCCGATCATCGAGCTGGAAAAGAAGGTGGAGGAGATGCGGCGCTATGCCGACAACCCGGATATCGCTCTGGAGATCGAAAAGATCGAGAAGCGTGTCCGGCAGTTGCAGCAGAGCGTGTACTCGAGTCTGACCCGGTGGCAGAAAGTCCAGCTGGCCCGCCATGCCGATCGTCCATACATGCTCGACTACCTGCATTACATGACGACGGACTTTGTCGAGTTGCACGGCGACAGGTCCTTCCGGGATGACAAAGCGATTGTAGGAGGCCTGGCCAGGCTCGGCGATCATTCGGTCATGATTATCGGCCAGCAGAAGGGGAGGGATACCAAAGGCAACCTCTACAGGAATTTCGGGATGCCCAATCCGGAAGGGTATCGCAAAGCACTCCGGCTGATGAAGCTGGCGGAGAAATTCCGGAAGCCGGTGATCACGCTCCTGGATACGCCCGGTGCATTCCCGGGGATCGAAGCCGAAGAGCGTGGACAGGCCGAAGCGATTGCACGGAATCTGTTTGAGATGGCCAGACTGCGGACACCGATCATCGTCGTTATCATCGGGGAAGGCGCCTCGGGCGGCGCACTCGGACTTGGGATCGGCGACCGGATTCTGATGCTGGAATATGCGTGGTACTCCGTCATTTCGCCGGAATCATGCTCCAGCATTCTCTGGCGCAGCTGGAACTACAAAGAGCAGGCGGCAGAAGCGCTGCAGCTCACCGCACCGGACCTGAAAAAGCAGGGCATCATCGACGTGATCGTGCCTGAACCGCTGGGAGGGGCCCACCGGAACCATGAGCAGATGGCGTCGATCCTGAAGGAAACGCTGCTGCTCGAACTCAAACTCCTGCTCAAGATGAAACCCGAGAAGCTGGTGGAACGCCGCATTGACAAATTCTCGAAGATGGGCGTGACCGTCTCATAGACAGAGGTCGATGCGCGGAAACGGGACCGGCATGGTTTCGCTCCGATGATACGGTTGGGATGGTCACTTCGCGAAAGGACAGGCGATGCTGAGCAAAGAGCTCCTTGAGATCCTCTGTTGCCCGAAATGCAAAGGGGACCTGGAGTACAAACCCGATCAGGAAACACTGACGTGCACCGCGTGCCGGACGGTCTACCCCGTGCGGAACGACATTCCGATCATGCTCGTGGACGATGAGAACAGCCGTGGATGAGCAGGGGCGCATCGAACGCATCGTAGAGGAAGCGCTGCGGGAAGACGCCGGCATTGGCGACGTGACCAGCGAATCGATCATTCCGGAGGACGCGAAGGGATCGGCGGAATTTCTCTGCAAAGGGACCGGGATTGTGGCCGGACTCGAGGTTGCCTTCCTGGTGTTCCGGATGTGCGAGGCGCGGATGCTTGCGGGCCAGATGATGGACGATGGTGCACACGTGAAACCGGGCGACATTCTGGGCGTCGTGCATGGATCGGTCAGAGGAATACTGCTCGCTGAACGGACCGCGCTCAATCTGCTCCAGAGAATGAGCGGGATTGCCACCCTCACACGACAGTATGTTGAGGCCGTGGCCGGGACACGCACGCGGATCACGGACACACGCAAAACGGCTCCGGGCCTGCGGGTGCTCGACAAGATGGCAGTTCGGCTCGGTGGCGGGGTGAACCACCGGTTCGGACTGGATGATATGGTGTTGATCAAAGACAACCATATCGCCGCTGCCGGCAGCATCACCGGGGCGGTCTCACGGTGCATGTCCTCACTTCGCACCCGCGGTCTTGCGCTTCCCATAGAAGTAGAGACCAGGAATCTCGCCGAAGTGAACGAAGCGCTCCGGTGTCAGGGCATCACCAGGATCATGCTTGACAATTTCCCGGTCGATGCGATGCGGGAAGCCGTCGCTCTCATACAGCACCGGGTCGAAGTCGAAGCCTCAGGGGGCATCACGCTGGAATCTGTTCGCGCGGTTGCGGAAACGGGAGTGGACCTGATTTCCGTGGGAGCCCTCTCGCATTCCGTGCGCGCACTGGATATTTCGCTCGAACTGACACCCCATGCTTGACAAGATCAAGCGTCTCGGGTCGGATACCGCGGTGTACGGGATCAGCACGATCCTGGGACGGTTTCTCACCTTCCTTCTCACACCCCTCTACACGCACGTCCTCTCTCCAGAAGATCTCGGCGTTGTTGCCACGGTCTATGCGTACATCGCGTTTCTCAACGTGATCTACGGCTACGGGATGGAGGGAGCGTACATGAAGTACGTCTCCACGCTCGAACTTGGGAATCGGAAACAGGTCTTCACCGTGCCGTTTCTTGCGATCGGCGTGACCTCGCTGGTCTTCTCAGGAGTGATTGCAGCGTTGGCACAACCCGTGGCGGCGGTTTCAGGCATTCCCGCGGGATTTGCGAACGTCGTGCCCATGGGGGCGGGGATTCTCTTTCTGGATGCCCTGACAATCGTGCCGTTTGCAGCGCTGCGCATGTCGAACCGGGCACGGCTGTTCGCCACGATCAAGGTGGCCGGCATTGTCGTGAATGTCGTGTCCAACGTTGTCATGCTGTTCTGGTTCCGGATGGGTGTGGAGGGCATATTCCTGAGCGGACTTCTCTCCTCAGGGATCACGCTGCTGATGCTCATCCCCGTGATCGTGCAGTCTCTCGATCTTAGCTGGCCAACGGGGATTCTGCCTGCCCTCCTGAAATTCGGGTTGCCCTCAGTGCCTGCGGGGATCGCCGGCATGATGCTGCAGGTCATCAACCGCCCCATACTCGGGGCGTTGCGCGGCGATGCGGCTGTCGGCATTTTCCAGGCCAACTACCGTCTCGGCATCTTCATGATGCTGCTGGTCTCGATGTTCGATTTTGCGTGGCGGCCGTTTTTTCTGAACCATGCGAAGGATCCGGATGCACGCCCCCTGTTCGCACGTGTGATGACGTATTTCGTGCTGTGCACGACCACAGTCTTTCTGCTGCTCAGTTTCTATCTGTACGACCTGATCCGCTGGCCCATTTTCGCGGGACGCCCGCTGATTGCGCCGCGGTTCTGGGAGGGATTCGAGATTGTCCCGGTCATCCTGCTGGCCTATGTGTTCCTTGGGATCTACAACAATCTGATTGCCGGGATCTACATCGAGAAAAAGACTGCACGGCTTCCCCTGGTGACGATTACCGCTGCGCTGGTGCACGTCGCGGCGAATTTCCTTCTGATACCTCCTCTCGGTCTGATGGGTGCGGCCTGGTCGACACTGCTGAGCTATCTGCTGATGGCCGGCATGATGTATGTGATCGTCCAACGCATCTATCCCGTCCGGTACGAAACGGCGCGACTCGCGAAGATCGCCGTCGCTGCAGCTGTCGTCTACACCATTTCTTTGTTCTCCGGCGAGGGACTGCTGGCTCTCCTGGTAAAAGCCGGATTGATGGGACTGTTCGTCGCGCTGCTGGCCGTCATGCGGTTCTTCGAACCGGGGGAGTGGGCGGCGGCGAGACGCCTTCTTCGCCTTGCCCGTCCCGGGCAGAAGCCGCCAGCAGAATCCTGACCTGCGGGCAGTTCTTTCGTGTTCACTTCCCTGAATTCTCATGCAGCATGTACAGGAACGACCCCGGTGCAGTCTCAGCGATCATCGGTTGGGGACATCGCCTCGGGTCACTGTCGGAACGCGTCCGCCTCTGGCGGATGCCCCATGCTTTCATGCAAAACACAATGAGGGCGAGCAGTCTGCTGTCGGGGCTCTTGATAGCGTCTCCTGCAAGTGTCTCCTGCCAGCGTCTGTTGCCAGCGTCCCCTGCAAGCGTCTGTTGCCAGCGTCTCCTGCAAGCGTCTCCACCAGCCCATGGAATGGCAATTCGGGGCAGATTCGCGTATATTACTATATTATGAAAAAACAGAACGAATCCACTGACCCGCTCGGCCCTATGACTGTCGGCGGGCAGGCGGTGATCGAGGGTGTGATGATGCGCGCCCCGGGGATGATTGCCACCGCCGTCCGCAGAGCTGACGGATCGATTATGGTACGCCGCGAGCCGTTTGTCTCGATCACCAAACGCGTTCCTTCCCTGAAGTATCCTCTCCTCAGGGGAGCCCTCGGTATCATCGAAATGCTGGTGGTCGGGATTCGCACGCTGAATTTCTCGGCTGAAGTTGCCATGGCGGACGCAGGGAAGGCTTCCGGGCAGACGGAGATATCTGAGAAGCCGTCGTGCAACGAAGGACGGTCGTCCGATGACAGACGGTCGCCCAAAAACAAACGGCCGTCCAGAGACCGGCTTATGCTCGGTGTGACCGTCACCGTTGCGTTTGCCCTGGCCATCGCTCTCTTCTTCGTAACGCCGCTGGTGCTCACGTCAGTCGTATTCTCCGCGGATCAGAGTCCGGTGCTGTTCAACCTGCTTGCGGGGGCGATCCGCCTAGCGATTTTCCTGACGTACCTTCTGGCCATAGCGCGCATGCGGGATGTGCAGCGCCTCTTCGCGTATCACGGAGCCGAACACAAGGCGGTGTTCGCGTATGAAGGCGGTCGGGAGCTCACGGTGGAGTCGGCCCGGACGCAGTCCCGGTTTCATCCCCGCTGTGGCACGAGCTTCCTGCTCGTCGTGATGGTCTCGGCGATACTTGTCTTCGCGCTGCTCGATGGGTTCCTGATCATGTGGTTGGGCAATTTGACGCTGGGGATACGGCTTGCAGCGCACCTGCCCCTGATTCCCCTTGTCGGGGGAGTCTCGTATGAGTTGATCCGCATGTCGGCACGGCATGCAGGCAGCTGGTGGGGAAGACTTCTCGTGGCCCCCGGGCTCTGGCTTCAGGCGATCACTACGCGCGAACCCGATGAGGGACAACTGGAGGTGGCGCTTGCCGCGCTGCAGAGCGCGCTCGCAACTACAGAAGAGTCAGTAACCAATCCCTCGGCTCCAGCCCTTGCAGGAGCGGCCTGAGATGCTCGAACGCCTGGAACGGGTACGCGCACGCTACGAAGAGCTGACACGGCTTCTGAGCGATCCTGCCGTTCTCGGCAATCAGGACCGCCTGCGCGAGATCAGCAAGGAACACAGCGATCTCACTCCCCTTATGCGCGCCTTCGATTTGTATGTCAAAGCCCGCAAAGACCTGGCCGGACTCAAGGAACTCACGGAAACGTCGTCGGACCCGGAGATGAAGCAGCTGGCCTACGCCGAGCTCGATGAAGTCAAAGCTCGTGTCGCCGCGCTGGAAGAGGAATTGAAAGCTCTGCTTGTCCCACGCGATCCCAACGACAGCAGAAACGTCATTGTCGAGATTCGCGCCGGTACAGGTGGCGAGGAAGCCGCGCTGTTTGCGTCCGATCTCTTCCGCATGTATTCCCGGTTCGCTGAGAAAAGAGGGTGGAAGGTCGATGTCCTGGATGCCAGCGATACGGGAATCGGAGGCATCAAAGAGATATCCTTCGGATTGAGCGGCACCGACGTGTACGGCCTGATGAAGTTCGAGAGCGGCGTGCACAGGGTGCAGCGGGTGCCTGCAACGGAGGCACAAGGACGGGTCCACACCTCCGCGGCGACGGTAGCCGTCCTCCCGGAAGTGGAGCAGTTCGATGTCGCAATCAACCCTGCCGATCTGGAGATCGACACCTTCCGGTCAGGAGGGAAAGGGGGCCAGAACGTCAACAAAGTTGAGACAGCCGTGCGGATCACGCACAAGCCGTCAGGGATTATCGTCGCGTGCAGGCAGGAGCGGTCGCAGTTTCAGAACCGCGAACGCGCGATGAAGATGCTCAGAGCGAAGCTGTACGAGTCCGCCCTCGCCGCTCAAGTGGGCGATGTCGCTGCCCAGCGCAAGATGATGGTGAAGAGCGGCGACAGGAGTGAGAAGATCCGCACCTACAATTTCCCGCAGAACAGGGTGACGGACCACAGGATCGGGCTGACGCTCTACAACCTTGCCGAGGTGATTGATGGAAGGCTGGATGAATTGCTGGAGCAGTTGCAGCTGGCAGATCGCGCAGAGCGGTTGAGGAATTCCGAAGGATAACTTCTACAGATCACCTGCATTGTTGTTTGCAGTAGTGCCCGGCTTTCCGATTGTCTTCCCCCTCACATCAGAGAAAAAGGCCTTGAGCAGGGCACCGCACTGTTCCTCCGCAATCCCCCCGAAACATTCGACGCGGTGATTGAGGCGCTGATCCTGAACAATATTATAGAGGGTTCCGCAGGCACCGGCTTTGGGGTCAAACGCTCCGAAGACCAGCGTGGGTATGCGGGCAAGGACGATCGCCCCGGCGCACATCGCGCACGGTTCCAGGGTGACGTAGAGGGTGCACTCCTCGAGACGCCGGCTGCCGAGGTGCGTGGCCGCGGCGGTGATGGCGATCATTTCTGCGTGTGCGGTGGGATCCTGCAGCGACTCAATCTGATTGTAGCCCCGCCCGATGATGCGGTTCTCCCGCACGATGATCGCCCCGATGGGGACTTCCTTGCGGCGCAGGGCCTGTTCGGCCTC
>JAGDMK010000010.1 GCA_017860635.1 Bacteroidota bacterium
TCGCTGTGGATCGCTCGGACGCCCAGGGAACGAACGGAAGGGTTATGGACGCCATGATGCTGTACATCCACTCCGTCTTCTGCATGGGCATCCCCATTGCACTATGCTGAATGGCATCAACGGACCGTGAACCGGACGTCAGAAGCATGCCGTTCGGCATTCGCATGATCATTACCTGCACCATGAGATCGGGAATGAGGTCTTTCCGCGCCGAAACAATCATGGCTTCGTTCATTTCCGTCATCCGGTTCATCGCCAGAAGTGAAGGGTTTGTGTTCGTCAATCTCTCACTGAGATCACGCTCTCTTCCCTGGAGGGAAATGGATGCCGGAAGGCTGTCGGTTTTTACCTCCCGATTCATGGTATCGCGCCCGAGCAGACCATTGAGGACATCGAGAAGGCCGATCCGTTGCGCCCGCTTGTCGCTTAACCGTGCACCCACCGAGGCCGCCTCTGCCTGGAGCGAAAGCAGATCCGCCTGGGCCACACGATTGGTCACGACCTGCATTCGCATCGCCTCCACAAGACGATTCAGGGTATTGTGCGTCCGTTCCCCGACCTCGATCTGTCTGTCGAGAAGCCAGAGCCGATAGTAGTTCATTTTGACCCTGCCGCGAAGATCGACGAGAAACGCCGATCTGTTTTCCTCAAGAATACCGCCGCGTCTCCGTTCAACCTCCGACATGGCGGAGAACTTTCCTCCCAGCATGAACATCTGCGAGATCGAGTAGTTGTTCGCAATGGCATCATTCAGAACATCGCCACTCGTCGTCGGCACCTGGCTGAACTCAACGCCGATCGTTGGAGCAGGCCAGGCACCGGCCGCCCGCGCTCGGGAGTCCGTAGCCTGAATGCGGTGGTCGAACGACGCGACCTGGGGGTTATTCTTCAGGGCTTCCTGCACCAGCGTGTCGACTGACTGGGTCAATGCGGAAGATCCCGGAAGCAAGAGCAACATCACGATGTGTTTCGTGTTCATGATCAATCCCCCTCCTTGATGAAATCAGCCATTCTGGAAAGTTCGAGCGTCCCTTTCTTCAGGGCACGTTCTTTCATGATCACAAAAAGGACGGGAGTGACAACCAGCACGTGCACTGCGGATGTGAATAATCCCCCGATCATTGGAGCAGTGAGAGGCTTCATCATATCCGCTCCGGCTCCCGTCGCCCACATGACCGGTATCAGACCCATCATGCTCGTCACAACGGTCATGATCTTCGGCCGGAGGCGAAGCACCGCGCCTTCGACGGTGGCATCATGGATGTCCCGCAGCGTAATGGGACCTCGCTTGCCCGCTTTGTGTGCCTTGATCTTCCGGTCCAGTGCTTCGTGAAGGTACACCACCATCACTACACCTGTTTCTACGGCGATACCGTACAGAGCGATGAACCCCACCCAGACAGCCACCGAGAAGTTGTATCCCAGGAGAAAGACAATGTAGACGCCCCCGATGAGCGCAAAGGGTACGGAGAGCATTACGACTGCGGCTTCCACATAATCCTTAAATGTGAAATAGAGCAAAAGGAAGATGATGAGAAAAACGATCGGCATGATGTACGTCAGGGTCTGTTGCGCGCGCACCTTGTGCTCGTACTGCCCGCTCCATGTATAGGTGTAACCGGGAGGGAGGTCAAGCCCCGAGCTCACAGCCTTCTTTGCGTCATCCATAGCGCTGCCCATGTCCCTGCCACGCACATTCAGATAGACGATGGCCCGCAACTGTCCATTTTCGCTGCTGATCATGGGCGGACCTGTAACAATCTGTATGTCAGCCAGTTCCGAGAGAGGCACGAACGCTCCCCCTCCCGATGATTGTGCTCCTGTGATCGATGTCGTCTCAAATGCAGATCGTCCCACCGATGTCTGCTTTGACGACTGGGCAGCTGGAGAAGCCATCCCGCTCATGCCCCCTCCCTGCGGCGAACCTCCGGAGCCCGTTGGCATGAGCTCTCCCAAATCGTTGTCCGATCGTCCGCCTGTGCGGACGGGAACAAAGAGACGCCCAAGTTCTTCGACGTTGTCGCGGTATTCCCGTTCAAAACGGAGCCGGATAGGAAACCGCATTCTTCCGTCGAGAACGACGCCAAGATTCTGGCCACCGATGCCAACTTCCACGATGTCCTGAATGTCGCCTATTGACAGCCCATACCGGGCAAGCACCGCCCTCTTGGGAACAATGTCGACATAGTAACCGTCGCCGATACGCTCCGCGACCACGTCAGCCAATCCCGGGACATCCTTCAGGATCCGTTCTGCCTGGATTGCATAGTGTTCCAGTGTGTCGAGGTTGTCGCCGAAGAGTTTAAGCCCGATGTCAGTCCTTACACCCGTCGAAAGCATGTTGATCCGGTTGATAATCGGCTGCGTCCACCCGTTGCGAACACCCGGTATCTGCAGTTTTGCGTCCAGCTCCTGAACTATATCTCTCTTTGTGATGCCGGGACGCCATTCGTCCCTGGGCTTGAGCATAATGATCGTCTCTATCATGCTGAGGGGGGCATTGTCCGTTGCCGTCTCAGCGCGACCAGCCTTTCCAAGGACGTGCTGCACTTCAGGCACGGTGCGAATGATCCGGTCCTGGGCAGCCAGGATCCGTGCGACCTCAGATACCGATGCATTCGGCAATGTCACCGGCATGTACAGGAGCGACCCTTCATCCAGCGGTGGCATGAACTCCGATCCGATAGACATCATCATGGGAATGGTGATGACAAGGGCAACAATGTTGATCGCGATCGTCGCTGTGCGGTGTTTCAACACCCAGTGAATAACGGGTTGATACAAGCGGATGGAGAGCCGCGTTATCGGATTGCGGGATTCCGGTTTGAAATTACCCCTCATCAGCATGGTCATGAGAACAGGAATAAGGGTGATCACAACTGCTGCTGACGAGATCATGACAAAGGTCTTTGTGAACGCAAGCGGGTGAAAGAGTTTCCCTTCCTGGCCGGTGAGGAGAAACACCGGTAAAAAACCAACCAGGATGATCAGTTCAGAAAAAAAGATCGCCCTTCCCACCTGCTTGGCTGACATGATCGAAATGTCACGATATTCCTCATTTGTCAGATGCCCCCTGGCAGCAAGTGCATTGGCGATGTTCCGGTAGGCGTTTTCAACGAGGACAATCGATGAGTCGACGATGACCCCTATCGCCAGGATTATCCCTCCCAGGGACATGATATTCGAGGTGATGCCAAAGACATACATCAGGATGAAACTGAGAAGGATGGACAGCGGCAATTCAATGAGAATGCGAACGATCGAGCGGAAGTGCAGGAGGAATATCGTCACGACGACAGCGACGATGATACTTGCCTCTACCAACGCGCGGCTCAGCGTTCCAATCGCAGCCTCGATCAGCGTCGCACGATCGTACGATGCGATGATTTCAACCCCGGGTGGGAGTCCGGGCGTGATCTCCTCGATACGCTGCTTGACCCTGTCGATGACATCGCGGGCATTCGCCCCGCTTCGCATGACGACGATGCCGCCGACAACTTCCCCCTGACCATCCTTCTCCAGCAGGCCCCGGCGAATATCCCCGCCAAGCTGCACGGTGGCGACATTCTTGACCAGAATCGGAATACCATTCGCACCTAGCCTGACAAATTGATTCTCGACATCAGCGATGGAGGCGATATAACCCTGACCCCGGACAAAGTACTCAGCATCGCTTATTTCGAGAAGTTTCCCTCCTACCTCGTTGTTGTTCCGCTGGATGGCTGAGGCCACTTCGTTCACGGTGACATTGTATGCCCGCATTTTGAGAGGGTCGATATCGACCTGGTATTGTTTCACGAAGCCGCCGATGCTCGCAATTTCAGCCACCCCCTCAACAGACACAAGCTTGTTCCGCAAGTACCAATCCTGAATGGATCGCAACGTGGCCAGATCGTATGTTTTTCCTTCTACGGTGTACCAGAACACATGCCCCACGCCACTGCCGTCGGGCCCCAGAATCGGCGTCGCACTTGCGGGCAATAGTGTGCGCACCAGAGCAAGTTTTTCGACGACACGATTGCGGGCAAAATACAGGTCAGTGTTGTCATTGAAGATGACGAAGACGAAAGACATTCCGAACATGGAGGTCGCGCGGACCGCCTTCACTTCCGGCAGTCCCTGCAAGGCAGCAGAAATCGGGTAGGTGACCTGTTGTTCGACGACTTCAGGAGATCTCCCCATCCATTCAGTGAAGACGATGACCTGGTTCTCGGAGAGATCCGGGATAGCGTCAACGGGAAGATGGACGACACTGTACATCCCGGCCCCTGTCACCAGCAGATACAGGATAATGACGATGAACCGGTTTCTGGCGCTCCAGTCAATGATGCGCTCGATCATGATAACTCCAGGACAAATAGTTGAATGACAGCATGGACATGCTGAACCAGCGTACGCGAGATGCGTACGAGAGACATGCCTGAGAGGGTCTAAATCAGGAGGGTGCGATTGCGAATAGACAGGTCTCCTGCGGGAGGAGCCATGTCATTCGCATGAGCTAGAATTCGCTGGCGGGATACAACGGGAAGCGGGACAATGCCGGAATCCGCCGGCATCAGGTCCGAAGTCAAAGACTTGACCGAGGCCTCTGCGGATACATTCAGGGCAACGGGATTGACGCCACCGGCAACGATCTGAATATTGCAGTCGACGTTCGGGTAGTCGATGGAAGCGGTCTCCGACCGACCCGCCGCCGCACTTTCCCGATCATGGGAGCAGCAACACACCGATGAATGGCTCATCGTGCAGTATGTCAGAATCGTTGTGAAACCGGTCGAGGATGCGCACATCACAACGAGCAATGCAAGCCGTACGGCGGTATGTGAAATAGGGGTCTTCACTGTACAAGTATTGACGAAATATCTTACGAAAAAGTTCCCCCACGCGCAACGAAAATGCTGCAGAACAACGTTCAAGACTCCCCTGCCAGTCACATGTGACCAGCCCCAGGATTCGTTCTGCCGCCAGAAATTCGGGTGTGAGTTAGCATTTCCCCTGGAATCTGCACGCATTGGGCAAACCAAGAGTTGATGACGCCGATGTTGGGGGTCATCGGCAGCAGTTCTGCGGGCACCTCAGAAGGTGTACTTCATTCCGACACGGATACGCCACCGCGACAGGAGGGGATCTGGCTCAAGAGGTGTCGTTCTGGGCGCCCACTGAAACACAGGGCGCCCTTTCTGATCCTGCTGGAAAAACCGGAGCACGGGAACTCTCTGGTACGGCACCGACTGCACAAGTCCCCACGATGCGTTGAGCAGATTCAGAAGATTCAGCAGCTCAGCATGGATCTCCAGATGCTGGTCACCGCCAACAGAAAGCGTTTGGGCGAGACGAAGGTCGAGCTGGTGTACCCAGGGAGTGCGCGCACCGTTTCGTTCTGCAGTCTGGCCGCTGTGAGTCGAGAGATACTCGTCCTGGGCAATGAAAGTAAAAACCTCATTATAGGCCGGATCGTTGGGCGGGATCAGGTCTCCGGCCCCCCACGTAAGCAGGATCTCCGACTGTTGAGCCGGGATGTAGAACAAGTCGTTGAGGGATTCTCCATCTCCGTTTACGTCTCCATCATACACGTATGAATATGGCATGCCGGAAACACCGGTATACAGCAGACCGATGGTAGTCTCGGATCCCGGAATCCACTCTTGCCGGAGTGAGAGCGCCAGCGCAAGTCGATGCGTCCGATCAAACGCAGAATAGTTGAGCATCGGTTCATTCGGCGTGTGAGCCGGATTGTAGCGCCACTGATCATACGCATTATCCCACGTTCCGCTGTTGAGGTCCTCCGTAGCCGCGTAGCTGTAGCCAAAACTTGCGAAGATTCCTTCCGGCCCGGGTCGACGCTGAACCTGAACCGTCAGGAACGAGGACGATCCGTTGTTGCCGTTGCTCATATACATGACGTCGGTGAATCGACTGTCATTGCGCGAATACACCCATCGGGCGTTCATCAGGCTCTGTCCGTACACCGGCCGTGTGTCCCTGCTGCGGTCCCATGGGTTGATCTGAGGGTTCAAGGTGCCGGATTGTTTGAGGTTGATGTTCTGAAAAGCAACCCCGTGCAGTCCCCGGGAATATACCCCCTCAAGCGAAAGCTCGAGATTCCAGGGGAGCGCGAAATCCCCCGCAATGGTCCAGCGCACTTCCTGCGGGAGAACAAAGTCTTTGCTCGCCACGACAACTTCCGCCGTTTCGCTCAACAGCGGGCCGGTTCCCGCTACAGGCTGCCGTGACGGGTCCGCAACGAATGCCGGCGGATTTGCCGATTCTTTGATGTGCACATAGTCCAGGCCGGTATTGTCATAGAGATTGCCAATCCAGGAATACGGAATCTTGCCCGTGAACACTCCTATTCCCCCCCGTACCTGTATCGAACGGTCCTCTCTCGGAAAGATGCTGATGCCGATGCGGGGAGAAAGCATGGGCCGGGCCTGCGGTACGGAAGATGTCGAAAGATCATAGCCAAGGGGAAGAAACGCTTCCCGGACCGCACTGTTCTCTTTGGGGTGATCCGGAAACACCGGAAGGTCGACGCGCACGCCGATCGACAATGAGACTCTCGGGGAAACCCGCCACTCGTCCTGCAGCAGCGCTCCGAACTGCAGGGCGCGCCAGACAGTCCCATCTCCATCCGCGGTAGACCTGGGATAACGGTACTCATATTCGCTTGGCGGCTGGCTCCTCAGAAAATCTGTGAGCGACGCAAACGTGTAACGTCCCCACCGCGAGGAGAGAAGCCAGCTGCTGAACCAGTGGAGTTCTCCCTGCAGGCCTCCCGTCAACAGATGTTCGCCGGTGCTGAGGCTCACGGTATTGTGGATCTCCAGATGGTCCTGCGAAAGCCGTTGTCCGCTCCCTCCCACTTCGCTCCCTACCGTGAGGTGATTCCACCACCTGAGGCGATCAGTCACGATAACATCCAAAAACGGAAACGGCGTTCCCCGTGGCTCCGACGTGAACCGGCGTGACGTGAACCCGACGAGCAGCTCGTTTGACAGGGCGGGTCCGAACAGACTGTTGAGCTGCGCTATCACGGAATGCACCGTGGACGCATTCTCCGCCAGAGTCCCTTCTGCAAATACCGTCGAGCCCTGAGGAGGCCTGTCCGAGCTGGAGGTGACGAAGTTGTAACGCACGCTGAGTTGCTGCTCTGGCTGGAGTGCAATGTCGAACCGGCTGAAGAAATTCGCGGACTGACGGTTCAGGGGAACGACATCCATCCGGCCCGGATCGAACGAATACTTTCTGGCGAGTGTATCGTACAACTGCGCAACCGTAGCCTCCGGGAAGCTGAAGGTAGAGCCCTGCGTGCGGGAGGCGCCGAATTTCCGTTCAATCGGAAGCCGCATATACGACATCTCCCCCGTGGCGAAGAAGAACGCCTTTGACTCCACGATCGGACCGCCGATGCGAAATCCTGCGCGCCCGTCGGCAAATCCCCGGTAGTCCGACCTGCCGTCGTCGGGATTCGTCCCTATCAACCATCCTCCTGCACCGTCGATGTGGGCCGACCCTGACATCACGTTCGATCCGCTCCTGCTCACCGCCGCAATCGCGGCACCCGTGAAGCCGCTCCGCCTGACATCAAAGGGAGAGAGATCCACGCGGATTTCTTCAAGCGACTCAAGGTTCAATGAACCCGCCTGCATTCCCCCGGGGGTATTCTCAACACGCTGCAGATTGAACGGATCGGTGATCCCGATGCCGTCAAGCGTCACATCGTTGTACACCGCGTTCACGCCGAGCGCGCTCCCTCCCACCATATAGGGAGACATGCGGTAAGCGTCTTCAAGCGAACCCGACGGGAGCGGCAACATCTCCAGCTGGTCCCGGCCGACGTGAAGAGATGCGCCCTGCGATTGCCTGCTCAACGTGTCATTTCGGCTCCCGGTGATCACCATTTCCTCGCCGGGCAGATCAATCTGGTTCAGCACAATGTTGACGCGCGTATTCTCGAGCAATCTCAGGAACAGCCCGCTGCGCACATGAGGGGCAAACCCGATATGCGAGACCTTCAGCGTGTACGGCCCGCCGACTCGAAGGCCAGCGATGAAGAAGTGACCGTTGTCCCCTGCCCCCACGCGATACACACTGTTGGTGGGAACGTGGGTAAGCTCAACATGTGCCCGGGGGATTGCCGATCCATCTCGGGAAAGAATATCTCCCTGCAGGGTCGTCGAGGTTGGGGTTTGACCGACGACTGATGCGGAGAGCAGCAACGCAAGCGCAACCATGACCGGCATCCGGCCGCGGGTGCGACAGTCCCCGCACGAGCGCTCGCGATGCGCATGGTGGTTCGTGGAGGGTGCCTCCACCATGCACACATCTGTTCTCGAAACCATCCGCGGCAGCGTCAGTTTCTGCAATGGCCCGTTGGGCGGCGTCAGACTCCACCGCAGCGTCAGTTCCGGCTTTGTCTCTTCCAGCATTGTCAAAATGTGTACCTCATGCCAACCCGCAGCCGCCACCGCGAGAGGTACGGTTCCGATGCCAGAGGCGTTGTCCGGGGCGACCATTCAAACCACGGACGTCCAATCTCATCCAGCCTGTAGAACCGCAGAATTGGAACAACCTGGTAGGGAACGGACTTCACAATTCCCCACGCCGAGTTCACAAGATTCAACACATTCAACACCTCCGCCTGGAATTCCAGACTGTGGCCGTTCGCCAGAGGGAGGCTTTGCGTGAGGCGCGCGTCCAACTGGTGTGTCCATGGCGTCCGCGCTCCATTGCGTTCCACAACCTGCCGTCGATGAGTAGAGAGGTATTCATCATTCGCAATGAAACTGAACAACTCGTTGTAGGCAGGATCAGTGGGCAATAGCAGATGGCCTATATCGCCGTCATGGTAGCAAAGGAGGATCTCCGTGCTCTGCCCGGGAACATAGAACAGATCGTTGAGGGATTCACCATCTCCGTTCAGATCTCCATCGTACACGTACGAGAAGGGCATCCCTGAGGCACCCGTGTAGACGCAGCCGATCGACAGGGCGTATCCAGGCGACCACTCATACTGATACGCGAACGATGCCGTGATGCGTTGCTGCCGGTCAAACAGGGAATAATCCAGCCGGGGTTCGTTCGGCGTGATGGCGGGATTGTACCGCCACTGGTCGTAGGCATTGTCCCAGTTGCCGCTGTTCAAATCTTTGCTTTCACCGATGCTGTAGGCGAGACTCCCGAACAGCCCGTCGCCGTCGGACATGCGTTGCAGCTGCGCAGTGAGAAACGTTGACGAGCCGCTCTCCGCATTGGTCATGTACATCACGTCAGTGAATCCGTCGTCGTTCCGTGAATAGTCCCACCTGCCCGGGTCCACGGGGGCCCCGTAGATTTCCCGCGTGTCGTTACTCTTCTGGCCGTTCAGTGCTCCCCGCGGCTTCAGGTTGATGTTCTTGAACACGATCCCATTCCTTGTGAAGGAGGACACCCCCTCCAGCGATCCCATGATATTCCAGGGAAACGCATAGTCAAGAGCAATAGTCCATCGCAGCTCTTGCGGCAGGACGAAATCCTTCCCGACCACAACAATTTCGGACGTCTCCCGAAGTGACGAGCCTGGCCCGGGTTTCGGCTGCCGGAAAGGATCGGCCACGAAAGTGGGCGCAGAGGCGGAGACTTTCAGGTGCACCACATCCAGCCCCGTGTGACTGTAAAGGTTCCCGATCCACGAATACGGGACTCTGCCCGTGAACATTCCGATGCCCCCGCGCACCTGTATCGAACGGTCCGGCCTGGGGTTGATTGTGATACCCAGCCGGGGGGATACCATAGCCGGCATCTCGGGGATGCGCGACGTGGCGACATCATATCCCAGGGGGAAGAAGGCATCATGGACCATGCTGTTCTCGCCTGGCCTGTCCGGGAATAAGGGCTGATCGACCCTCAACCCGGCGGACACGGAGATGATCGACGAGATGGTCCACTCGTCCTGCAGGAACGCTCCAAACTGCAACGCCCTCCACTTTGTTCGACTGTCCGCTGTCGAATCACGCAGGTAGCGGTATTCGTATTCCTGCGGCCTGCGACTGCCGAGCCTTGAGTAGGAGTCGAAGGTGTAGCGGCCCCACCTGTTCGAGAGAAGATCGCTCGTGAATGTGTGCGCCTCTGCCTGGATCCCCACCGACACCAGGTGTTTGCCGGCGCTGATGCTCATCGTGTTGCGGATTTCCAGATTGTCCTGCGCCACACGATCGCCCTCTCCTCCCATCTCGCTGCCCAGCGTAAGATGATTCCACCACCGTAGACGGTCCACAACAACCACATCCACAAAGGGAAACGGGGTGCCTTGCGGCGTGGAGGAAAAACGCCTTCCGGAGTACCCCATCAGGAATTCATTGACGACCAGAGGTCCGAGCACGCTGTTGAGCTCTGCGACCAAGGCATGCTCCCTGGTGAAGTTCTCTGCAAGGGCGCCCGAGGAGTACACCGTGGTCCCGTACGGCGGACGGTCCGATGCCGTGGAAAGGAAATTGTAGCGGAGGCTGAGCCGCTGGCTCTGTGAAAGTTCGAAATCAAAACGTGCAAACACGTTTGCGGAATAGCGTTCCGGAGTGACCACATCGAACCGTCCCGGATCGTAGCTGAACGCGGAATTGAGCAGCGATGAGAGCTGCGCCACGGCCACTGCCGGGAAGCTGAATGTCGTCCCCTGGGTCGTGGGTGCGCCAAATTGCCGTTCGATGGGCATCCGCATGCGTGTGACCTCTCCGGCCACGAAGTAGAACACGCTGGATTCCACGATCGGTCCTCCAACCCTGAAGCTTGCGCGTTCATCTGTATAACCCTTGGCGTCGGGTCTGCCGTCGTCAGGATTTCTGCCGATCCACCAGCCCGGTGTGATGGTGGCGTTGATGCTTCCCGCATGCTGGCTGGTCCCGCCCCTGGTCACGGCCGTGACGGCAGCTCCGGTGAAACCGCTTCGCCTCACATCAAAGGGAGAAAGGTCGACGCGGATTTCCTGGATGGATTCGAGCGTAAGCGGATTGTTGTATACTCCCCCGATGTTTGCCTCGACATGCTGCAAACCGAAGCGATCACCAAAGCCAAGTCCGTCCACGGACACGTCGTTATAGAGTCTGTTGAATCCGAGCGCGCTGCCGCCGACCATGTATGGAGAAAGCCGGCTGGCATTCTCAAATGAGGCCGAGGACACGGGAAGCGCTTCGATCTGATCATGACCGACGTTCAGCGAGGCACCCGCCCGCTGTGTGCTCAAAAGGTCCCCTTGCTTCCCTGTAATCACAACCTCCTCGGTTGTCAGACCCGCTTCACGCAAGACAACCACGAGCCGGGCCTCTTCCAGAAGTCTGAGGAAGATGTCGGTTCTCAGCTGTGAACCGTACCCGACATGCGACACTTTCAGCCGGTAGGGGCCGCCGACCCGGAGATTTCGAAACAGAAACTGCCCGTCGTCTTCGGTGAACGCCCGGTACAGGGCCGCCGTAGGCATGTACACCAGCTCAACGTTGGCCTGCGCAATGGCGCCTCCGCTGTCAGATCGCACATACCCGCTGAGGGTCGAGGAATTTGAGCTCTGAGCCCCGACGGGAGCCGGCAGATGGATTGCGGTGAAGAGGAGAGTGGAAAGGAGAATCAACCGGTATACAGGCAGTGCACGCACAGTTTGGGCGCTTTCGGATCATGGGTAGTCTTCGGCATATCAAACGACCGCCCCGTTCACGTTCGGTGACGGGGCGCAATACGGTGATGTTCGTCCTTTTGCAGCTGGATCAGGGCGATATCGCCGTCAAGAGCAGGAGTGGACTGCTCTCTCTTTCCTGTAAAGATTTTCGTGAGACTATGGAGATTTTTTCTACAACCTCGTTCAGGAGGTCAGGCTATCACAACACAGCCTCCCCATCCTTCCGGACAGAAGAGGCTTCAGTCCTGCTTCCCCGCACGTCTCACCGAAGACGCGCAATGCAAATGCATAATAGTCAAGCGGATCGGGATTGTCAAGCAAAGAGATTATTTTCGGACGTGTGCACTTGGAGTCCTGGTTGACAATCCGGACATCCCGCCGTAGTTTTGGGCAGAGATACTCCTCTGTAACTTTTTCCATCCTTATGGTTCTATAGCATGAGAGGTTCGTAACGGGAACCAGTACGAAGTCGGAATCATTGAAAGCACATGCGGGTCAATCTCCTGAGAGCGATGCCGAGCTAGTCGAGCGGATGAAGCAGGGAGACAGGGGCGCCTTCTCCACGCTTTACTTGCGGCACCGAGATGCGGTGTACACCTATTGCCTCCACCTGCAGGTCGGCGAGAATGAGGCCCAAGATACGGTGCACGAAGCCTTTGTCCGCATCCATGACAAGCTGGATTCCCTGACCGATGGCTCGGCATTCCGCGCCTGGGCGCTGAGCATCGCCAGGAACCTGGTCCTCAATGGAAGGCGCAACATACACGTCGAATACGGACACGACGAGGATCCCGCCTCGCCAGATGGTGACCCTTTCGAGTCGATGGTCCGCGAAGAGATTTCTGCTGCTGTTCGAAGAGGCATTAAGAAGCTTAATCCTCTTTTGCGGGAGGCGTTGCAGCTTAGGCTGGTGCAGGAGTTGTCATACAAAGATATCGCTACAGTCACAGAAGTCACCGAAGACGTGGTCCGGATTCGGCTGTACCGCGCGCGCAAGGCTCTTGTGCAGTTGCTTCGACCTTTTGGAGAGAAAGAGACATGAACACGTGTGAAGAGTTCGAAATCTTGGCGAGTGCGGCTGTCGATGGAGAAGTGACGTCTGTCGAACGGACGATACTCTTCAAACATCTGGCGCAGTGTGAGCGGTGTGCGGCCTTCTTCTTTTCGACCATCACCATTCAGGTCGCCAGTGCCAAGGAGGGAAAGATTCCAATGCCGTTGAATGTCTCGGCGGCGGCGGAATACCCACTACGACAGCAGAGCGGTCCTGTAGCGCGGTCTATCATACGCAAAGCCCTGAGCACTCGGGTGACAATCCCCGCACCGATCCTCGGGTTGTTTGCCTTGACTTTGGTCATTATCATCTTCGCCCTCTCGCGACCAGCGGAAATGGTCCCGATGACCCCGGCGGTCCAACAAATGAGCGGCGAGCAGGCGTTGCTCCGGCTCCCGGTCGTCAGAATCCCCTGAATGTCTCGGAGGCCTAAATCATGAACGCATATCCTCGCATTGTGGCTATGATGCTGATTGCAGTTGTGGTCATGAACGCATCGGCTTATCCACAGAGTGTAGTCGGGATTCACCAGCAGGACGTGGAACGCTTTCTTATCCTGATAAAGGATGCTTCCACGCGAAGGTTGGTGAACGACGCAAACATCAGTGTGCGAATGTATACGACAGACGGTAAGGACCGCGCTGGGGGCGTATCAGGACATACCGACGACGGTATGGTCCTGGTGGGCCTTGGGGGCGGTAAGCACCAGATTGTTTTTGAGGCAGAGGGCTACCATCCGTTGATGGTCAAGGATTGCAGCATTCTCTCCAAAGTCTATGAAGGCGCAGTTATCACCTTCGGAGGCGACGAACTGCGTTTTGCAGGCAACAGCTTCGTGTACACGGTGCTGTTGGATGCCCGCCAAGGCAAGCCGGCACAGTGGCGATTCCAGAAGTTTCTCTCTGACTCTGTCTACTATCGGGAGCCTCAAGTGCCTCCCGAACTCGTCGGTGGGGTCGAGGGCTTGAAGAAGTTGTTGCGACCAGACATGCTCGGAGGGATCCCGCGAACTGACCGCCAGGTGAGTGCGGTCGGCGCGACAGTATTCATTGCGAAGAATGGAAAGGTCGACTCGGTGAGCGTCTATGGCCCGGCGCCACGACACGTACTCGGTAAGATTTCGGAAGTGATCAAGAACTCCCGATTCACACCGGCCAAGATACTCGGTAATCGGGTCCGTTCAATGGTGTTCATCCCGTTTGAGTTCGCGCTGGTTTGGAAAGATGGAGGCCCATACGAATGGCCAGAAGTGCCTACTCCCTCCAGCAAACCTGAGTGACTTGGGTGTACTTACAGATTATTACCTGATTACCGTAAGCTTACGAGTTTGGGTGAAGTCTCCCGCCTGCAGCCTGTACAGATAGACTCCGCTGGGCAGGCCGGTGGCATCGAAGATCACTTCGTGATATCCAGCGTCCTGTTCTCCTTGAACCAGTGTCACCACCCGCTGGCCGAGAAGGTCACACACCACTAACGTTACCTTGCTGGCGGTCGGGATCTGATACCTGATTTTCGTTGCTGGATTGAACGGGTTGGGAAAGTTCTGCGTCAGCGCCCATTGTCCGACCGATGTGTCATGGACATCTGCCACAACGACTTCTGCCCGCACTGCGTCAGTCGAGTGAGCCATCCCATCCAGATCTACCTGCCGCAAACGATAGTACCAGATGCCCGGACTCACGCCATCATCGACATAGCGGTAGCTCTTCGGATCCAGCGTGGTTCCATGGCCTGGAATAAAAGAGCTCGGGATTTCGGTGAACGTCTCTTCCCTCTCGTGGCGCCGCTCAATGAAGAACCCATAGTTGTTGGTTTCGCTGAGCGTCGACCACGTCAGAACAACGCCGTCGCTCCCCACCTGCGACTGAAACGCAGACAGCTGCACCGGCATGACCATCGTATATGTCACCCTTACCTGGACGTAGTCTACATATGCCGCACCACTCGTAGCCATGTTCGTGGCTCTTGCCGAGATATCCACGCTGAAGCCTGCTGCATTGATTTCCGCCGGGGTCCATGTCGAGCCCCATAGATCCGACGGGCCTCCATACACCACGGTGCTCATCGACGACGGCCATGGCGTCGTTCTGTTCTCCCGCCCGACTCCGGTGACATAGTAGTTCTTCAGAAGGCAGACATAGCCGTCAGTGATGTTCCCTCCGCTCACTATGGCGCACCTGTTGACGATAACCTCGATCCCGAGAATCGTCGCGCCACTGGGGATGGAAAAGCCGAAGTTGGAGCTACGCAGGTCGGATGTGTACGCAATGTCCCAGAAAGGGACCTGGGCGTAAGCGTATGGCGATCCTGGCGTAAGGATATTAGTCGGACTAGTCCAAATCCATCCGCCATAGATATTCTCAGCCGCGCCGGCATTCCTGGGCCCGGCCACGTCGGCGAGTCCCGGGGAAGCAACCACGAGCATCAGGACAAACGCAAGAGTGTACACGTGTCTCATATTGTTCACCTTGTGCAATGTGCTTTCGTACAGATGGTTGAAGAATTCTCCATCCTCAAACGTGTGCGTTTGATCTGGCATGCAATCGCATTTCAGCTTGATCACGGAAGGAGAAGCAAAGAACGGGCAACGGACCGAAGATAATTCCGCCGTACGGTCGAGTTAGTTGCATCTTCCATGCCAGGTCATCGCCAATTCTCGTGTTGACCCCTTTGGACAATATTGAGGAGATCAGTCAGGGTGCCAGGCGTGGGAGATGATGGGGGGGGTCTGAAGGACTCTTGAAACGGCGGAGAGGATCGCGCGCCTAATTCCGTCGTACGGCCTCATGGAACACTGTAAAGAACTCGACCACAGTCGGATCGGCCAGTCTCGAGGCCAGAGTCGGGAACTGTTTCCGCCCGGCTCACCATTGTGAAGGTCAGGCAATGAACGAAACCCGCAAGAATGAAAGTCGCCAGGGCGCAGGATTGCAGCGGTCGTGTCAAGGGAGTCTCCGGTGTTGACGTCGGTTCCTTGAGAAGAAAATGATTCCGGGCTGATGGGGCAAAAGCGAACGCAACTGGTTGCGCTGGGTGGGTGCCAAGACGCTGTTTATCGAACCAGGGAGCCCATGGGAGAACGGTTACATCGAAAGAAAAAAACTCACTCAACATTGGCATCAACACAGGGGCCTGGTCAGTCACACGACCGGATTATTCCCTGGTGAGTTCCCATATAGAGAAGACCACCGGCAACTTCCATGGCATTGATTTGAAGTGCCGAAAGACTCTGATTCTTTGGCATCCAATTCTGACCGTTGTCGGTTGAAGCGTACAATCCGTCTCCGTAAGTTCCCGCAAGAATAATCTGGCCAGTCGAATCTTGAGGAGTTTGCCCACTTGCGTGAGAAGTGATATTCATATTTACGAGGCCGTTGTTCGACGACATCCAAGACTTGCCTGAGTCGCTGCTCACACGGACTCCCCCTCCGAATCCACCCGCAAGGAATTTGACAGAGGCCTTGCCTCGAGAATCCGCAAAAGCGAGAATGTCGTCGGCTCCGCTTGTGGGCTTTTGCCCCCAGAGATACGAATAGCCTGACTTGGAAAAACGGATACCCCCACTACTTGTTCCAACGAGGGATAGCTCCTTGAAGAAACACACTTTGAAGAAGATCAGTAATTCACGTTAAATCCAGCCTCAACATTTGCCCAGCTCTCGCCAGAATCTGTGGTGTAGATCATTCCCCTTTTTGAGCCCACACCCACAAGTGTGTTACCATCGTAAGCCAAGGAACGAATGTCGCCCCCTGGGCGGCAGACCATGCTCCACTGGCAGAGTCCGCTGTCACTGAAGATAAGGCGGCAGAATGCCAGGACTACGTAGGACATCTCCTGCTTCACGAAGCCAAAATTGAGCTTGTAGTGACAGGGCATTCATTCCTCTCGCTGTGGGTAGCACGATGACGGTTTTTGCATCGTTGTCATATCAGCGCTTCTTGCGTCAAACCGCCCACTGCTTGTGAAATGCGTTCACATACTTAGCGGACCAACAGAAGACGCTTGGTCTCCACAGATGTGCCTGCTTTCAGCTGATAGAAGTACACTCCGCTTGATAAGCCGCTGCCGCTAAACTGCACCTCATGATACCCCGCTTCCATCTCGCCGTTGACAAGCGCCGCCACTTGCTGCCCCAGGGTGTTGAAGACTGTCAGGGTCACCGGTGAGCGCTGTGGCAGACCGTAGCGGATTGTGGTAGATGGGTTAAACGGATTTGGGTAGTTCTGCAAAAGAATGAACTCGAAAGGCAACCCCTGCAGGACCGGAGCCGTCGTCGTCTGAACGTTGTCTGAAAGCGGGCGGCGCCACACTCCCTCTCCATACACTCCGGCATAGAGATAACCATCGCCGGAGCTCTCGAGAGCTCTGATGGAAAGGTTGCCGAGGCCGAGATCCGTGAGCTGTAAAACATAGTTATGCTCAAAGTGGAGTCTGAACACTCCCATCCCTCCCCCGTAGATCGCGTTACCTGGTCCACTGGTGAAGCAGCTGATGCCGGGATTTTCAGTCCCGGGATTGTAAATCCAGTGTTGGCCGTTGTCAAAAGAAGTATAGACGCCGAATGTGAAGCCGATCGCCGCATACATTCTTCCTACTGAATCGATTATGAGAGATTGCACGGGGGCGTACGGCAGATTGTCATTCGAGAATTCCGTCCACGAATCCCCGTCATCGGTCGAGCGGAGAATGCCGGCGGGGCTGAGGCCGGCAAAGAGATTGCCGGTTGAATCAACCCCGAGAGTCTGTACGGTCTCGTTCGACCAGGAAGTGTTCAGAGGACCCCAGGTCACACCACCGTTGGTGGATCGGAAAACTCCTTTCCCATCATTCCCCGCCAACGTCCCTGCATAGATCTTGCCGTTGAGTCCCGGAGCAAAGCAGCGAACGTCGCGACTGGTCAATCCGGCGTTTGCGGCAGCCCACGAATTTCCGTGATCTGTCGAACAAAAGATTCCATCTCCGGTTCCGGCGAACAATCGGCCTGTCGAATCTGCGATCAGAGTCCTGACGAAAACACTGCCCAGTCCGTTATTCGTGGTTGCCCACGTAGCTCCCCGATCGGTCGACCGGCACACTCTTGCCATCCCCTCCGTAGCGGCGAACAAAGATCCGGAGGAATCTGCAGCCAGGGCAAGTACATGAGAGCTGAGAAGTCCATTGTTGCATTCCATCCACGAATTCCCGGCATCCGTAGACCGAAAGGCACTCCCGAATGTCCCGGCGACAAAGGTTCCGGGTCCGCACGGCACGAGAGAGAGTACATACAAACTGGTGAGACCATTGGTGGCCCGGTCCCAGGTCTTGCCGTCGTCGGTTGATCGGAATGCGCCGGCATTCGTCCCGGCAAGGATCGTCCTGCCCGAATCCTGTGCGAGACTTGAAACGAAAAGGTTCTGCAGTCCGTTGTTCTCAGGCTGCCATGACAATCCGGAATCGGTCGAGCGGAAAATCCCCCCCCCTTCGGTGGCCAGAAGGACTGCGCCCCCGGATGTGACGAGGAGCGCTTTGGTATAGGCATAGCTGTAACTGAAAACTTGTACCCATGATCCGCCGTTGTCGGTAGATCGGTAGACTCCCATGCCCTGGCCATTGTATCCTTCGATCCCAACGAACAGTCGCCCGGCTTGGTCAATGGCGAGCGTAGCAGCGTTGAGATAGCTGAGCCCTAGATTGCATGCCACCCAGTGCATCCCGTCGTCTGTAGAACGCATGATGCCCCCGGGGTTCGCTGATACAACCAAGGCACCGGAAGTATCCCGGATAACAGCCCTCACGCCAAAACCCGTTCGGACAAACGTCCAGGTCGAGCCTTCGTTGGTAGAACGGCAGAGTCCGAAGTGCGCGCTGTCATCCGTCGTCACCGCGAGAAGGTCTGCACGCGGATCTGCGAAGACCGGGCCAGCGTAATGAATAGCCGGTGGAAGTTGGATCCGGGACCAGGTGTCACCATGATTGGTGGAGAGGTATGCGTCCTTGAATGGTCCGGCCCCATCTGCCTCCGCAAGAAGCACGCCACGTGCGGACGCCGCGAGCGCAAGAATGGTGCCTCCGTACGGACCATTGGTCTGTTCCCATGTTCCATTCTGGGAGTATGCGATAGCGGATACCGTCAGGATCAGGAACAGGCTTCGGTTCAATTTGGAACGCACATCGATAAGCATGTTTATCTCACAAAGATCATTGATTTCGTTTGCGTAAACGTTCCGCTGTTCAGCCGGTAAAAGTAAGCTCCACTTGCCACACCGCTTCCCGGTATCCACGTCACCCGGTGAAGGCCCGATGACTGCACTTCATCAACCAGAGTGACAACGTGCTGACCAAGGATGTTGAGGATCTCCAATCGTACCGGTTGACGATCGGGAATGGCATATTCTATTATAGTTGAGGGATTGAAGGGATTCGGATAGTTCTGGAGCAATGAGTACGTAACGGGCACCTGGTCCGGAAGACGGGAGACACTCGTTGCCTGGTTGTTGACCGTGATGGTATCGTGGAAGATGCCCTTATTCCCTAGATCGATCAGAATTCTCACGGGCGCCGTATCCAGAGAGTCCCACACAGGAATGATGCGCTGCCGGCTGTTGGCCGTCAGGGCAATGCCCCCGTGTTCGAAGTGCGCGGTTCCGGACTTTGACACATCTGAAAGCGCAAGATCATAAAGCTGTGGCGACCCCCTCCCGGTAATATCGATGGCTTGATGGTTCACGATAGTGAATGTCAAGGAATCATCCGGATTCAGAACCACATGATCAATCTGGAACTGTTGTTCCCTGTCAGCTCCCGCAATGATCGCTTCGAGTGAGCCGGCCTTCTGTCCGGAGTCGGCGCTGCTGATCGTCATGCCGTCCGAGAAACCGAACCGATCGTGTTGGGAGGGACGCGCATCGGTTCTGTAGAAACCGTAGTACGTTGAATCTGCGAAGACGGCCGTGCGAGCAAGTGCATCCACGAATCCACCAAGCTCCATCGTGTAGCGACCCGCCGGCAGAGAGGATCCGATCGGTGAATGAGGAAACCCCGTAATAGGGATGATGGGAATTGCTCCGGGGATGCTGTCAGCGACAACCGAATCCGCGTATGCCAGCCTGTGACCTGCCTCGTCGCGGAATTGCGTGACGGCTCCGGGTGGGCCGAAGACTTCGACACGGCCTGGAGCGCTGTAGATCGAGGGATCATTTACGACAGGCATGTCAAGCTGCTTGCCAAGAATAGCGGAATTGAAGAAATGACTGACCGGCTCGGAAAGATACAGTTCCGACCTATTGGCCCATCCTAGCGGAGCGTAGAGCCAGCGCTGATTATCAGTGGCAACGGAAAAGCGCACACTGGTATTACCCGGTAGGTTGTTATCGTACACATAGATGTACGATATCTCAGGGATCAATGAGTCTGTTTCCACCCGGTAGGGGGTAACAGCATGACCGCCGGTGGGAGCATAGAAGCAGAGGAACCGGTCATCCCGGTCATCCGAGAGAAACATCTTCTTCACTTCAGCCAACGTTGTATTCGTTGACGTGCCATTGACCCCTCTGATGTACGATTGAAAAGCATGTCCGAACTGGTAGAGAAAGAGGTGGTTGATAATTTTCCGGATTGCTTCGGTGGTGTCGAGCTGATTCAATGTATTGAAAGGTGGAAGCGAAGGATATGCGCTCCTGAACGCGGTCGCATCATCAAAAGCCAGCAGGCTGGACCCAGCAAGGCCGAAGCATGATCCCGCCCATTTCCCTTTGATCGCCCTCCAGAAGGCAACAGCTGTTGGTCGGTACGCGATGATGGGCGGGGCAAGGCCGATATAGCACTGAGGCCAGCCAAAGGTCTCCACGAAGAGGGGCCAGTCTGGGAAATCGCTTGGTCGAGCGGTATCAGCCGGTGAGATCCACCCGGCGGGATAGTGTACACCGGTATAAGGATCAATGCCGGTCGCGTAGTCGAATCTTTGGAACCAGGCCTGCGGCCACATATGCACGGAATCATTCGCGAAGCTCCAGCCATGCGCACCGGGTGCAAACGCCTCATAGGTGCTATCGGGGCGGTACCTCGTCAGCAGAGTTCCCTTCACCTTGAACAACTCGCTCTCGCCGAAACGCGATGGGTCGTCTCTTGAAGTTATACGAAAACGGCAACGGGTGGAAATCTCCTTTGCGACCTTCCAGGGGTAGGCCCTCTCCTGTCCGGATGTATCCGGTGTAATCACCCTATAGGTCTTTCCGCTGTCGGCGCTGAACTCGATACGCACATGCCCGGTGTCAGCGCTCTCCCAGTGAATCGTTTCCATTTCGCCGGATACCCAGAGTTGACTCTTGACTGGTGCAGTAATTACGTAGCTTCTGCCTATCCCTTTCGAGAATTCCGAGGTGTTACCGGAATCGTCTGTTGCAATCGCCGTCATGTGTTCGTTTGTCGAAACCACACCAGGAAGCGTAGCGAAGAACGTAACCGTTCCCGATGGACCGGTATGAGTCGTAATTGATCCAAGCGGCTTTTCCCCTTGGCCGAACCCTGTGGGATCTCCATGCGGATCGGCAAAGAAATCGATCGCGTACGTACCCGACGGCGAGCTGATAAGATGCCCGTACACATCTGTCGTTGTGGGGTGGCGTTTCAGTGAATCCAGTACGGGATAGTTTTGCAGACCATTTGCCCCGAGGTCGGCATCAAGCGTATCGTTCGCATTCACGCCGGGAGGGAAGAGATCGATCCCGAGGGCTATGTTCCCGAATATGGAGTTGTTTCTGAGGAGATTCTTGCGTCCTCCGGTAACGGACACGCCTGCCCCTCCGTTGAATGCGATAGTGTTGCCGTCGTCCGAAGAGGCTCCGCCGACGGTGTCGGATGATGCATTATTGATGAGCACGCCATGGAGCCCGTTTCCCATGGGACTCGCGTAGATAACGGAAAGGCCAATCCTGTTTCCCTTCACGCGATTTCCTGACGCGCCCTCGTTCCGGATTTCAATTCCACTGAGAGTGTTGCCCGAGATGATATTTCCTTCTATGAGGTTGTCCGGAGCCCCATCGACAACCACACCCTTGTTGTTAGGGATCGCGATCAGCCCCAATTCGCCGACGCCGATGTAGTTGTTGAGCACCTCGTTCTTCCGCGCAGTGCCCACGAGGAATATACCAGGTGACAGGTTCCCGGAGATGATATTGCGTGAGCCGAAGGCACGACCTCCAATCGTGTTCGCGATTGCATCGCGCAGGAACACTCCATTGCCTGCGCTCCCCATCGCATTCATCCCCGTTGCATCGGTACCGATATAGTTGCCGAGGATCTGTATGCCTGTCACGGTGCTGTCAATGATGGCGATACCGGATCCGCTCGCCGACCCTGCAATCACATTTCGGGCACTGGATTCAGTACCCCCGATGGTATCATTTGAAGCCCCACCGATGACGAGAATCCCTTCCTGTGCGTTGCCCAGCTTCACCGTGCCGGAGATGTCCGTTCCAAAATAGTTTCCCCGAATGACATTCCCCTGTGCCCCGGTTCCGACCAACGCGGCGGCTGAATATCCGTTTCCGGAAAAGATGTTCCGGGAGAATGTATTTCTCCCCCCGATCCGGTTGTTCGCGGAATAAACGATTACGCCATTATATTTGTTTCCTAACGCCACGGTTCCCGATGCGTCTGTGCCGATGAAGTTGCCTTCGATAACGTTACCGCCGTTCGTCCAGAGAATGATTGCTGTGCCGCCTAGGGCGTGGTTGATCGCGAACCCCCTGATGGTCGTATTTCCTGCAAAGACGTCGAATACCTGGTACGGGCCGAGGAGACTTGCGTTAATTTCCACGAGGGGTGTCGCGGTGAACCCTGGTTGTGTGGATGCGTCGATTGTCACCGGATCAGTGATATTCGGAAGCTTCGAGAGAGGAATGATTGTGTGTACTCCCGGGCCGGGAATGTCGAAGCCAATCAGATCTAAGCCAGGACTGTTATTCGCGTCGCTGATGGCTTTTCGCAAGGATCCGTCTCCGGTGTCATTGGTCGTCGTCACAAGAAATACCGCAGCGTTCTTGTCTTGCTGGAGGTGAGGTGCGACGTGTGAAGCCGCGATCAATGAAGGAGGCAGAGAATCCGGGGAAAATCCTTTCTCTGCCTCAGAAATCGCCGTACCCGGGACCGGTATCGATTCAGCAGCAAACCCGTGCGTTTGTCCTGTACTTTCGAACGGTATCCCCCCGATGACAACACTCAGCAGAAGAAGTGTAGAGCAGCGCATATCCAGACCTTTTATCAGTTGATTGCCCTCATTTCACGATCAGGAGTTTGCGTGATAGAACGACGCCGTCGGCCTGAAGGCGGTACACATATACACCTGATGCATAGCCTGCGGCATTCCACGTCACCCGGTGCACACCCGCCGCTCGCTGGTCACTGACAAGTGTAGCAACCAGGCGGCCCAGCGGGTCGTACACGTTTAGCGAGACGTAGGAACGTGCCGGAAGCTCGAACTGAATCGTCGTAGAAGGATTGAAGGGGTTTGGATAGTTTTGATGCAGGGCCCATCGGTCGGGGATCAATCCTTCAAGCGGAGAAGCACTGGAGACCGATCGGACGCGCACGAGACTGAACTTCCTTTCTGTCGCTGATCCGCCGGGTCCGCTGACGCTCAACGTCACGGAGTAGTTGCCCGGAGCAAGGTACGTGTGCGCGGGGTTGATTTCATTGCTGGTGCTACCGTCCCCGAAATCCCAGAGGAACGATCGGCTTCCCTCCCACGATTTGTTGACGAATGAGACGACAAGAGGTGCGCTCCCCGAAATCATTTTCGCCTCGAATGCAGCATGCGGAATTAGTGTTTGCCTGAAGACGTCTCCCGACTGAGGGGAAGCGGGCGCAATGCCTCTTTTCCAGACGAGCATCTCATGATCCAGATAGAGGCCAGAATAGGCTCTAAACCCATCGTTGGCCGTCAACTGCGTAATCACGTTGCCATCGAAGGCCACGATGTTTCCGTCATGCAGCCATGCGATTTTGCCGTTGCTCATCCAGTTCCAGAACAATATGGAATATGTCGTGCGTGCGACGAAAGAACGGCGGTCGCGTCCGATGTCGTAGTACCACATATCACCTGTCACCGAGGTCGCGAGCTGTGTGGTGTTGTCATACCACACAACGGCAGTACCGTCCGTGATAGGATTGTTCTTCGATGTTCCGCCGCTCGTGAGTTGCGTCCTGATGTGGTTTTTCGTGTCATACATCATCACCTGTGACGTGCCGCTTCGCTGTTCCGTCCATACGACCTTTCCGTTCCGGTAGCTGTAGTCATATCCAGCCGCAGAATCGCTCAATGCAATGGTCGTGGATCCATCGAAGAACATGAGCCGCTGGGTTTTGCCGCTCAACCAGCACGCAGTGTTTGCGAAACACAACACGTTGCCCGTGATCCCGCTGTCCGAGGAGAGCATCGTGAGTCGTTTTGCGGCCAGCTCATAGAGCCATGCGTGCTTGATCTGATCGGAGACCGTCGTCCGGGGGCCGAAAAAGCCCACCGAACCCCCTGCGATGTACGGATTTTCTGCCTGGACCGTATCCAGGAATTTCACCGGAGAATGAACGCCGTCGTAATAGAACAGGGAATCGAAATTCTTCCGCCAGAGGGCATAGCCGTCATTGACCATGATGAAATCTTGAGCGGTCACGGAATCGGTGAGCTGGATCGTTGCCGATCCATTCCATGCGAACAGCCGCATGTTCGATGAGTTCGCGTAGTTGCCCCACATCACAAGAGAGCTGTCAGCGGTCTTGAATTTGGTCTGCTCCCAACCGTTGAGTGCGTCCGTGGTAAGTTGCCGGTATGCGATAGGTCGGCTCAGGTCAACGGCATCTCCCAGCGTCCAAGCTATCAGATCATGATCGACAACTGGATTCTCTCCTGCTCCTAGATCCTGTATTTCCGCGGTCTGAACGGAATAGGATCTGAGATGTTTGGCGGCCCCGGTTCCTGACTGCCACACCAGGAGACCATTGCTGATGTGGATGTTGTACGCTCCAAGAGAATCCCCGATCGTCATCGTCTGCCGGGTCTCCGAGTTGTAGATTGTGATGGAGCTGCTGTTCGAGATGGTGTCCCGCAGCAAAGCAACAGCAATCCCGTTGCTGACATCGTAGCCTGTAACAACGGAAGATCCTCCCGGGGATTCCGCGATGGTCAGCACTGAGTCCCCCGTGTAGAACTTCACCCGTTGTGTGCCCCCTGCTGTCTGGAGCCATACGATCTGCCCGTCCCGGAGAATCGGGGCACGGTTGCGGGTGCTGGTCGTTTTGGAAATGTTGGTGGTCCCCCCTCCATCGAACATGAAGATATTGGATGAGGCCGTCAGCAATTCGGAGTCTGCTGCCACCCACGTCACCTGTCCATGATGGATGCTGGGTGCGGTATTCCACGTTCCCGCCGAAAGCAGGGTGTCCGTGTCCGATGCGAAACGATGAAGGACGATTTGCGTTGACGGTCCGGCTCCACGACGGGCATATGCGGCAAGATCTTCGGAGACTGCCACCGGCTGGGCGAGATCAGGATTGTATGATTGTCCCAGCGAGAGCGCACGCCACGCATGCATATCAAAGGCCTTCACCTGCTCGCCGGATGAATTCCAGATGATATAATCACTGCCAATGGCCGCCGTCGGGGCATCAAGATTTGAATCCAGCACGGTAATTCCTGCTCCGGAGTAGTATGCCAGACTGAGCTTGCCGGTATTGGGATCCGGATCTGACCATAAGAGTCTCCCCCGGTTAATGCCAATAAGAGTTGGCGCGTTGGCGCTGAAGGTGACATTGATGATGCTGTTGAGGCGAACGTCCTGAGCCTGAGCAGGGACGCTGATGGTGAGTAAAAGGAGCGTGGCCAGTACGATGGATTCAAATCTCATGGGGTCCCTCCGGAATTGGAGTCCTCTCCACCGATCGGCGGATAGAACAGGGATAGAAAAGCATCTTTTGAAGTCGTGATGAGAGGAAGGAGTTGCCAGCGGGAAAGATCCTGATCTCGTCTACTCGCTGAGGAGGAACTATTCGTCGAGCGTGAAAGCCCCCTACACACAAGACCTCCCGGGACTGCCGGTGATGGACTCCCTGGTGGATGGGAGAGGCACGTCCCCATTCGCAATGAACGGAACAGCAGCGGAACAACAACGGCTAAAGCATGGAATCAATAACAACCACCGATTCGCATTCGTTCCCGTCACGATTGAATGGCAGAACCCAACCAAGCGTGATGGTTTACATCAATTTATCCCGTAAGGGGGACTTGTTCCATCCATCACACCGTCTGTTCATAATAGTGATGTGCAGCCCGCTCAGGACCGCACTCCGGTAAACAGCACCACCCGTTTTCTCAGGTTCACCAGGATTCGGGATTTGTTGCCGAAGCCCCTGATGTGGTCGCTGGCTGTTGTAGAAGGCATCGTATTCCTCCAGAATCCTCTCGATCTGACTTCTGCCAATTAGCAGGAAATTGTCCGGCGTCTCTCTTCTCACCGTCCTGAAGAACCGCTCCATGATGCTGTTCATACTCGGCGCTTCCACGCCTGTTCTGACCGATACTAGATTGTAGACCAGAAAGTCGAGATTAAACATCAACGTAATGTCATGGATCAGATATACTCTCCTGGCTATAATTTCGCTCAAGAGCATCGACTGTTGGCGGACGAATTCCCTTGTAGGATTCTCAGTCAGGGCAAATGACGTCAGATGGAATTAGTCCCCCCCAAGGGATCGTGACAGCACGATGAGGAGAAAAAAAAGCGCCCTCCATGCGTGGAAGGCGCGGTCAAAGGTGGGTCACTTAGCTCAGTTTAGCTTAATCACTCAGCTTAGTTTGCCATCGTCGTGGACAAAACTGCCTTTTTTTGTCGGGGCGCCGGGATTCTGCGCCAGAGGCGCATCCGCCGTCCCGCCGACGGCGGGACAAACTGGCGGAGAACCCGGGACCTCTTGGTCCCGAAGATTCTTAGAACCACGCGATCCGGCAAAACAGGGGCAGTTTGCCTGCTCTGAATTACAGGAAGCGCATCGAATTACACAGGGCTCCTACAATCTACCTACAATCGACTCGGCTGTTGGAGTGCAGACAATGGGTCAATCGCTCACCTCAACAAAAGAA
>JAGDMK010000287.1 GCA_017860635.1 Bacteroidota bacterium
GGTCGCCGCAGGTACGCTGTCCAAGCGGTTGGCAGAACCCTATCAGCCAATCGTCATTCGTGCAATCCGGATTTTCGCATGGATCGCGCTGGGGATTGGGTTCAGTATCATCGTGTGGATCATCTATGCGATGGTGTTTGCCTATCAATAATTGTTGAAGCGACTGGAAAGTTGTTTTCCTTTCCCGTACATTGATATATCAATACTATTCCCAGGGAGGAATCTATGAGAATCGCCATCACCGTCGTTGCAGTCCTCGTCGCTTTTATGTTCGTTTCTGACGCGGTTGCTGCAGACAACAAGTATGTCGGCACGAAGACGTGTGCGATGTGCCATAAGGCAAAAGACAAGGGTGAAGCCTTCACCATCTGGCAGAAGAGCGCTCATGCAGGTGCGTACAAGACGCTGGCAAGCGAGCAATCAGCCAAAATCGCCAAGGAGAAAGGCCTGACCAAGCCTGCGTCGGAATCTCCCGAATGCCTCAAATGCCATGTGACCGGTGGCGGCGTTGCCACGAATGTCGACAAGACCTTCGATATGAAGGAAGGCGTGACTTGCGAAGCTTGCCATGGCGCGGCCTCGGGATTCAAAACCACGCACGCGAAGAAGGAAAACAAGGCAAAGGCAGTCGAAGCCGGCCTGATTACCGGCGATGCAGCCAAGAAGACATGTGAGACCTGCCATAACAAGCAGAGCCCGACCTTCAAAGGGTTCAAGTACGACGAGTACTGGGCAAAGATCGCCCACATGCTCCCGAAGAAGTAACCGTATCGTCACAACGGCGGGGGGCGGAACTGAAGCACCCCGCCGTTTTTTGTCTCCCTCGGTCTGACGGATGGTATGACGAAGCGAAGACTACCCGGAATCTTCTACAACCCTCTCAGTGTTGGCGGCGCAGCGCTCGCAAGCGTTTCACTTCTGACGATTGTCTTCCTTACGCTTGTGGAAGTGCTGCAGGCTCATTCCCCCGCGTACATCGGCATAGTCTCCTATGTCATCCTCCCGGTTCCGCTCGTCATCGGGCTGTTGCTGATCCCGCTCGGGGCCTTGCGCGAGCGCCGGCGCCTGCGCAGGGGGCAGCCCGCAAGCAAGCTCTCCTTTACAGTTGATCTTGCAGTTCCCCACCAGCGGAACGTGCTCACGGCGTTCAGCAGCATCACTGCGATCCTGCTCCTGTTCACGGCGTATGGCAGCTACCGGACATTCGAGTGGACAGAGTCCGTGGAGTTCTGCGGAACCACCTGCCATTCGGTGATGGAGCCGGAACACACGGCGTATCAGAATTCTCCGCATGCCCGTGTGAAATGCGTAGACTGCCACGTGGGACCCGGCGCAGGATGGTATGTCCGTTCAAAACTCTCGGGAGCGTACCAGGTATATGCGGTGCTGGCCAATGTCTATCCCCGGCCCATTCCCACGCCGATCAAGAACCTCCGGCCGGCGCAGGAAACCTGCGAACAATGTCACTGGCCCTCGCATTTTGCCGCCGAGAAGAAGTACGTCAACACCTATTTCAAATCGGATTCGGCGAACACGCGATGGACTGTCGCTCTGCTCATGAAAATCGGCGGAGGCAATGAGGACCGCGGTCCGGCCGGCGGCATTCACTGGCACATGAATATCGCCAACGAAGTAACGTATGTTGCCACGGATGATCAGCGGCAGACCATACCGGTGGTGCGCATAAAGAGCCGGAGCACCGGCGTCACCACGGAATTTGTCGCCGGAGATGCTCTCGAAGGCGCGGATACGCTGCGCGCGCGTCCGTGGGCCAGCATGGACTGCATCGACTGTCACAACCGGCCGTCGCATATTTACCGGCCCCCTGCCCGCATCGTGGATCAGAGCCTGGCCCGCAGCCGTGTCAGCACGGCGCTGCCGCACATCCGGGAAAAGGCGATGGAGGTGCTGAAGCTCGACTACACGACCCGTGAGGCGGCAACGGACAGTATTGCCGGGCTGCTCAGGGAATTCTATGAGCGGGAATACCCGCAACTCCTTGAGAGCCAGCCAGCGCTGCTTCCCGCAGCGATCCAGGAACTTCAGGCGCAATACGGCCGCAATTTCTTCCCCCGGATGAAGGTGCGCTGGAGTGTGTATCCCAACAACATCGGCCACATGACCGATCTCGGCTGCTTCCGTTGTCACGACGGCAACCACAGGAGTGCGGACGGCCGGGTTATTTCCAAAGACTGTAACAGTTGTCATACTCTGTTATATCAGGGAACGGCGCCTGTGCCGCAGACGCTCTCTGTCGCAGGGCTCCCGTTCGAGCATCCCGAAGATGTCGGTGACGCATGGAATGAAGCACCATGTGTCGAGTGCCATTCCGGCCAGTGAGGGGATGCTGTGTCATGGACAGGCGGCAAGGAAAGGAACAGCGAATGAATCGATCACGTCTTCTTCCGCTCGTGCTGGCTCTTGCATGGTGTGTGGCGGCGGCTCCGGCACAGTATGTCTCCGGCCGCCTCTCCACGTCGTTCTACGCATGGGAACAGTTCGACACGGTCGGCACATCGCAACAATTCCTGCGTGCATATCAGACGGCGCAGGTGAGTATAGCGCAGGGCGATGTATCCTTGACGACCTTCCTCCAGGGGACCACCAACCTGGCCGGCACGTTCGGGGAGTCGGGACGGGTCCGCTTCTACAACCTCTATCTGAGCTGGACAAACATCGGCAAGGCGGTGGATCTCCATCTCGGGAGGCAGGGAGTCTTTGCCGGGGTCGGTGTCGGCACGATCGATGGCTTGGTCGCGCGCGCACGGCTGTTTGAAAAGAAAGTGACCGTGACCGGCTACGGTGGTGCTTCGGTAGGGCCGGAATTCACCGGTGTGCGCAAGAACATGCACGACAACTACTTCTTCGGCGGACAGGTGGTCACCTCCGCGCTGCAGGGAACGCGCATAGGAGTGAGCTACATGAAGCGTTTCGAAGAACGCGATCCGTACTGGACTCTTCGCGCGCGGGACACCTCATTCGCACCGGTCCCCTACTATGTCATCAGCGATGAACCGGCCGAAGAGCTCGGGAGCGCCGATGCCCGGTACGACTATGGCGACCGGTTTACAGTGCACGGCCGGTACGATTACGACTTCCTGAACACGCGCACATCCCGTGCGCAGGGCGGTGCCCGGGTGCAGGTCACGCCGGAGTTTTCCGTGAATGCCGACTACATCCATCGTGTGCCGCGCGTGTTCTACAATTCCATTTTCTCGGCGTTCGTCGCCAATTCCATCGACGAATTCGAGGGAGGCGTGGAATACGGGTTCACTCCCATGCTTCGCCTGTTCGGCCGCATGGCGTTTGTCTCCTATACGGATGAGAACAGCCACCGCTGGACGTTGGGCCTCAACACCGGATTTGGAACCGTGACCTATGCGGGAAGCGACGGGTATTCCGGCGAGCTCACCTCGTTCAGCGTGCAGGGTTCCTACCCGCTGTTTGGCCGGACGGTTATACCCACGGCGGGCATCTCCTACGCGTCGTACCGGCTCAGCGCCGCAAGCTCTCGCGATGAGGCTCTGAGCCTGCTGCTGGGTGCCATGGTCCGGCCCACCGCCGCACTCTCCTGCGATGTGCAGGGACAGTGGCTGACAAACAAGTTGATGCAGCGCGACCTCCGCCTGCAGCTCCGGCTGAGCTACTGGTTTGCGCAACGGCTTTCACTTTTGAACGGGGAGGGTGCACAATGATCCGCCGCTATCTGTTCTTCCTCGCGATTGTTGCTGTGGCGCTGGTGACAGCCGTCGCCCTCCGTCCGATCAGTCAGCATGGATGGCCCGAGTATGACGACAGCAAGCAGTTGAAGTTTTCCCACAAAACGCATATCCAGGGTGCCTCAGTCGAATGCGCCACGTGCCACGCCGCGGCAGCCAGCACAAAGGCCTCGGATTCGCTCAGGCCCGTGCACGACAACTGCACCTCCTGCCACGAAGAGCAACTGTCAAGCGAATG
>JAGDMK010000101.1 GCA_017860635.1 Bacteroidota bacterium
CCCTCTATCCTGTACGCACTGCAGAACGAGCGAAAAGCCATCGTCTCAACACACACCAAGAACCTTCAGGAACAGTTGCTGCACAATGACATCCCGCTCTCCCGCACCCTGCTCGGACTCGATTTCATTGCTGTGACGCTGAAGGGCCGGCGCAACTATTTGTGCACGAGCCGGCTGAACACAGCTCTTCAATCGCGTGGCGGATTGTTCCCGGACAGCGAACATGATGAGTTGCAGCGAATAGCTGCGTGGGCAGACTCAATGCCTGATGGTGATGTGAGCGGATTACCCTTCGTCCCTTCACCGGCCGTATGGAATGCCGTTTGTTCTGAACCGGGCGTCTGCTCCGGGACCACCTGCGGGATGAACTGCTTTTTCCAGAAGGCGAAAGAGCGAGCCCGGCGCGCACACCTGCTGGTGATCAACCACTCCCTGTTCTTCTCGCTCCTCCCTTTTCTGCAGAAGGAGGATCAGTTCCTCTTCAGCAACGACTTTGTCATTTTCGATGAGGCCCACACGCTGGAAGCGATCGCGTCGGAAGGACTGGGCAACCGCCTTTCGCGGCGTGGACTCATTGCGGCGATCCATCGTCTGTACAATCCCCGCACGAAACGCGGGCTCTGCGCCCGCGAAAAGCGGCCCATCAAGAGCGCCTTCAGGGGGATTGAAGAAGTTGTGGATTCCTTTTTTGACACACTCTCACGTCTCATCCCTCTCCAGCCGGCCTCCCGCGCCACCGGCTCCCAAGACACCCGCCAGATGCGCGTAAAATACCCTGCGATTGTCGCCGACACACTTTCTCTTCCTCTCCAGGAACTCCTGGCAACTGTGCAGGCCGCGGAAGCACGCATGGAGGACGAAGCACAGGTCAGGGAAGTAGCAGCGGTGCGCACCACTATCACCAACGATCTCCGGACGCTGGAAGAATTCCTGACGCTGGGGAACAGTGATCATGCGTACTGGATTGAAGCACAGCAGGCCCCGCAAGAGAACGTCACCCTCTGCATGGCGCCGTTTGATGTCGGCGGTTCACTCGGGCCAAAGTTGTTCGGCGACCATGGCCCGGTGATTCTGACCAGCGCGACGCTCGCTGTCGGAGGAACAATGACGTACGTGCAGGAGCGGCTCGGCGCGCACAATGCAGACACACTTGCCGTTGATTCCCCTTTTGACTACATGCGGCAGATGCGTGTCAACATTGTTGAAGATCTTCCTGAGCCGGACGCTCAGGGCTACGCCGACGCACTTCCTGCGGCAGTGCTTTCGTGCATCAGCCGATCACAGGGAAAGGCCCTCGTCCTGTTCACCAACAACACCCTGATGCGTGCCACTGCCGCAGTTCTCGAACCGGAGCTTGCCGGATCAGGCATCCGCCTGCTGATGCAGGGAAAGGATCTCTCCCGGCATGCGCTTCTCGAGGAGTTCAGGCGGGATATCCATTCGGTGCTGTTCGGACTCGAAAGCTTCTGGATGGGCATTGATGTGCCCGGGGAAGCTCTGGAGCATGTCATCATCACGCGTCTGCCCTTCGCAGTTCCCACCCACCCGCTGGTGGAAGCCCGGCTCGAAGACATAGAAAATCACGGAGGAAACCCGTTTTTTGCGTATTCTCTCCCCGAAGCAGCCTTAAAACTCCGTCAGGGAGCAGGCCGACTCATCCGTGCGGTCACAGACCGTGGTATCGTCAGTATCCTTGACACCCGCATCATCCGTCGGTCATACGGCAGGATGTTGCTGGATGCTCTTCCCCGGTGCCCGGTGGAGTTGATCACCCTCTCCGGCGACTCCCGCCCTCTTGAGAGAGAGCCATGGTAAGGGGCACAAAACATCATTTTCCTGTTTGAATTTGCTTGAGAATATGCTATCTTCATCCGCATACCTATAGACACTCTCAATAACATCCAGGAGGATCAATGGCTAAGGCAATGTCGAAGACTGCGATCATCGCCCACTTCGCCGGCAAGTTTGACATGAAGAAGAAGGACGTGGTCGCGTTTTTTGAAGAACAGGCCAAACTCGCATACAGGGAAGCCAAGAACACATTCACGCTTCCTGGTATTGGCAAGCTGGTCCTCGTCAATCGCAAAGAGCGTCTGGGCCGCAACCCGAAGACCGGAGAGACCATCAGCATTCCAGCCAAGACTGTGGTAAAGTTCCGCGTTGCTAAAGCCTGCAAGGAAGCAGTGCTGCTGAAAAAGTAACCCTTCGCGTTCAGCGTTTCCCGCAAGGTGTGAAGAGGGTCCTGTCTCCCGACAGGATCCTCTTTGTATTTCTCCCACCGTGCCCTCATGCCCTCTTTCCACCCTGCATCTTTTTGTAACTCACCTTGCGGTTTCGTACATTTTCTGTATGCTGAATCCGCGAAAAGGGTTGCGCGTGTTTTTCCAGGGCCTCGGCCCGGTGGAGCAGGCCCAAATGGTCGCATCCACGGCAGTCGTGGTGACAATGGCCACAATCATCGGTGTGATGATTGGAACAGACCAGTCGCCCCGGTTCATGGACTTCGTGAGCATTGTGACGGTCGGGATTTTCGGAATTACCAACGTCTATTTCTCCCTTCTGAACAGCCGCCGGCTGGACGAACAGCGCCGCCAGCTGCTTGCGTTGAACACCGTCGCTGAGGCAGTGAACCGTGTTGTGGATCTGGATTTTGTGTTGCGTACGGCTCTCGCCAAGATCACCGAAGTTCTGGATACACCGTACGGGTGGATTTACCTGGAGGACGCCGGCTCGCTTGCTCTGACGTGCGCCGCCGGAACCGACGTTGATATTCTCGCCGCAATCGACCCTTCACCCCAATCGGCGCATCTCTGGCTCAACCAGCCACGCGTGGAACGAGAGCATCGCAGCAAGCATGACGGTAAGATTCCCGCTGGTCTGAAAACAGACGGCGTTCAGTACTGGGCCTCCATGCCGCTGCGCACCAAGGAGACAATTGCCGGTGTCCTGGTCATCGCCGGCCGCTCATACAACATGATGAGTTCCAAGGAGGCGGAGCTCGTGGAAGCCTTCGGCAACCATATCAGCGTGGCCATCCACAATGCGCGGCTCTTTGCACGGCTCCGCCAATCGCAACGGGAATATGCGGATCTCTTTGAGAACGCTCCGGATCTCTACCTCAGCGTCAACCGCCAGCAGACCATTGTCGGCTGCAACACTCACGGCGCAACGATGCTGGAATCCACCCCCGAACAGATCACCGGAAAGCCGTTCGCAACCCTCTGTCTGCCTGAACGGCAGGAAGCGGTACAGGTTCTCCTGGAACGGATGTTCACGCAACGGCGCGGACTGAGCAACATTGAGGAGAAGATGGTCACCTCATCCGGCCGCAGCTTCCACGTGCATCTGAACGCCTCGCTGGTATTCGACGAATCGGGCGATACCGTGACCGCCCGTATTGTCGCGCGAGACATCACGGAGCGCAAGCAGATGGAGGAAGCCCTCCTGCATGCGCAGAAGATTGACAGCATCGGCAATCTGGCCGGCGGCATAGCGCACGACTTCAACAACATCCTCGCGGCAATTCTCGGATCAGCCTCCATCATGCGGCGGCATCTCAGCGAACGAAGCAAATTGTCGAAGTACGTGGAGACCATCGAGACATCCGCACGGCGGGGATCATCCCTGACGCGCCAGCTGCTCACGTTCGCGCGCAAGACGGAGACAATCGTGTCGCCCGTCGATATCAATTCGCTCATCCAGGAAACACTGAACCTCTATCAGCGCAGCGTTTCCAAAGAGATCGTTGTCCGGACCAATCTCGCCAACGAGCTGCTGACGGTAAACGGTGATGACGGCCAGATCCAGCAGGCGTTGCTGAACCTGTTCCTGAACGCGCGCGACGCCATGCCCGAAGGTGGCACGCTTACCGTCACGTCTCAACTGATCACGGCGGACGCGACCACAACAAACAGATTCTCATCCGTCCGGCCGGGGCCGTTTGTGGAGATTCGTGTGACCGATACCGGCCGCGGCATGCCCCGGGAGATTCACGACAGAATCTTCGAGCCGTTCTTCACGACGAAGGACAACGGGACAGGCCTTGGGCTGTCGGTCGTGTATGGCGTGGTGCAGAACCACAAAGGATTCATAGATCTTGAAACCGAAGAGGGGAAGGGAACAACCTTCTCGCTGTATTTTCCCCATACGGCGGGAATACACCCGGAAGTGCGGAAGCGCCGGCCCCGCCTCCCCCATGGCAAAGAACACATCCTCGTGATTGATGACGAGGCCCCGGTCTGCGAGGTCGCACGGGATCTGCTTGCGAATCTTGGCTACACGGTCTTCGTCGCACACGACGGACAGGAGGGAGTGGAGTTTTACCGCACACGCCAGGCCTCGGTCGATCTGGTCCTGCTCGATATCAATATGCCGGTCATGTCGGGCATTGAAGCCTTCGAGCTGCTGCGCGGCATCAACCCGCACCTGCGCATCATCATCGTCTCAGGATATGGCAAGGGCGTCATAGAAACTCCACGGTTCTCCAGTGAAGTCAACGGATTCGTACAGAAACCATTCCAACTGGACACGCTTGCGCTGAAAGTGCGCAAGGTTCTTGACCAACCGACGTTTCAACAGGAACCGACACCGGTCTTATGACTATGGAAACACTGCTTGCGGAACTTCGTGCCGCGCGAGAGGCGCGTGGGATGACTCTCGATGATATTGCACGGCAGACGTTGATCAATGTCCGCTTTCTGAAAGCACTTGAAGCGGGTGATACAACCATTCTCCCCCAGACCTATGTGCGCGCGTTTCTCCGTGCGTATGCGACGTCAGTGGGAATCGATCCTGCGTATGCGATGCAGCGGCTCGATGGAATACCTCCCCGGACTCCCGCCCAGCCGGCACAGATGCCAGCCGGTGCGGGCTCCGTTCAGGCACCTTCGTCGGTCGAGACGGTTGCCCCTCCGCCAGTTGAACAACCTGCAGCTTTAAAGCAGCCTCCAGCCGCTCAGAACCTGCCGCCTGTTCAGGCACCGATCCCCGCCCGGACTGCCGCACCCGATCACACGGCTGGGGGGCCGGCATCAGCACCAGTTGCCATTCCTGTTCCCGCCCCGGTTCCTGTTCCCGCTCCCGTCGAAGTTCAGACACCGCCCTCAGAATTGCAGATCACTCCAGGCACTACGGAAACAGAAGAGGCGCCTCCCTTCTGGTCCAGACCGTGGGTACGGAGTGCCGGCACAACGATTGTCGTCATCCTGGGCATCGCAACCATCGCATACTTTGCCCGTCAGCCCAACACTCCTCCTGAGGAGATTCCGTTTGGCACAGTGCTGAAAGAGAATACCGCCCGGCTTACGCCGCCGGATACGACGCGGGGAACCGTTCTGCCGCAGGCAGTTTCACCGCGCGACAGTCTTGTTCTGCGCGCCACCACGACGGATTCTGTCTGGGTACAAATTGCCAGGGACGCACTTCCTCCCACCGAGCACCTGTTCCCTCCCGGTGCCAGTCGGACATGGAAGGCACGCGATCGGTTCACGCTTTCCCTCGGCAACGCGGGCGGCGTCAGCTTCCGTCTGAACAATCGTGATCTTGGTGCATTCGGGAAAGCCGGAGCAGTACTGCGCAACATTGAGTTGACACGCGAAACGCTGACATCGCCCGTCAAGACCGAAGTTCAACCATGACTCAGCCGCCACAGGATGCAGTACGGCGTGTGAAGCAGCTCCGCACCGAGATTCTGGAACACGATTATCGCTACTATGTGCTCGCAGAACCTGTCATCAGCGATGAGGCGTATGACCGGCTTCTTCGTGAGTTGCAGGACCTGGAGACCACGTACCCGGCGCTGCAGACCCTGGACTCGCCGACGCAGCGCGTGGGAGGATCTCCCACCAAGGAGTTTGCCACCGTCGCGCATACACCCCCGATGCTGAGTCTAGCCAACTCGTACGCGGAAGAAGAAATCAGGGATTTCGACAGGAGGGTGAGAGAATTGCTGGGCACCGTCGTGCCCCGGTACACCGTCGAGCTCAAAATCGATGGCGTGGCAATAGCGCTGCGCTACCGCGACGGCGTGTTCGTGCAGGGGGCGACCAGGGGTGACGGAACGCAGGGGGATGATATCACCGGCAATCTGCGCACCGTGCGCGAGTTGCCGCTCCGTCTTCGTGATGCGGGGCGCGGGCTCAGCACGATTGAAGTACGTGGTGAAGCCTATATGCCCCGCGATGCATTTGCCGCGCTGAACCGGCAGCGGGAGAACGCACTGGAACGGCTGTTTATCAACCCCCGGAATGCAACAGCCGGAACGCTCAAGCTGCAGGACCCCCGGCTTGTCGCGGGGCGCCCCATCCATCTGTTCGTGTATGCCCTGTATGCCCCGCAGGCCCGGATTCTCACACACACGCGGAACCTCGAAACCCTGAAGACGCTAGGGTTCCCCGTGAATCCACACCACAGACTCTGCACATCCGTGGATGAGGTGATCGACTACTGGAGAACCTGGGAAGCGCAGCGGGATGACCTCCCGTACGATATCGACGGCGTCGTGGTCAAGGTGGACGACCTTGCGCAACAGGAGGAGCTCGGAACCATCGCAAAGAGTCCGCGCTGGGCAATTGCATTCAAGTTCCGCTCGCGGAAGGCAGAGACCGTGCTTCAGGGCATAACCCTCCAGGTCGGGCGTACCGGGGCTGTAACACCCGTGGCCGAGCTGACGCCCGTATTTGTCGGCGGATCGACCGTTTCCAGGGCCACACTTCACAACATCGACTACATCACGGAGCTGGATCTGCGGATTGGCGATACAGTGGTGGTGGAAAAGGGGGGCGATGTGATTCCGAAAGTCAGTGCTGTGCTGCTCGAACGCCGGCCGCGGGGAACACATCCCTTCCGTATGCCGGGGAACTGCCCCGTCTGCAATTCCCGCCTGACCCGGGGCGCAGAAGAAGTCAACTACTACTGCGAAAACGCCGAGTGTCCGGCACAGATACGCGGACGCATCGAGCATTTCGCTTCGCGCGGTGCGATGGACATCGAGGGGTTGGGCGAGGCAGCCGTAGAGCAGCTTGTGTCTCTCGGACTGCTGACGCACATTGCAGACCTCTATTCACTCGCGCGCTACCGGAAAACTCTTGTCGAACTGGATCGCTGGGGTGAGAAAAGCACCGCGAACCTCCTGGAAGCCATCGAGAGGAGCAAGCAGCAGCCGTTTCACAGAGTGTTGTTCGCCCTTGGTATCCGTCACGTTGGTGCTGGCGTAGCCCGCACTGTCGCTGACGCCTGCGGATCTATCGATGCGCTGGCTGCGGCGGACGAAGAATCGTTGCAGCGCATTTCTGCCATCGGACCGACAATCGCTTCGAGCATCGTCCACTTCTTTCAGGAGAAACATAACCGTCAAATCCTGAAGGCGCTTCGAGCCGCCGGCCTACGCATGCAGCAAGAAAAAATGAATACAGGCGGTGCCTTGTCTGGCAAGACATTCGTCATTACCGGGACACTGCCAACCTATTCGCGCGACGAAGCACGCAGGCTGATCGAACGCCATGGCGGAACCGTTGCCAGCTCAGTCAGCAAAAATATTCAGTATGTCCTCGTCGGTTCTGACGCCGGCTCAAAACTCACCCGCGCACGGGAACTCGGCATCCCGCTTCTGACAGAAGCGGAGCTTGTGCGCATGATCTCCTGACGACCTATGCACAATGCATTCCGACGATCCCTGGGGCTAAACCTTGCACGCTGGCAGTTCAGGAAAAAGCATGACTCCGTCATGAGTTTTACCAGCTCTCTGTCCAGCGGGCAGCGTGTGCTTGTGGTACTCCCCCTCTCTCCTTCTGAACCACCGAGCGGTGCGATCCTCGAGTTGTTCCGCACACGCTACGGCGAAGAGCGTTTGACGCTGGTTGCCGACACGGCGGACACCCGGGTTGGCACGCTGTTCCCCCACAGCGAAATCATCAGGATATCGGGGGAGGAGGTCACGCGTCTGTTCCATCCAACCGCGGAGGTGCTCAAACGCATCACCAGCCGGTCGTATGACGCTGCCATCGACCTGAACCTTGACTTCCTACTTCCCTCGGGCTATATTTGTAAAGCGAGCAACGCACGAGTCCGCGTTGGCTTCACACGTCCCGGAGCCGATCACTTCTACAATTTCCAGATCCGCATCGAGGGGTCACACAACACAACTCTCTACGATCGTCTCGCAGCCTGTTTGAAGATGTTCTGAATGCCGGTTCACCTGGCCGGATCGTATGCGAATGGAGGATGGTTGCCATGAAATTCGAAGTTCAGAAAGACGCGGCGTCGGTCATGCTGGTGCTGAAGGAGAAGAAGCTGGATTCGACCATCTCCTCGGAACTGAAAGGCGAGTTCCTCATCCTCTGCAAGCCCAAGATAGAAACCCTGGTGATTGATCTGCATGACGTAGAGTTCTGTGACAGCAGCGGACTGAGCGCGTTGTTGATCGCGGAGCGGAAGATGAAGGAGCACGGCGGGAAGGTGCGCCTGGTCGGTGCAAATCAGAAGGTGGTAAGTTTGTTGAAGATCTCGATGCTGGACCGGCTGTTTGAAATCAAGAACGCAGGAGGCAAACAGACCAGGTAGGGCGTTACTCCATCCGTTCCACCTTGATGAAATTCGTCCCTCCCCCCGCAAACAGGGGCTGCCCTGCAATCAGGACATAGGCATCCCCGCTTCGCAAGATCCCTTCCTCGACAAGTGATTCTTCCACCGCACGCAGCGTCCGGTCAGAATCTGGATATTTTTCTCCGACGAGGATTCCCCGCACTCCCCAGACCAGGTTCAGCCTCCGCAGGGTGGAGGCGGAGGTGGTGACCGCAATGATGGGAGTCCGCGGTCGGTAATGCGCAACGATGCGCGCGGTGGCTCCACTCTGGGTGACCGCCACGATGGCCGCAGCCCGAATTTGTTCCGCAAGCACGCAGGCCGCCCGCCCGAGCGCCTCATGATGCCCCTGATCCCCCTCCGGCACCCAGTCCATATCGACCCTGCTCCGACCGGCGTGCGTTTCCACGTTGTTGATGATCCGCGCCATCATCGCCACGGCATCCACAGGGTAGGCACCAATCGACGTCTCGCCGCTCAACATGACGGCATCCGCACCATCCAGTACCGCGTTTGCCACATCGTTCGCTTCGGCGCGGGTCGGCATGGGGTTGCTGATCATGGATTCAAACATCTGGGTGGCCACGATCACCGGCTTCCCCGCCCTGTTGCACCGGGCAATGATGCTCTTCTGATGCAGCGGTACCTCCTCGGGTGGCACCTCCACTCCCAGATCCCCGCGTGCAACCATCACCGCGTCTGCTTCCTCAACGATCGCAGCAATATTCTGCAGCGCCTGGGGTTTTTCGATCTTTGCAACGATGGGGTGATGCTCTGAGGCGCCGCCCTTCTCACGGATGGCAGCACGCAGCGCACGGATGTCATCCGCACTCCGCACAAAGGAAAGCGCCGTATAATCGACTCCGTTTGCGATACCGAACGCCAGATCGTCCAGGTCTTTCGGCGTGAATGCGGGAATACTGAGCGCTACACCGGGAAGGTTGATGCCCTTGCGCGGCCGGAGGATTCCCCCGGTTACTACGTGACAGACCACGTCGCGTTGTTCTATCCGGACAACCGTCAGGCGGATCTTTCCGTCATCCAGCAGAATCGTGTCACCCGGATGCACTTCATGGGGCAGCGCCTCAAATGTCGTGGATACTCTTCCGGTCGACCCGGCGATCGGATCGGTGGTGATGTTCAGCAGGCTCCCGGTTGGAATGTCAATCGTCGGTGTCACCAGCTCACCGATCCGGATCTTCGGTCCCTGCAGGTCCTGCATCAGACAGAGCACAACGCCGGTCTGTGCGGCGGCATCCCGGACACGCTGGATCAGGCGTGCATGATCTTCGTGCGTTCCGTGCGAGAAGTTCAAGCGTCCGACGTCCATGCCGGCTTCAAGCATGCGGGTCAGCGTTGTGGGATCCTGCGAGGCAGGACCGAGCGTGCAGACAATACGTGCTTTACCGGGGTTGATTGTCATTGTGACTCCTTTCGTGCCGCTACAGCGAGCGCGTACAGCTCGGGCAATATGGTGCCGGCCGGACCCTGAAGAAACTCATCTGCATGCGATGTGATCGACGTCGGTTCAGGGTTGATTTCCACCAGCAGCGCACCGGCCTCCTTTGCCAGACCCGGCAACGATGCCGCAGGCTGAACTGCTGCTGAGGTCCCGATAGACAGAAAAATGTCGGCGGACTCTGCCGCACGCACCGCGGCATTCCATTCCTCCATGGGCAGCATCTCCCCGAACCAGACGACATCGGGGCGTATGGGTCCGCCGCATGCAGTGCAACGCGGGATACCTGTCATGGAAAGTACTTCTGCATTGCCATACCGAATGCCGCATTCCATGCAGTAGTTGCGTTCGATGTTGCCGTGCAGTTCGTGGACAACCGTACTTCCGCTGCGCTGGTGAAGGTTGTCGATATTCTGCGT
>JAGDMK010000102.1 GCA_017860635.1 Bacteroidota bacterium
GAAGAAGATCTTCAAGGTAGACCCGGAGGATGGGCATATCCTCAGTACAATCGATGCTCCTGGAGGGTCTCCGGAAGCGCTCGCATGGGATGGGACAACCCTCTGGGTGTCTGATCTCGGGGAAAAGAGCCTCATGCGGATTGACCTGAGCGACGGGACCGCATTGCAGACATTCCCCATCCCTGCCCAGTCCGCACAGGGTCTCGCCTTCGATGGGACATACCTCTGGTGCGCGGACAGAATGACTGACGAGCTCTACATGATGGATCCCCGGAGCGCCGAGGTGATCATGGTTCTGAAGGCGCCGGGCCCGTATCCGCGCGGCCTGGCATTTGACGGAGAATATCTCTGGAACGTAGACTACCAGAAGGATTCGCTCTATCAGTTAGTGCGTCAGGACGAGGAGTATCACAGAATTGAGAGCACCAAGACATATCGGATGACGTTTTCCCATGAAGCGAAGGTGATCGGCAAGGGGCAACTGCGGGAGCTCGAAGTTTCAATCGCAAAACCGGTGTCTCTCCTCCAGCAGGAGATCCTGCGTGTGGCGTTCACCCCTGCTCCTGAGCGGACCGTGAGTGACCGATGGCACCAGGAATGCGCCCGGTTCCTGTACCGCGACAAGCCCGCTGGATCAACGCTTGCTTCAGTCATGGTTGTGGATGCACGCGTCTCCGCGTTGCATCACTACATCTTCCCCGAGAGATGCGGCACACTGGCCGACATCCCTGCCGATGTGAGGAACGCATACGTTGTGGATGACAGCAAGTACCAGATCCACGATCCGTTTATCCAGGAGATGGTCAAACGGGTTGTCGGGGATGAAAAGAACCCGTACTGGATTGCCCGGAGAATCTTCGATTCGGTCCGCACGCGGCTGGAGTACAAGCTCGAGGGAGGCTGGAACATCGCGCCGGTTGTGCTGAAGAGGGGAACCGGCTCCTGTTCGGAGTATTCGTTCAGCTTCATTGCTCTCTGCCGGGCCGCAGGACTTCCGGCGCGATATGTGGGATCCGTTGTCGTTCGGGGAGATGATGCAAGCTCCGACGAGGTGTTCCACCGGTGGCCGGAGGTGTACCTGCCCGGCTATGGCTGGGTGCCGATCGACCCGCAGGGTGGTGACAAGCCGTTACCGCGGGATCGGGCGATGAACATAGGGCATCTGCCGAACAGGTTCCTGATCACCACGCACAGCGGAGGAGGATCAGAATACCTTGGGTGGTTCTACAACTCGAATGAGCGCTACGAGACAGATCCGCAGGTCCGCGTCGAGATCGAAGCGTTCGGCGAGTGGGAACCGCTGGAGGAAGTGAAGTAGTCTGCTGTGATCACGCGGCATGATGGGGGCATGGCCCTCGATAGGTTCGAACGTCACTTCTGGAGGAACACAGCATGGCCATCCTGACACTCTCTATCAATGGCACACGCCGCACCGTCGATGTCAGTCCCGACACGCCGCTCCTCTGGGTCCTGCGTGATGCGCTCGGGTTGACCGGCACGAAGTTCGGGTGCGGACAAGGACTCTGCGGTTCCTGCACTGTGCTCATCAACGATAAGCCGGTCCGCTCATGCGTGACGACAGTCGGCTCCATTGCGGGCGCCGACATTCTCACCATTGAAGGGCTTTCGCCGACGCGATCCCATCCGGTCCAGAAAGCGTGGATCGCAGAGGAGGTGCCTCAGTGTGGCTACTGCCAGCCGGGTCAGATCATGGCCGCGGTAGCACTTTTGAAGGAGAAGCCGCACCCGTCAGACGCGGAGATTGACGACGCCATGAACGGGATCCTCTGCCGGTGCGGCACATACCGGAGGATCAAGAAAGCGGTCCGCCGCGTGGCTGAGGAAGGAGGTGTGCGATGAAGACACAACTCAACCGCCGCGAGTTCATCCGCGTCTCTGCCGGTGTGGGCGGGGGCCTCGTCCTCGGTGTGATGATTCCTGCCTTCGATGCGTACGGAGAGCTGGTTGAACAGAAAGAAAACGAATTCGTCCCGAATGTCTGGCTGCGGATTGCGAGGGACGGAACAGTCACGATCCTTGTGGCGCGGTCAGAAATGGGTCAGGGTGTGCGCACTGCTCTCCCGATGATCGTGGCCGAGGAGCTGGATGCGGATTGGTCGAAAGTCAGGATTGAACAAGCCGTGGCCAGCGCAGACTACGGAAGCATGGGAACAGGCGGGAGCACCAGTGTGCGCACGTCATGGGATCGGCTCCGAAAGGCAGGGGCTTCGGCCCGGATGATGCTCCTGCAGGCTGCGGCGGGAGTTTGGGGCGTCAAGGAGACGGAATGCCGCACCGAGGCTGGCGCCGTCATCCATAAGCCAACAGGGCGGTCGCTTCCATACGGCGACCTTGTCGATGCCGCGTCAAAACTCAAGGCCCCGGAGAACCCACCGCTGAAAGATCCAAAGGACTTCAGAATTATCGGAAGAAAGACTCCACGGACTGACACTCCGGAGAAGGTGGACGGAAGCGCGGTCTTCGGGATTGACGTCAAGGTGCCAGGTCTCTTGCATGCCGCAGTGGCCCGGTGCCCGGTGTTTGGTGGAAAGGTTGTACGCTATGACGACATGAAGGCGAAGGGGATTGATGGCGTGAAGCGGGTCGCTCAAATCGACAGCGGAGTGGCGGTCATCGCGAACTCGACCTGGTCTGCATTCCAGGGGAGAGATGCTCTCGCCGTGACATTCGATGAAGGATCTGCCGCTTCGCTCAGCAGTGAAACCATCGCCACTATGCTCGGGGAGTATGCCACGAAGAAGGCTGCCGTTGCAGAAAAGGCAGGAGACGTCACGTCGGCGATGGCGTCAGCCGCAACAAAGGTGAGCGCCTCCTTCGACGCGCCGTTTTTGGCCCATGCGACCATGGAGCCGATGAACACGACCGCTTGGGTCCAGAAGGATCGCTGTGAGATCTGGGCCCCGACACAAGACCCACAGGGATACAGACGTGAGGCAGCCCGATTGTGCGCGCTTCCCGAGGAGAAGGTGATCGTCCACACGACATATCTCGGAGGGGGATTTGGTCGCAGGTGGGAGACAGACGTGCTGGTCGAGGCGGTTCAGTGCTCGAAGGCGGCAGGAGTTCCCGTGCGGGTCACCTGGACGCGCGAAGACGACATGCGCCACGACTTCTACCGTCCGGTGAGCCATCACCTCCTGTCGGGCGGACTCAGTGCAGAAGGCAAGCTCGTTGCATTCACGCACCGGATCGTTGCGCCCTCCATTACCGGGCAGTCTTCTCCCGAACGGATCAAGGACGGTCTGGACAAAGGTGCAGTTGAAGGGACTGTCAATCTGCCCTATGATATCCCGAATATGCAGATCGAGTATGTCATGGCGAACACGCCTGTCCCTATCGGGTCATGGCGCTCTGTGTATCCCTCACAAAACGTCTTTGCCCTGGAGTGTTTCATCGATGAGCTTGCAGGGGCGGCAGGAAAAGATCCATTCGAGTTCAGGCGCGCGCTCATGCTGAATCGCCCCAGGATGCTCCGTGTGCTCGAACTGGCCGCGGAGAAATCAGGATGGGGCAAACCGCTTCCGGCAGGACGGTACCGGGGGATTGCGTTCTCGCCGCCCTCATTCTTCCGGACGCCGGTTGCGCAGGTTGCCGAAATCTCAATCGACAATCGTTCAGTTCGCGTACACCGTGTAGTCTGTGCCATCGACTGCGGCATAGTCATCAATCCGGACGGACTTGCGGTTCAGATGGAGGGCGGGGTTGTGTATGGTCTCTCCGCGGCGCTGAAGGGCGAGATTACGCTCAAACGGGGGAGAGTTGAACAGGGGAACTTCGACGATTACCCGATTCTGACTCTTGAAGAAACGCCGGTCGTGGAGACCTATTCGGTGCAGAGCAACGAAGCCCCGACCGGGACCGGAGAACCGGGTCTTCCGGCCATTGCGCCGGCTGTGGCGAATGCAGTGTTCCAGGCAACCGGCAAGAGAATCCGTCGGCTTCCTATCCGGCTCGGTTGACACGTCGCACAGCTCAGTTGCCTTCCTTCGGTGTAGCTGTTTCCGAGGGAGTCGTGCCGGCAAGTTTTTCGTACCTGCTCCTGTAGTACGCGGCAGATGCGCTGTCGGGCTTTTCCGTGAGATAGAACTGCCACAGTGCCTGGTAGACGGGTGCATACGCCGGATTTCTCCGCTCGACATCCTTATACAGAGTAAAGGCGCTGGCCACTTCGCCCCGCTTGAGCGCGAAGTGCCCAAGTGCGAGTAATGCAGGCCACGCATCGGGCTGGAGGCCAAGCGCTGTCCTTATGGCGCGCTCAGCTTCCTCGTTTCTCCCAATGGAGAGGAGGGCCACTCCGAAGTGAAAGTTGGCCCGTGCTGACCGTGGATCGAGACGAACTGCTTCCTCCAGCATCGCACCTCCCGTCTGAACCTCGCCGATGCTCAAGTGGTATGCGCCTCTGGAAACGAGTTCGCTTACGTTCTGCGGCGTGAAGTGGCATCGGAGCGGGTCGAACGTGAAGACCTGCATGATCTCCGGCGTCTTCTCATCCGTCGTGAAGAGCGGATTCTGATTTGCCACTTCGAACCAGTTGCGGAGCACGGCAAGGTGGGTGACCCGGTTCCGTCCCAGGAAAGCAACAAGCCTGTCGAAGCTTCCGATGTTCTCGATCATATCCGGCGATACCAGTCCGACCATGTCTGCAATACGGCGCCCGGAATAGTAGGCAATCGCCCCGACATCGTGCGTGCCAATGACTGCATCAGTGGGAAGATGGTCGCGGATCCACAACGCCGTCCGCACCTGCCTGTCAGTGATGTACTTGCAGTACTCAGCACAGATTCCCCGGTTGTTCCATGCACCGTAGCCGAATTGGGCGACCAGCGCAAGCACCACAAGTGCGAGGACGGTGGCATTGATTGCGTTCTTCCGCACTGCTGTGATGACGATCTGGATGAGGTCTACCGCAATTTCGACACCACGCAAACCAAGCAGGATGATGAAGGGGAGGATGGGCATGAGGTACCGCCCTTCCTGGTAGAGGAACGGCAGTTTCTGCCAGTAGGCGACGAACAGTGCGGCGCTCCAGAGGAGCGGCACGAGGTAGTCCTGGGGTTTTCGCCTTACGATGTTCCACAACAGGTTGAGGATCGCGATTGCAGCAAAGGCAGCAAGCACTGGCATGTGGCCGGCGGTCAGCCAGTCGAACACCGCACGGGGAAAACCCACGCCGCCCGAGCCGTAGTACTCGATTTTCGCCGCATAGGTGTTCGGCAGGATGGACCCGGAAAGGACGAGGTTGAATACAGCGTACCCGAGGCAGATAACGCCGGCGATACCGATTGCGGGCCGGAGCCAGCGATGGTCATACTGCTGTGCTTCAGCGGAAGCCTTCTTCGCATGCTGATGGCGCACCCATTTCGTCTTGTAGAATACGTCGATCGCGAGCACGGCGAAGAATATGACCGCCTCAGGTCTCGCCCAGAGCAAGAGTCCTGCCGTAACACCCAGCCAGCGGGCAGATCTGCGCCTGTAGAGATACCATACGAGCAGGAGCAGGAACATAAAAAGCGTGGTCTCCATGCCTGAGAGAGCAATCCACTGGAGCCGCGGCTCAAGAAAGTATAACAGCATCCCACCGATGATGAGAATCAACTGCTCCTTGAAAAGTTCTTTGCCGAGGCGCGAGAGGACAAAAGCTCCTGCCGTGAAAAATCCGACGCCGAGAACATAGCTCAGTATGAATTCGTTTGAGGTGATGAACAGACCTGCGGCCAGGAGCATCGTGTACAGAGGCGAGGTCGATCCGGAGGTGGCCATCTCGTTCTGATAGTACGAAAAGCTGCCGTAGTCTCTCAGGTTACGGGCGAACTGAAGGTGGATCCATGAATCGTCGAGCGGGAATCCAAATGTCCCGTTCGTTTGCAGGGCCGACCAGCAGATCAACATACAGATGCCGGCGCCGGCGACGAGAATTGCGATGACAACGCTCTTCTGAAGAATCGGGGATGATGTGTCAGGCATAAAGAGATCCGGTATGTGTAGTTCTGTTCGTTTGCGTTGATGAAACCGTTTGCGGATACATGGCGGCACGCAGTGCCAGGGTGGTGTCAGGCGATGTCGGCGGAAGACTCATAGGGACATATGCAGAACCCATGGGTCATTTCTGAGAATCTGACATGCAGAGCACTTTCGCACCGCGAATCCTCCTCTGCTTCAGCTCGCACAATGCCCTGTTTGCATCCTCAAAATAATACTCCTCTGTCTCGGGCTTGAGGGAAAGCGTGGCTGCAATATCCAGAAACTCCCGTACATCCCTTCGCGTCACATTTGCCACACTCTTAATCTCTTTCTCCATCCAAAGGTGAATCGGATAGTCGAGAGCGAGCAACTGATTCTTGTCGTGTTCTTCCTTTCGGATAGCGTTGACTACCAATCGGCCCCCCGGTCGGAGATTCTTGAGAGCTTCCACAACGGGTTTCCAAACCGGAGTCGTGTCAATGATGCTGTGCAGTTTTTCCGGGGACTGTTCTTCCGCATCTCCCGCCCAAACCGCACCGAGTTCACGCGCAAAGGCCTTTTCCTGATCTCCCCGCGCAAACACGAACACATTCGTGCGCGGGAACTGGTGACGCACCATCTTGAGGACCAGATGGCCGGAAGCGCCGAAACCTGTCAGGCCCAGGTTGTCACCGTCTTTAATGCCCGCCAGACGAAGGGAGCGGTAGCCGATGGCACCTGCGCAGAGGAGGGGAGCGGCCTCCTGATCGGTGAATGTGTCAGGGATGTCGTGTGCAAAATCATGGTGGACCACCATATACTCCGCATATCCTCCGTGGGCGTCTCTCCCGGTTGCTCTGAACTCGGGGCAGAGGTTTTCGTACCCCGCAATGCAGTAGTCGCATGTGCCGCAGGCGGAGTAGATCCAGGCGATGCCAACGCGGGCTCCGGGGGGATGCGAAGGCACATCCGGACCTCTCTCCACAACCTGCCCGACGACCTGATGCCCGGGAACGATAGGAAAGAACGGCGGGGGTGTCCTTCCTTCGATTTCATCCAGCTCCGTGTGGCAGACCGCGCAGGCGGAGATCTTGACCAGGATTTCGCCCTTCCCCGGACTCGGAATTGGGATGTCGGTCAGTTTCAGCGGAGCCGGGTTGCGGTCGAAAGAAGAGATGTGCTCGAGTATCAGTGCCTTCATGGACGGGTGATGGTGACGTGTGGATGCGACAGCACAAAGTTTACCTAACTCCTGGCGGAATGTCAAATTTGATTCTTCTTCGATTCCCTTCTACATTGAGGCATGCCCCGGGTGACGTTATGGTTCTATGCCGAGTTGAACGACTATCTCCCCGGGCACCAACGGCATGGATCCTTCGACTGCGGTGTTGGACCATCTTCCACCGAAGGTGAGGGTTTCGTTTGGACAATTCACGTTTTGCTCTTCCTGTGGCAGAGTGCACTGGCTGGCAACGCACTGCGGGAGTTTACATGCATACAAGCAGCAGATCTTTCTTGATCAGGGAAAGGGGGAGACTCCACCGTGACGTCCACTGACGTCGTACGCCCGCAGACACATCTTCTCAGCAGGTCGCTGGTAGGGCGAATCATCGACGAAGCGCTCGATGTGCTCTCCTCTCTTGGAGTCTATGTGGAGAGCGACGATGCGCGCCGCGTCTTCCTGGATGGCGGTTCCACGGAAGGAACAACCGGCAGAATACTGATCTCGCGTCAACACGTGGAAGCGGCTCTCGGCATCGTACCGCACGAGTTTGCACTGTGGGATGCCACGGGAGTGCGTTCATTCAGAGTGGGTGCCGAAGAGGTCCACTTCGATCCCGGGTCTGCCGCTTTGCGGATATTTGACCACACGGAACAAGCTGAACGGGCCGCCCGCACACGGGACCTGGTCGATTTTCACCGGATCACCCAGCGGTTAGATCATTTTCACTTCCAGAGCACCGGACTCACAAGCAGCGATGTGCCAGCCGGAATGGCTGACTGCTACCGGATGTTCATTGCATTCCAGCACTGCGCGAAGCCGATAGTCACAGGGACGTTTACGGTTGCAGGTTTTCGGCCTATGCTGGATATGCTGGTTCTGCTCCGCGGCGGGGCAGTGGAATTGAAAAACAAGCCTCTCGCGATCTTCGATGCATGCCCCTCTCCTCCGCTCAAATGGAGCGCACTGACCGCACAGAGTATCATCGACTGTGCGCGGGCGGGAATTCCATCGGAGTTTGTTGCAATGCCGTTGACCGGCGCCACCGCTCCTGTGACGCTTACCGGGGCGCTGGTCCAGCATGTCGCCGAGAATCTCTCCGGTCTTGTTCTCGCTCAGTCTGCAGCACCGGGTGCTCCGGTCGTGTTTGGCGGTTCGCCCGCAGCATTCGACCACCGGAAGGGGACTCCCCCTATGGGTGCGATCGAAACGATGATGCTGGATATGGCCGCGAGCCAGATCGGGAAATCCCTGGGATTGCCAACGCACGCGTATTGCGGGTTGAGCGATGCGAAGTGCGTGGATGCCCAGGCTGGTCTGGAGACGGGCGTTGGGGCGATACTCGCTGCCCTTGCCGGCATTAACGTGGTTTCGGGTGGCGGCATGATGGACTACGAGAACTGCATCAGTCTCGAGAAGCTCATCATTGACCATGAGATCGCCCGCATGGCCTACCGGCTGATGGGAGGCCTACCGGCTGATGGGAGGGATCACGCAGAGGGATGACCCGATGGCACGTCGGATGTTCGAAGATGTGATCGGCGGCGAGGAATTCATGAGTCATCCCCACACGGTACAGTGGCTCCGTTCGGAGCACTGGTATCCGCGCCTCATTGACCGTGGAGGCGCTGCAGAGTGGCAGGAGGAAGGAAAGCCCACGCTGGCCGACAGGGCTGCGCGTGAGCGCGAGGCCCTGCTCGCGGGTCCCGCCGAGCCCATCCTGGAACCGGATCTTCTGGCCGGGCTGCAGGCGATCATGGTACGCCATGCGGCGTTGTACGGGGTCACAACTCTCCCTCGCCCGGGGCAGTTCTCCGGAGGATGATCACGCCACGAAGCGCCGTACCTCATCCACAAGACGGTCAATTTCCTCAGCGGTGGTGTACAGCGAGACACCGATGCGCGTGACACCGCCCCTCTCCAGCAATCCCATTACCTCCATCGGGCGGATCGCGTAAAAGTGTCCGTCCCATGTGCAGATGGCTCGCTCAGCGAGGTGAGCGCAGACTTCCTTCGCGGTCTTTCCGTTGATCGTAAACGAGAGAGTCGGGGCACGGAGGGGCACATCGAACGACTGCCCACGGATTGTAAGCTTCGGAATGCCCTCCAAGCCGTCATACAACTTCATCCCGAGCGAACGTTCATGTTCGCCGAGGTGGCGCATGCCGTCCAGGACCCGGGACCGGAGATCAGAGCCATTACCAAGCGATGCGATGTATTCCACAGCTGCCTTCACGCCTGCGATTGCGGCATGATTCAATGTCCCTGTTTCGATCCGGTACGGAGCTCGCTGTTCCTGTGTCCGGAGTCTGTCGGTTTCCAGCGTGTCGAGGAGGCCTTTTCTCGAGTACAGGATCCCGACGTGAGGCCCGTAGAACTTGTAGGCAGAACAGAGCAGGAAGTCGACATCCAGCTTTTGTATGTCGATGGAGAAGTGAGGGGCAAAGTGGACAGCGTCAGCCAGGAGAAGCGATCCACAGCGATGTGTCATCTCCCGGACCAGTCTGATGTCGTTCACGGTGCCGAAGGCGTTTGAAGCAAGCCCCATGGCGACAAGTTTCGTCTTTCGATTGATTTTGTGACGGAAATCCTCGTAGTCAAGGGTTGCATCGTTGCGGACTGCAGCCTCCCGTACAACCACGCCGTGCTCCCGCAATCCGAGCCACGGACCGCGGTTTGCTTCGTGATCCAGCTCTGTGATAACCACTTCATCGCCTGGTTCGAGCATCCTCCCGATGGCTCTGCTGAGTGAGTAGCTCATCGTGGTCATGTTCGCGCCAAAGGAGATTGTTGTGGCATCGGGAGCACCGAGGAACGCGGCAACTGTCGCCCGCGCCTCGTCCAGCATACGGTCCGATTCGGTCGCCGTAATGAATTCCCCGTGCGTGTTTGCATTGCAGGTAGCGTAGTAGCTGGTGATAGCGTCAATCACCTGCCGGGGGATTTGAGTCCCCGCCGGTCCGTCGAGGTACGCGAGAGGGAGGCCGTTATGAACCCTCCGCAGGGAGGGAAAATCCGACCTTCGTTCGGACATGCTGGTCAGGAGCGAGCCTGTTGTTGTCATGAGGTTGGTCCACCCGGATTTGTGTGAGTCGGGAGAGTGTGAATCCTGCATCGGGTTTGAGTCCTCGAAATGTATGTAAGTGCATCTCATAAATCAATATTCGCGTGGTAATTATACCGATTATGTTATGCCGATTGTTGATATTGAATCGTATCACGGTTTCACGGACCACGTCCTGTTCCACGGGTGCATTCGCTGAGATTCCCCGGACGAGCAGTGCGGATAGGCAAGCGTCTGGACCGGTGGGATGATTGTTGCCGCCGGAATTTCACTGCCGGAGAGGAAATACACAGTTAGAATTCGACACCCTGATTTCGTCTCCATGACAGATATGCAGATTGACAATGCTGATTCCGGGGTGTACCTTAGATCATACGCGGCATCCACCAGCTCTCCTCACATCCAGGGTCACTCCCATGAAGAAGACAGAGAGGATCTTTGCGCTCGTCATTCTGCTGCTCATGTGCTCCCAGGTGCTCCACGCGCAATGGGTACAAACCGCCGGACCGGCCGGCGGCACGGCGATGGATTTTCTTGTCTTCAACGAAGCGCTCTATCTTGCCACGGATTACGACGGTGTGTACAAATCCACCGACAATGGAGTGACGTGGGTGCCGATGAACTCCGGCCTGAACCACAGGCGCATGAAGCGTCTAACCATTCACGGCTCCGACATCTTTGCGTCAACATCACTGTCCGTCTACCGCACGACTGATGGTGGCGCAACGTGGACGTTTGCACCGACGACAGGCAATCTCTCGAGAGCCGTGTATGACATTGCGTCATTTGCCACGAACCTGTATGCCGCAACTGACGTAGGTGTGTTTCGTAGCACGGACAACGGCTCGACGTGGGATTCTGCAAATGTCGGATTGGCCACACGGAGAATCAACGTCTTCCGGAATCTCGGTGATACGCTCTTCGCCGGCACGTACGGGGGAGTCTACCACATGACGAACGGGGGAACATCGTGGATTGCGGACACAGCAGGGCTGTCGGGCGCGAACGTCCTGAGCCTGGTGGCCGTGGGGACAGACCTCTACGCGGGCGCCTTCGATGGAGTGTTCCGATCTGCCGCTGGATCTCCATGGACAGCGCTCCCCGTAGGGACGAGCTATCTCACAACGCATGCACTGGAAGCCAGCGGAGGGACTCTCTACCGAGGCTCGAACGGCTTAGGAGTCTTTACGAGCACTGACAGGGGCGATCACTGGATCGGATCAACCGTAGGGATGCCGTACACACTTGTAAGGTGCATTCAGCCGTTCGGATCCCGGATCTTTGCCGGAGTGGAAAACGGCGGAGTTTTTGTTTCCTCAGATCAGGGAGTGAACTGGGCGCCACGGAACAACGGCTTTGTGGGCACCAGCCCCTACGCGATTCTCCAGGTCGGCCACAACGTGATGTGTGGAACATATGGCTCCGGTGTGTTTCGTTCGACGGATGACGGTCTCACGTGGGCTGAGAAAAACACGGGGCTCACAGACCGAGCCATCTATTGCTTGCTCGCATCCGGCGGAACAATGCTGGCAGGGACGGCGAGCGGCATTTCCGTGTCGGTTGATGCCGGCGACACGTGGACTGCGAGCTCCTCGGGTATGGGAACCAAGACCGTCTACGCTCTGGTGAAGAACGGTGCCGATGTGTTTGCCGGTACCTACAACAATGGTGTCTACGTGTCGACGGACAATGGTGCGAGCTGGACACAGCGGAAAGCCGGGCTGGCGAATACTACGGTCCAGTGCCTTCTCGGGCTCGATTCGCTCGTCATGGCCGGCACCATCGCGGGCCTCTCGGTGTCTACCGACGGCGGGCTCAACTGGACAGACCGGATTTCCGGTTTGACCTCGACGAACGTAAAAAGCCTCGTGCAACGCGGAACGAAAATCTTTGCCGGTACAGGAGGCGGTTCAGTGTTTGTTTCATCGAACAATGGCATGCAGTGGACTGCCGCGAATACAGGACTTGCTTCCACGTATATCAACGCCCTCGCAGTGGTCGGAACGGACGTATTTGCCGGCTTCACCGGCGGCGAGGGGCTGTGCAAGACATCAAATGACGGTGAGCTCTGGACTCTTGCGGGGACAGGGCTTGGCCCGGATCGGGAAATCCGCACCATTGCAGCCGGGCCAACGCATCTGTATGCGGGTACCAGGGGGCGCGGCGTATGGCGCAGGCCGCTGTCAGAAATAGTGACGTCGAGTCCTGCCACTCTTTCGGCAGTCCCTGCGGCCTATGCGCTGGAGCAGAATTATCCAAATCCATTCAATCCCACGACCGTCGTCCGCTATCAATTGCCGGAGGCGAACAGTGTGAAGATTGACGTCCTTGATCTCCTCGGACGCGAGCAGGCAGTGCTTGTGGATGAGTGGAGGAGTGCGGGCTCGCACGACGTAGAGTTTGATGCAACCGGACTCTCGACCGGCGTCTATTTCTACCGGCTGACAGCTGGGGATTACACCCAGACAAGGCGCATGATCCTCCTGCGGTAGCCCGAATGATGCCTGCCAGAACCGGAACAAGGAGACGAGAGAGATATCTGATGAGCATGCGGTACCCCGGGTGCGATAAAAAGAACCACCCTTCATCACCTACACTACAATGTCGGAGGCGATTCCATGGCAACAGCAAAGGCGGAAATGCTCACTGCGGGAAAAATCGCAGAGACCCTGAAAGCTCCACCGGCCGCAGTCAAGAAGGCCATTGAGGCCCTGAAGATAAAGCCGGCAATGAAGAAGGGTGCCTGCAGCTACTATGGAATGGATGCTGTGGCCAAGGTGAAGAGCGCTCTCAAATAGAAGCGGGCATGACATCGCGTCTTCTTGTGCTGGCGGTCCTCTTGCTCGGCGGATGCCGTTCCGCCGAGCAAGCCCTCTACTATGAAGGCGAGGCACAGTTGCTTGAGGGGGAGTACAGCGAGGCCTTCCGGACGTTCACACGCTATCTTGCTGCGTATCCCGGGAGTGCGGACGTCTACTACAACAGGGGGATTGCGGCGGCAGGATTGAACATGGTTTCCGAGGCAGACTCCGACTTCAGCAGGGCAATCCAACTGAATCCGGATGACGCCGATGCGCATTGGATGCGGTACAAAGTCCGGTCGACGATCCGCGATGCTGTAGCGGATCCTGCAGGCACCCGACCGTTTGAAGGGCCTGTGAAGGAAGCGCGCTCGTTTGCGCTGACGGTGCTCATGCTCGAGGATCTGACCGCCGTCCTGAAGATCGACCCGGGCAATCTCACGGCGCGCGGTGAACGCGGAGCCCTTCTGGCGGCGCTGGGCAGGTATGATGACGCGAAAGAAGACCTGAACACTGTGCTTGCCCGCGAGCCGTGGGACGTCTGGACCCGGAATGAACGGGGGAGACTCTGGCATGCGATGGGCCTGTACGAAAAAGCGGTGGATGATTACGACATCGCGCTCTCATCCTGCGATACCTGCACCTGGCTGCTCTACAACAAAGCTCTGTCTCTGAAGGCAGGCGGAGAAACGGCCCTGGCGGTTGAAACGCTCCGATGGCTGGTGACAGTGGACAACCGGGACGCAGAAGCGTGGTTCATGATCGGCCAATGCGAACTCCAACTTGGACAACAGACCCGGGCGTGCGAGGCGCTCACCCGGAGCGTGAACCTTGGTGTCGTGGAAGCCCAACGGTTGGTGGATTCCCTGTGCCGTTGAATGTCTGTTGATATGCGCGTACATTACACTCTGGCTGCACGGCTTTGCAGCCAACTTCCATTTGTCCCGACACGACCGCATGGTGGATGTGCATGGGCTGGTCGAAGGTACTGATCTTTGCAGCGCTGCTGGTGCTGTTGGCAGCCTGTTCAGATGATATCAGCTCTCCGGTTGGTCACGAGTTTCCGACAAAGCTCTACCCCTATGAGGTTACCTATGATGCCGCGACATATCGGCAACGAAGGGATAACCTCGTTCAGCGCATACCGTCCGGGAGTCTCATCCTCCTGACGACGAACAGCGTCTACCTGCGCAACGGAGATGTGAACTACGACTTCCGTCCGTCGTCCGTGTTCTACTACCTCACCGGGTTCGATGAACCCAACGCCGTTGCCGTGATTCGCGAGACGGGCGGGGCCCCGTCGTCGAGTCAACTGGTCATGTTTGTAGAACAACGCTCCGGCAGTTCTGTCCAGTGGCTCGGATCGGTGTATGGACCCGAAGGGGCAGTCACGTACTTCGGTGCTGACTCTGCGTATGGTTCATGGATGGTAGGAGGATGGCTGAAACAGTTGCTTGCATCGGGGACTGTGGGGGATGTTTACGCGAATCTGGATGACAATGACGAAACGCGCGCGGTTTTCACTCAGGCGGGCGGAGACACCCACAGCGTCCACAATGTGGATTCGTACGTGGATGAGATGCGCATCATCAAGGACGATTTGGAGATGCGGCTGCTTCAGCGGGCGGTCGACGTGTCCGTTCAGGCCTTCGCTGAAGGGATACGCTCTATTGCGCCATTGAAGTATGAGTACGAAGTGGAGTCGGTGTTTGACCTTGTGCTCCGGATGAACGGGTGTCCGAGAACTGCGTTCACTACGATTGTCGCTTCGGGTCCGAACAGTACCACGATCCACTACACCGCAAACAAACGCCAGATGGTGAGCGGGGATCTGGTGATGATAGATTTCGGCGCAGAGTATGGATACTATGCCGGTGATGTGACGAGAACGGTGCCAGTCAACGGAACGTTCACCTCCGAACAAGCTGCAGTCTACGATATCGTCAGCACCTCGCTGGATGCAGTACTTGCGGCAGCAAAGCCCGGCGTGAGCTTCGAGTACCTTTCAGGGCTCAACGTGGACATCCTCATCGAGGGTCTGCTCCAGAAGGGAGTGATCACGGGGACAAAATCGGCTATCATCTCTTCGAATCAGTACCGGCTCTACATTCCTGCGTCGCTGGGGCATTCGATCGGACTCGACGTGCATGACCCGTGGTCAAAGGGCAACTACAACGAGCGGATTCTGAGGGAGAATATGGTGCTGGCAATCGAACCACATCTCTACCTGGGTGCCGGAGACCTCACGGTCTCCCCGGCATACCGCGGCGTGTGTGCGCGCATCGAGGAGGACATCCGGATCACGAGTACCGGGTGCGAGATCCTGAGCGCATCGTTGCCAAGAAAGCGTGCAGAGATAGAAGCAATGACGAACAAGTAGGAGTTGTCGCAACTATCAAAGTCCCGTCATGATACCGATCCTCGACCGCTACTTCTCACTGACGCAGCTCGGAACGACCATTCGTGCGGAGATCATCGGCGGAGCCACAACGTTTGTGACGATGGCCTATATCATCATCGTCAATCCCAAGATACTCGAAGCCGCCGGCATGCCGTTCGGGGCGTCGATGGTGGCGACGATCCTCAGCGCATGCTTTGGCACGCTCCTGATGGGCGTGTATGCACGGCGCCCGTTTGCCATTGCACCGTATATGGGCGAAAATGCGTTCATTGCATTTACCGTGGTGAAGGTCATGGGATATTCCTGGCAGACGGCGCTCGGAGCGATCTTTGTGTCGGGCATTCTTTTTGCGATCCTCACCCTGCTCCACATCCGGAGCTGGCTCGCAACAGCGATACCGGAGTCTCTGAAAATCGCATTTGCGGTTGGCATAGGATTGTTCCTCGCCTTCATCGGCCTGAATGAGACCGGAATCGTTGTGGTCGGTTCACCGGGCGCTCCGGTGCACGTGGGTGATTTGCGGCAGCCATCGGTCCTCCTGGCGATTCTTGGCTTCGTCACCATTGGAGTGCTTCTGCTCAGGCGGGTGCCGGGCGCGATTCTCATCGGCATTCTTGCCATCACCATGCTCTCGTTTGTCTTCGGATTGACACCTCTGCCCGCCAGCTGGGCAAGCATGCCACCATCCCTGGAGCCCCTGCTGTTCGGACTTGACATCACAGGAGCATTGACATGGGGCATGTTCTCGGTGATCCTGACAGTGTTCGTCCTCGCGTTTCTCGACACACTCGGCACACTCATCGCCCTGGGTTACAAGGCAAATCTGCTGGACAAAGATGGAAACCTGCCTGACATTGAGAAACCGATGATGACCGATGCCGTGGCAACCATCGTGGCAGCGCTTCTCGGGACGACGACAACCGGTGCCTATGTTGAATCTGCAACCGGCATAGCCGCCGGCGCGAAATCGGGTCTCGCATCGGTGGTCACTGCATTGCTCTTCCTGCTTGCGCTGTTCCTCGCCCCGACATTCACGGTTGTGCCCGGCCATGCCTATGGACCGGCACTCATCATTGTCGGTGTTCTGATGCTGACATCCATCACACGAATCAGATTTGACGACCTCGGAGAGGCCATCCCCGCATTCTGCGTTGTGGCACTCATGAGTTTCACGTACAACATCGGCATCGGCATGACCGCAGGCTTCGTTGCGTATCCGCTCTTCAAAATTGCGGCGGGCAGTGTATCAGACGTGAAGCCGGGTATGTGGGTGCTCGCAGCACTTTCGGCACTCTTCTTTGTCATGTATCCATATTGACATGGGTGTGCCGGCGGACTCGGGATTTCCTGCTCCCGGAACGCATCGGATCGCACCACAGCATGGAGTGGTCTCTACCGGCAGAGAGTGACTTCCACCAACAGTGAGCGATTTTCGTCCGGAACAATCTACGGCCAGGAGTGGTTTTCACTAGCAAAGAGTGACCTCCACCAACAGTGAGCTGATTTCGTCCGGAACAATCTACGGCAAGGAGTGGTTTTCACTAGCAAAGAGTGACTTCCACCAACAGTGAGTGGCTTTCACCTGAACCGATCTATTACAGCGAGAGACCAATGAACCCAAAAAACTGTGTGCTCCTGTGCTACCTCATCCTCGGGGTAACGCAGCAGATGTCCGCTGCGGGCAACCTTCAGGCTGATACCATCCTGACCTCCTCAGGGAACCTCATCATTACGTTCATCGGACATGGGACGCTGATGATGCAGCATGCGGGGAAGACCATTCATGTCGACCCCTGGGGGAAACTGGCTGACTATGCAACGCTGCCGAAAGCCGATCTTGTTCTGATCACACACCACCACGGGGATCACCTCGACAAGGCAACGCTCTCGACGATCTGTACTGACAAGACCGTGATCCTCCTGACCAAGACCTGCGCAAAGGAACTGGGGAAGGGGATTGCGATGGCGAACGGAGAACGCAGGACGGAATCCGGCATACTTGTGGAAGCCGTCCCCGCGTACAACATCGTCCACAAGCGGCCCGACGGTACCCCTTTCCATCCGAAGGGCGAGGGGAACGGCTATATTCTGACGTTCGGGAAGACCCGGGTCTATGTTGCAGGAGACACGGAAAATACGCCGGAGATGAAGGCGCTGAAGAACGTCGATGTCGCGTTCCTCCCGATGAACCTGCCGTACACCATGACGCCCGAGATGGTCGCGGATGCGGCCAGAGCGTTCAGGCCAAGAATCCTCTATCCCTATCACTATGGGGAGACAAGCCCGGATCTCCTCGTGAATCTGCTGAAGGATCTCAAGGCGGTCGAAATCCGGGTCCGGAACATGCACTAGGGTCACATACGGCCTTCTGCAATGGCAGAAGGCACTTTACTTTTCGGCCGGATAATGCTATTCTATGGCAATCCGGACCGGCTCAATCTGCAAGGGAAGCCAGGCCGTCGACGGATATCGTGTACCAGGGTAGTTCGCATCACCACTGCTAAGCTATCACCACTCACGCAGTCCCGTTCTCGTAGGAATTCCCCATGACGCTCTCGCTGATCGATTGGATCATCGTCGCGGTCTCGCTTCTGATCTGTTTTGTTCCGGCTCTCTTTTTCGGGAAACGCGCCGGAAAGAATACGTCCGAGTTCTTTGCCTCGGGCCGTTCCGTGCCCTGGTGGCTCGCCGGTCTCTCAATGGTCGCCACGACGTTCAGCAGCGACACGCCGAACCTTGTCACGGACATCGTCCGCCGCAATGGTGTGGCGGGCAACTGGGTCTGGTGGGCCTTCGTCCTCACCGGTGTCGCAACCGTCTTCTTCTATGCGCGTCTCTGGCGGCGCTCAGGGGTGCTGACGGATCTCGAGTTCTACGAGATCCGGTACTCCGGAAAAGCGGCGAGCTTCGTGCGTGGCTTCCGCTCGGTGTACCTCGGACTCTTCTTCAACTGCATGATCATGGCGTCTGTCAACCTCGCAGCCTGCAAGATCGCCGGGATTCTGTTCGGACTCGATCGCTGGCAGACGCTCCTCGCGGTGGGTGTCCTGAACGTCGTCTTTGCGACACATTCGGGACTCTGGGGCGTGCTGGTGATTGACATGATACAGTTCTTCATCAAGATGACTGCGGTCATCGCCGCGGCATATTTCGCCGTACAGCTTCCGCAAGTCGGTGGATTGAGCGGACTCGTGGACAAACTTTCGACGGTATCGGGTCCGGGCGGCATCAATTACCTGAACATGCTGCCGGACTTCACCAGCAACTGGGATATTGCGATCGCGGTGTTCATTATGCCGATCGCGGTGCAATGGTGGGCGGTCTGGTATCCCGGCGCCGAACCGGGGGGCGGAAGTTACATCGCACAGAGGATGCTCGCCTCCAAATCCGAAAAAGATGCCCTCGGAGCCGTGCTCTTCTTCAACATCGCACACTACGTCCTGCGTCCCTGGCCGTGGATCCTTGTCGGTCTCGCCTCGATTCTCGTTTACCCGCAGCTCTCCGACATCCAGACCGCCTTTCCGAATCTCGACCCGACCCTGCTGGGGCACGACATTGCGTATCCTGCCATGCTCAAACCCATTTGAACTGGGGGGCATCATACCTCGTCCATGACTTCTATCGCCGCTTCCTGAAGAGGGATGCGAACGAGAAACATTATGTCATGGCAGGGCGCCTCGCCACGGTCGGACTCTTCTTTGTCTCCTCCGGGATGGTCTTCCTGCTCGAATCGGCAAAGGATGCATTTGACATCATCCTGCAGGTCGGAGCCGGCACCGGTCTCCTCTATCTGCTGCGCTGGTTCTGGTGGCGCATCAACGCGTGGTGCGAGGTGGTGGCCATGGTGAGTTCATTCGTCATCTCGCTCCTGCTGCTGATTCTGAAACAGAACGGGTATCCTGTCAGCACGCACATCGGGCTCATCGTGACGGTGATCTTCACGACGATCTGCTGGGTGATCACAGCGTACGTCGGGCCCCAAACGGATCGCGCGACGTTGATCTCGTTCTACAGAAAAGCCCGTCCCTTCGGCCCGGGATGGAAACAAGTCCGCGCGGATGCGGGGATCGCGGAGTCCGATGCGCGGTCGTCCCATGAGAACATTCCTCTGAGTTTGCTCGGGTGGGTCGCCGGATGTACCGCCATATGGTCATCGCTGTTTGCCGTTGGGAATTTTCTGTATGGACGCCTTCCGATGGCCTTTGTCCTCCTGGCGGTCATGCTTGTCAGTTCGGGCATCCTCATCTATGTGGTCAACAGACTCTGGGACAAGGGTGAAGGCGGCCCCGAACCTTCCAGCGTCTGAGTGGGGGAGACAGAAGGATCCTGCACAGCCGGCCATGCGCCTGGTATGCCCAACGGCTGCATGCGTGGCGGGCAAATGCCGGCCCGGCCTCAGTGCGCTTGCAGAGGACAGTGATATGAACGCCATGAAAATGACTCACGGAATACCTGGTCTGTATGAATGAGAAGCTGGTAGTACTCGCAGGAGGCCTCTCCTCGCGCATGAAAAAGTCGGCGACTCAGATTCAGATCGACAGCCGTCTTGAACAGGATGCCGACAAAAAGGCGAAGGCGATGATTGGCGTGGGGGATCGCCAGCGGCCGCTCATGGATTTCCTCCTCTTCAATGCGCGGGAAGCCGGGTACGAAGATATCGTTATCGTGATCGGAGAGGGGGATTCATCGGTGCGAAGGCACTACGGCCCGCTCGACCGGGGAAACGTGTACCACGGACTGAAGGTGTCGTACGCCGTGCAGCGGATCCCGGAGGGAAGGACAAAGCCGCTCGGCACGGCGGATGCGCTTCTCCAGGCACTTCTCTCACGGCCCGACTGGCAAGACAGCCGATTCACGGTGTGCAACAGCGACAACGTCTATTCTGTTTCAGCTCTCACCGCATTGCGCCTTCTTGCATCATCCGGCGGGATGATCGGGTACGACCGCGCAGCTCTGAAGTTCTCTCAGTCGCGCATCGAGCAGTTTGCGGTTGCCCGAAAAGATCGCGACGGATATCTTGTGGACATCATAGAGAAACCGGAGCCCGCAGACATTGCGGCCGCCATGGATGCCGACGGAAAGGTAGCCGTGAGCATGAACATATGGCGCCTCTCGTACAGGCAGGTGATGCCGTATCTGCAATCAGTTCCACTCCATCCTGTCAGAATGGAGAAGGAGCTCCCTGTGGCGATACGGTTGATGATTCAGGATCACCCCCGCACAATCCTGCTGGTCCCACTCGCCGAAGAGGTCCCGGACCTGACGAGCAAAGACGACATCGGCTCAGTACAGCAGTATCTTCGCGCGCACTTCACGCCATCGCTGTGGGATGATGAGGATGCGCAGGTCCAGAGCGAACCGGAATCCGGGCCTGACAGGAAAACAGATGATCGATAAACCGATGGCGCCGTCCGGCCAGGAAGCAGAGTTACGCGGAACACCTCTCGTTCGGTACAACTGCGTTGTGCACAACGCGATACGTGACGATGACTCGTCGCTTCACGAGCATCTTGGGCGGTCGCTATGGGATTCTGAAGAAGCGGCAACGCTCTTGTTCGCCGATGGGGCTCCTGTTCCTCCCACGCTCGCGACACGGGCACTCTGTCACTGGAACGACCGGTTCGTCACTGTGCTCTTTGAAGGACGGTGCGCAACATTGCGCTATGCTCCGGCAGGCACCCCCACTGATCCCGCCACCGGGAAGACCCAGAAACTCTGGGATCTCAGTGACGTGTTCGAGTTCTTCGTGATACCTGACCTCCGCAACCGGTCCGAGTACAGGGAGTTCCAGGTCTCTCCCGACGGACGCTGGTTCGATGCTGCGATCAGCGGCGAAGGGTCCAACCGCCACGCGGACACAAGATGGGATTCGCATTCGCGGTTCGAATCGCTCGTAGGAACGGATGATGTGCAGATCTGGAAGGCGGGGATGGAAATTCCATGGACGGCACTGGACATCATCCCCCGGAAGGGTTTGCAGGTGCTCGGGAATTTCTATCGTGCGACGGGGAAGTTCCATGGTGATGAACTGATGGCCTGGTCTCCCACCGGCTACGGCGAACGGGCCTTCCACCGCACGGAGAAATACGGCATCATCCAGCTCAGCTGAAGATCTCCCGGTCACTGGCCGGACGCAGACCGCAGAGGTGACGGTCGTGAATGCGAACGCTCTGTGCGCGCCGCATAACCAGTCCGATCGCCAGCCGGGGAGCGACGGATGTGAGAGAATGCGGGGGCGAGGTCGACCCCGGCATCGGTTGAGAAGAGTGTTCAGGACAACATTGCAGGAGAATGCCGCATGGACATTGCATCTCTGGAGAAACTCGCACACCTGATCGCCGGTCAGCGGATCGGGGCACTCGGGACCTTGCGTGAGGGTGCACCGTTTGTCTCCATGATTGCTTTCGCGCCCTCGAGAGATTTCAGCAGATTCTATATCCATGCCAGCCGTCTTGCCTATCACACGCAGGATTTCCTGAAGGATCCGAGGGTAGGTTTGTTGATCACAGAATCGGATCGCAGCGCAGTGGATCCCCAGACCCTTGCCCGGATCACCGTGCGCGGGTCGATCGCAGCGGTCAGTGAAGGCGACGCGGAGTATGCAACGGCGCGCGAACTCTACCTGAAGCGGTTTCCTGACTCCGCAATGACATTCGGGCTCGGTGATTTTGCGCTCTACAGCATTCGCCCTGAGAGCGGAAGGTTCGTGGCGGGCTTCGGGCAAACCTTCACCTGCACCGTGGAAGATTTCAAGCGGGCATCTGTTCATACTCTTCCCGAATGAGCCCGTGACCCCGGATCCTCAGACAAGCCACGCCGATGCCGGCGTCAGGCGCTCGGTCTTCCTCGCCTCAACCCTTTCTTCCTTCCTTACGCCGTTCATGGGTTCCTCAGTGAATGTGGCGCTTCCGGCCATAAGCCGGGATCTCGGACTTGACGCAGTTCTGATGAGCTGGATTGCGACCGCGTATCTCCTCGCTGCCGCGATCGGACTGGTTCCCGCAGGCCGAATTGCGGATCTGCGCGGCCGCAAGAAGGTCTTTCTTGCCGGAATGAGTGTCTACACAGCCGGCTCACTGCTCTGCGCAATCGCCGCAACGTCCGCACAGCTGATCCTCTTCCGCATTGTGCAGGGCCTTGGAGGCGCAATGATGTTCGGGACGAGCATGGCCATTGTCACCTCTGTGTTTCCCCGTGAAGAGCGGGGCAAGATACTGGGGTACACCGTATCGGCAGTCTATCTCGGGCTGTCGCTCGGGCCGTTCGTCGGCGGCCTATTGACCGATCAAATGGGGTGGCGCAGCGTGTTTCTGATCAACGTACCGCTTGGTATTGCAGTGATCGCCTATTCGCTTGTCGCGATGAAAGGGGAGTGGCTGGGAAAAGAAGGCGGGGGTTTCGACCTGGCGGGAAGTCTCCTGTATGGCCTCTCGCTTCTTGGAGTGATGTACGGCTTTTCACACATCACTGACGCTTATGGCGGTACCTTCGTGGCCGGAGGGATCGTACTTCTTGCCATCTTCATCTGGTGGGAATACAGGTCGGCCAGCCCGATCCTGAACCTTCAGCTTGTCGTGAAAAACAAAGTCTTCGGGCTTTCGAACCTCGCCGCGTTCATCAATTATGCGGCCACCGCAGGCGTGACATTCCTGATGAGTCTCTATCTTCAGTACATGAAGGGCTTTGACGCGAAGACCGCAGGTGTGATACTCGTTGCCCAGCCGGCGATTATGGCGTTGCTGTCGCCATTTGCGGGCAGGCTCTCGGACAGAGTCGAGCCGAGGATTGTGGCGTCTGCGGGTATGGCACTGACGACAATCGGCCTGGTCCTGCTGGCATTTCTCACCGAGACAACCCAGACGGAAATCGTGGTCGTGAGCCTGGTGGTCCTCGGCGCAGGGTTTGGGCTGTTCTCCTCTCCCAACACGAACGCCGTCATGAGTTCCGTAACGCCTGCTCAGTACGGCACGGCATCTGCCTTCTCGGGAACGATGAGACTTGTCGGGCAGGTATTCAGTATGGGGATCGTGACGCTCCTGCTCGCTGCTCAGACCGGGGCGGGCGCAGTCGGCCCGGCGGAAACGGGATCACTCATGCGGGTGCACCGGACAGCATTCTCGCTGTTCGCCCTGATGGCTCTTGCGGGAATCTTCGCTTCGCTTGTCAGGGGAAACGTGCGGAAGCAGCGCTCAGTCGATGACTCTCACAAAGGCACTTCTCACGGGTGAGGGCATTTCAGAATTCTTCCCCCTTACCGACTTCCAGACGATCTCATTCAGCTCGACGTCTGGAATGCGGTCCTCTGAACTGAAGTCCAGCTCCTCACTCCTTTGCTGTCCGTAGGCTCCGGAGGGATTCCGCTCCTCCAGATCAATGTTGGCCGGCCTGTGTGTGTATGGCGTGAGATCGGGCGTCGCCGTGAAAGATGCGTAGAGCGGCGTCGCCGCGGCATCAAACTGCGAGAGGGGAGCCAGTCCAAGTATCAGTTCGATCGTCCGGAGAATGCTGCTGGAACTGTAGAACTCGCTGTCCACAGA
>JAGDMK010000288.1 GCA_017860635.1 Bacteroidota bacterium
CCGCACCGCGAGAAGAACGGATGGCAGGAAGAGAACTGGCATATGGCGCGCGCAATAAGCTATCGGTTTGATGTGCGCTCCTGGTATGCCAAGATCGCCCGGGATCTCCGGGACACACAGCTTCCCGACGGACATATTCCGACCAACTGTCCGAATTATCTCGTTGGCGTTGCACCTCACGGCTACTGGAACGAGGCGCCCGAGTGGGGCATTTCCGGCGTGCTTGTTCCATGGCATGTGTATGAGTGGTACGGTGACACGTCGTTGTTGAAGTCCAACTTTGAAAGCATGAAAAGGTATATTGACTATCTCTCGTCGCAGGCCAAAGACGGTATCATCACCAGCAACCTCGGCGACTGGTATGACTATGGCCACGGGAAGGGAGATGGTCCCTCCCAGTGGACGCCGAACGAAGTCAGCGCCACGGCCATCTGGGCTCTCGGGGCAAGAACGGTATCCGCTGCAGCAACAGTCTTGAACAAGCCAGGGGAAGCGGCCCGGTATCAGAAACTCTTCGAACGCATCAAAGCGGACTTTCAGCGGCATTTCTACAATGACACCACAAAGACTGTCCGGAACAACGGATCGTGCCAATCGGCCCACAGCGTTGCTCTCCAGGCAGGGCTCATCCCCGAACAGGACCGCGCCGCCGTGCTGCAGGGTATTGTGGATGACCTCGAACGGCGGAACTGGCAGCAGACCGTAGGCGAAGTACTGCAGGTGTTCTTTGTCCGGGCGCTTGCGGAAGGGGGGCGGAATGATGTCCTGCACCGGGTCTATGCACGGGAAGAGCGCGGCGGCTACGGGTATATGGTGAAGCAGGGTTTCACGACTCTGCCGGAAAGCTGGGATGCCCAGCCTGGAACTGGAAACAGCATGAACCACTACATGCTCGGTCATCTGATGGAATGGCAGTTTGCCTACGTCGGAGGGATCCGGCAACAGCCGGGAAGTGTGGGATGGAGAAAAGTCTACGTTGCGCCGAACCCTGGCACCCTGGACTTCGCGATCGCCACGTTCGAGAGTCCGAGAGGACTCGTTGCCGTAACGTGGCGGAAAAAGCAGGATCAGATTGAAATGACCATTACATCACCTCGGGGGATGTGGGTGGATGCGATCATGCCGAACGGTGAAAAACTTCACGTGGCCCCGGGGAGACAGATAGTGCGCGCAAAGTTCAAGTAGGCGGACGGGATGCAGGTGAGGAAAGCTTCACGTGATGCGAACGAATGAAAGGGTGTGATGGATTTCGAATCGATGCTCCGCCTTCTGCCCGGCATTATCGTCGGGTTGACGGTACACGAATTTGCCCATGCGAGTGTCGCTTCCCGTCTGGGTGATGATACTGCAAAATCACAAGGAAGGGCGTCGCTCAATCCACTGGTCCACATTGACCCGCTCGGGTTCATCTTCCTTCTGGTCGCCGGGTTCGGCTGGGCGAAGCCTGTCGTCATCGACCAGTCCAAGCTCAAACATCCGCGCCGGGACGATGCGATTATTGCTGCTGCCGGACCGCTTTCCAACCTGGCGCTGAGCATTGTTGGTGCGGCGGTGTTCACCATCCTCATCGGACTTGTCCCCTACAGGGGAGAACCCACCTACGCCTGGATTCTCAACGCCCTCATGGCAGGCATCTATGTGAATCTCGGTCTGTTTGTGTTCAATGCGATTCCGCTGCCGCCTCTGGACGGCTCACATATCCTTCTCAGCGCGCTCAATCTCAGGGATTCGCCCACCGCGCACCTGGTGTTCCGGTACGGGATGATTGTCCTGTTCGGCATCATTCTCGCAGAGCAGTTCTTCAATGTTGATATCCTGCCGATCGGCAGGATGGTGCGGGCGCTGGCAGACATACTTCTTGGCCTGTTCGGCTTTTCAGGATTCTGATCGGGGACCATCATGGACATTCTCTCACTGGTGATCGGATGTGTCTGCGGAGCGCTGATCACCTTCATCATTCTCTGGCTGATCTTCGAGCGCCGTCGCGGAATTCCGAAGGAAGAGGCCGACCAGATGCACGCGCAGATCGCATCGCTGCAGCTTGAAAAGGGACGAAGCGAGGAGCGGGCGTCCCTGCTCACTGAACAGCTCTCACGATCAGAAGAGGATCTTGCGGCGGAACGCTCTGCACTCAGCGGGACCCGCTCGGCCCTGGCTACTGCAGAGACGGAGTTCAAGAATGCACAGGAGAAGCTGCTCGAACAGAAGGCGGAAGTGCAATCCCTGCAGGATCAGTTTACGGCTGCATTCCGCAACCTTGCCAACGACATTCTGGAGGAGAAGAGCCGCAAGTTCACCGAGCTGAACAGGGACAATCTTGGCGCGCTGCTGACGCCGCTCCAGGAGAAAATCCGGGACTTCGAAAGCACGATTGCATCGACGTATGCAAGCGAAGGACGGGAACGTGCGACGCTCGCCGAGCAGATCCGGCATCTGACGGAGCTCAATCAGCAGATCACGCGCGAGGCGTCCAACCTCACGACTGCTCTGAAAGGGCAATCGAAAACGCAAGGCGACTGGGGGGAAATGATTTTGGAGCAGATCCTCGAGCGCTCGGGTCTTTCGAAAGGCACGCACTATCTGGTTCAGGAATCGCTTCAGGGGCAGGAAGGCAAGACCCAACGGCCTGACGTTATTATCCTCCTGCCCGACAACAAGCACCTCGTCATCGATTCCAAGGTCTCGCTTACTGCCTACACAGAATACAACAAGGCCGAAGACGCGGTGATCCAGAAAGAACTCCTCGGCCAGCATGTGGAGTCGATTCGCCGTCACATTAAAATGCTCAGTGAGAAACACTATCAGAACATCTACGGCCTGCAAAGCGTGGATTTTGTGCTGATGTTTGTGCCGCTGGAACCCGCCTTCGCGCTGGCCGTCAAGAATGACCTGACGCTGTTCACCGACGCGTTCGACCGGAACATCGTCATTGTAACGACTTCGACGTTGCTCGCAACATTGCGCACGATCGGGGGGATGTGGCGTCAGGAAAATCAGAACCGGAATGCTCTGGAGATCGCGCGGAAAAGCGGGGAGCTGCACGACAAGTTCGTCGCGTTCCTTGCCGACCTGGAATCAGTGGGAAACAAGCTGGATGCCGCCCGTGACGCCCACGCCCTGGCGATGAGCAAGCTTTCTGATGGAAGGGGGAACATCATCCGCAAGGCGTCGGAACTCAAGGAGATGGGGGCCAGGGCAAGCAAGACCCTTCCCCCGCACCTCCTGGAACGAGCGATGGAGCAGGAGAAGGATCAGAGCGAATAGGCAACGGCGCCCGCAGCACGATGACGGCAGGCGCCACCCGACTTCACTATTCCATGTTCCCCATGACGCCCATCATCATGCTGGCAAACAGGGCGAAGAAGATGAGGGCGACCACGATCCAAATCAGCATCCAGATCAGCGATGCCTTGGCGAAATTCTTCTTGTTCGGATGAGTGCTGCTGTCGAATGCCCATACGAGCAGCATGATCAAACCGACGAGCGGAATGTAGGTGATGAGCAGCGTGATGATCCAGTCTTTCACGCTCATTGGCTCGGCGCTGGACTGGGAGACGGGGAGTTGCTGATCCATGGTGACCTCGACGGGTGAGTGTATGGGCGTTGGTGACCGCCGCTCCTGCCGTGGAGCGAGATCGTGGCCAATATAGAGAAACTAATCGGGATCCGCAATCGGGCGGAAACCGGTTTGTCCCGCAACGCTTTGCCGCGACCTGTTTTCCCGCAGTTGAATCTCCCCGCCTCAATCTGTATCTTCTGCAATGCCTTCAGATGTTGACGATATCCGTTCCCTTCTGCTCTCAGGCCGCGATCAGGTGCGGATGGCCCACCGGGCGGGCGCCGATGGGTGGGAGACCTGCACCCGGCTGAGCCAGGGTATGGATGCCGTGCTGCGCCTGGCATTCTCCAGGGGTATCCCTCGTTCTCTGCAGTCCCGGTCTGC
>JAGDMK010000289.1 GCA_017860635.1 Bacteroidota bacterium
GTCACCGATGGTGACCAGCCAAGCTCCCGCCGGATCTTCGAGGCGTCAATGGCATACCGGAGATCGTGGCCCAAACGGTCTTTGACAAATTTGATCAGACTCTCCGGCTTTCCAAGATGCTTCAGGAGAAGCCGCACGATGTCGATGTTCCTCCATTCGTTCTCGCCGCCAATATTGTACACCTCGCCCACATTCCCCTTCCGGAGCACGACATCAATGGCCGAACAGTGATCCCCAACATACAGCCAGTCACGGACGTTGAGTCCCTGACCGTATACCGGCAGCTCCCTGTCGTTGAGCGCATTCACGATCATCAGCGGAATCAGCTTCTCGGGAAACTGATAGGGGCCATAGTTGTTCGAGCACCGCGTGACGATGACGGGGAGTCCGAACGTATGCTGATAGGCCAGAGCAAGCAGGTCCGAGGAGGCTTTTGATGCCGCATACGGACTGTTGGGATGAAGCGGTGTCTGCTCGGTGAACTTCCCCACCGGTCCCAGGGAACCGTACACTTCATCCGTTGAAACGTGGAGGAACCGTTCGATCTTCCGCTCCCGGGCGACATCGAGCAATACCTGCGTCCCGACCACGTTGGTGTTGACGAAGATGGCTGCGCCCATGATGCTACGATCCACGTGCGATTCTGCCGCGAAGTGGATAACCGTGTCTATCTCGTGCTCCACAATAGCTTTTTCCACCGCCACACGGTCGCAGATGTCACCCCGTATGAACGTATACATGGGGTGGGATGCAACCGCCACGAGGTTGCCCAGATTCCCTGCGTAGGTCAGACTGTCGAAGTTGACCAGGTGCACATCCGGGTGGGCTGTGAGGAAGAAGTGGACAAAATTGCTCCCGATGAACCCGGCCCCTCCCGTAACGAGAACATTGCGCATAGGTTAATCCAGCTGGAAAATGGATTGGGGATCGTGCTCGTGCCTGATTTCGTCCACCGGTTCCCGCTTCCCCTTCCCTGCATAGAGGCGGTTGGGCAGATTTACCACCATGCCCGGCTTCCCGCCGACATTCCGGTAGGCATGCACAACACCGGGCGGGATGATGACAGACCGCGGAGCGTTCTCCCCCGCGTAAATGATCTGCCGCGTCCCGTACGTCGGTGACGACTTGCGGTTATCCCAGAGGTAGAGCTTGAAATCCGAAGGCCCGATGAAGGCAAAACAATCGGCCTGATCGGCATGCTCGTGAGGTCCCCGGGCTATGTCCGCCTGCGTCATCGAAATATACGACATGACGGGCACATACCGTGCATCTATCTCATCCTCCCGGTACAACTCGGTCAGCCACCCTCGCTCGTCAATGAACTTCGCCAGGTCTTTGACCATGACATCATGGATTTTGCCATTCTTGAACATAGCAGTTCCGTAATGGTGTTCGTTGTATTGGTCACTGTGGACTACGGAGGTAGTGAAGCGCACCATGCGTTCCGAAACCGGCACGCAGGAGCGGGACTGATGGCTTCTTCGGTAGCAAGGAGGTGAGGTGGATTTCCCTTACGTATTGAATAAATTGAAGTTACGTAATTCGCCTGGGAAAGTCAATGTGCGGTGCAGGGCGGCCAACGTCTAGAGGGGCCCAACGTCTACAGGGGCGGCCAACGTCTACAGGGGCCCAACGTCTACAGGGGGCCGACGCAACACAGGCCTCAACGCCACTGTGGGCCGGCGATATCCGGCTCCGTGGTCCATGGCGGTTGTCCCGCCCCGGGGGATTTTGGGGAAGTCCGGCACTGCGGCAGTGCCGTGCAGGGTGGCTACATTTGTTCAGGAGCGTTTATGCCCAGAATGGTGAATCCATTCCGGAGCACGATCTGCACGCACCGGACGAGGGCCAGGCGCGCAGTCGTCAGACGTTCATCCTGTGTGACGACCCTGTGGTGGTGATAAAAGAGGTGGAACGTCCCTGCCAGGTCGTGCAGGTAGTCAGCAAGCCGGTGTGGTTCGTGCGTCAGGGCGCACGATTCGACCACTTCCGGGAACTGCAGGAGGCGTTTGATCAGCGTCATTTCCTCGGGCGCTGTTAACAGGTCGCTTTCGAGCGCTCCCTGCTCAATGTTCCGACCCTCCCGCGCTGCAAACCGCAGTATGCTGGAAATGCGTGCATGGGCATACTGGACGTAGTACACCGGGTTCTCATCCGATTGCTGGCGGGCGAGAGCGAGGTCGAAATTCAGATGGCTGGAGATCGTTCGCATGATGAAGAAATACCGGACGGCATCCGTACCCACGTCCTCCACGAGTTCATCCAGCGTGATGAAGTTGGCCTTGCGGGTGGACATCTTCACCACTTCGTTTCCCTGCATGATCGTCACAAACTGATGGATCAGCACCTTCACCTTATTCGTGTCATACCCGAGTGCCTTCAGGGCGACGAGGACGTCCGGATACGTGGCCACATGATCGGCACCGAAGATATCGATCATGAGATCGTACTGACGCCGGAACTTGTCGCAATGGTAGGCGATATCAGGCAGCCGGTAAGTCGGCTCACCAGTGCTCTTGATGATCACCTTGTCCTTCTCATTGCCGAGAGCTGATGCCTTGAACCAGAGGGCCCCGTCCTGTTCGTAGGTCAGCCCCCGCTGCTTCAGCGCCTCCACCACCTCGGTGATCCTGCCGTCGGTGTAGAGCGAATGCTCATTGAAGTACGACGCGAAGGTGATGCCGAGCGAGTTCAGCGTTGCACGGATGTCCGCGAAGATCACCTCTTCTGCGACGGACTTAAAGAGCCCTTCCGCCGGTTCCTGTCGCTTGCTTTCGCCATGCTGTTCGAGGATCCGGCGTGCGATATCCTTGATGTACTCGCCCTGGTAGTAATCCTGCGGGAACTCCACCGGGTCGCCGAGCTGCTCGAGGTACCGGAGCCGCACCGAATCTCCCAGGATGCGCATCTGCCGGCCCGCGTTGTTGAAGTAATACTCCCGCTCAACCTGGTGGCCTGTCCATTCCAGCAGCCGGGAGACAGTATCGCCGAACACCGCTCCCCGGCCGTGTCCCACGGTGAGCGGTCCCGTGGGATTTGCGCTGACAAATTCGACTTGAACACGGCGGCCATTTCCCAGCGTTGAGCGGCCGAACGCAGATTCCGCATGCAGGAGGTCCGCTAGCTGCCGCCGGAAGAATGTGTCGGTGAACGTGACGTTGATGAAGCCGGGCCCGGCCACCTCGATCTGTGCGATGAGGGCTGGATCCTTCGGCATATGGGCAACGATCTCCTCTGCCAGAGCGCGGGGTTTCTTCCCCAGGCTCTTTGCCAGGACCATGGCAACGTTCGTCGTCAGGTCACCATGCCCCTCCTGACGCGGGCGTTCTACAGTGAGTCCGGGAGGAGCTGGGAATCCCGCTTTTTGCAATGCCTCGGCAATCGTTGCCCTCAGGTATGCCTTCATGACGCCACTTTTCTCCGCGGATTTCCTTTGCTTCGTGAGGACACGCGCCCGGGCGTTTTGCGTTTGGGTTTCGCCGTTCGGGCCGCCACAGCCGTCCGCGTTGTCTTTGGTTTTGCCGCGGGGCCCTTCGGTGCCGGCGCCGCAGCTCTGCGCACCGGTCTCGCGACACCATCCACGACGCGTTCGATGACCGCATCGCCCCAGAGCTTTTCCAGGTTGTAGAAGGGACGGGTGTGTTTGTGGAACACATGGAGCACGACATCCACATAATCCAGTATGACCCAATTGGGGCTTCCCCGTTCAACCTGCCAGGGACGCACCCCCTTTGTTTTCAGTCCTTCCTCTACCGCAGTAGCGATCGCTTTGACCTGCACGTCGGAATCTGCAGAGCAAACGACATAGAAGTCTGTCACGCTGCTCAATCCTTTCAGATTCATGAGCACAACATCCTGCGCTTTCTTTGTCAACGCGAAGTCGGCGATGTGCTTCGCCAGGGTAGCAGGTTTCACACTGGTTCCTTTCTATTGTGCATG
>JAGDMK010000290.1 GCA_017860635.1 Bacteroidota bacterium
AGAACGGACGCGATTGATGCATGTCACCGGAAGCAGCGTCCGACTTATGGTGGTCCTGGCAGTTCTGGTTTCTTCTGTATGCATCTCCCAGACCAAACGCCCCTCTGTACCGGCACCAGCGCGCCGCACGCAGAGCAAACCAGTACTTCGACCCGACACGACGCTCACCCGGCGTCCTGATTCGACGATGGTTCTACATTCCGACTCGCTCCTGATAAAGCGTGCCGATTCCACCCGTGTTCAGAGCACCAGCTCATCTGCCAGTCCAATCTCTGATTCGTTGCTCAAACCTGGTTCAGGGTCGGTTCAGCTTCAGCATCCTGACTCAAGCCTGGTGCGACATCCCGACTCGGCCAAGGCCCACGGTCCCGACTCAACATCGGTCCACCGCCCCGACTCACTCATCAAATGGGACCTTCGCACATGGGCCGGCTCGCTTGCGCTGGCCGTCGATTCGACCGGTGCACTGACCGCGGAAGAGATGGAGTGGTTAGCTCCCATGACGCTTGGTCATGCCATTGCCACACTCCCGGGCGTGTACCTTGTCGAGCAGTCCAGTGTCGGCCGTGAGCATCGCCGATCGTGTCGAAATTGTGAGCGGCTCCCGCTCGTTCCTGTACGGCTCCGGCGCGGTGGGTGGCGCAGTCAACATTGTGACACACCGGGCTTCACATACGGTTCCTGCAACCGCAATCCGGTACGAAGAGTCCGGTTACAGCTACGCCTGCAGCGACGGGTCGTTCAATCAGGATATCAGCCGCCGTGTAAATGTTGCAGCCGGCTTTCAGTACCAGGGGACAGAAGGAAGGTTCGACAACACGGGGCACGAACAGTGGAATATGCGCGGGGCAGTCCGGTACAATCCGGCACAGAATTGGGATATCACGGCCAGCTATCTCTATGTTCAGACGCAGACCGGGCTCAACGAAGGGATCGACATAAGCACAACAGGTACTGCCCTTGCTTTCCTCCCCCAGCAGGCGACAGTCCGCAACCCCGACGCCTACGAGAAGCTCACACGCCACGACGTGGCACTGAAACTCGCTGGGTCGTTGTTCGGCGACAGCACAAACCTCACCACTGCATCATTGTACACATCGCAAATCCTCCGTGAATACCGGGACGAAGAGAACCGGACATCGCCGAACGGGATCTTCATTCAGCAGGACCATCGGGTCGCCCGTTCAGGCCTCCAGGTGAAGCAGCGGTCTGTCGTCGGAAGCCAGACCGTCACGGGCGGCCTCCAGGCGGAGATCCACAACATCATCGCGAGTCCGACGATGGGCGGCCGGGAAGATCCGGCATTCTCGGGATGGCTTCTTGACGAAATTGCATTCACCCCCGGGGTCATCTTTTCTTTGTTCGGACGATTGGACCATATACGCGGAACGACACACAACGGAATCGGGACGGATCTGCACGTCCAGTTAGGAGATGTCGTTTCTCTCATTGGCGGATTTTCGGTTGCCGCCCGCCCGAGTTCGTATGCTGAAGCGTTCTGGGAGGACTCCACGGTGCTTCGCGGTATGCTGCCAGAAATTGAACGGCACACGCAGTGGGAAGCTGGTGTGCAACTGGATCTGGGAGCACTGGGTACGGTGGGCGCGACATATGCCTATCGCCGCATTGAGAACCCCGTTCTTTTCGATGTTCCCGTAATCTCCAGCGGTGAACCACACCTGATGACAGTTCTCCGCCAGGGTGATGAGCTCACCATACACAGTCTGGAGCTTGCGCTGAACATGCGCATCGGATTCATCATGGTGGAAGGGATAGCGGCGTACGAGCAGCAGACCGACGCCGCGAACAACCGTATTCATGAACTTCCTGAAATGTATGCGCGTGGCGGCATTTATTACCATGACCGGATACTCGGCAATGCACTCGAGCTTCAGGCAGGCGTGCGCGGGCAGGCCCAGACGTCATATTACGGCTCGACCCTTCTCGGCCAGACGCTTTTCCCGCTCCCCAACCTTCGTGTCAAACTCGGGGCGGCTTCAACGCTCGATCTGGTGCTCATCGCGCACATCGGTGATGCGTACATTCATTTCCTCTGGGAGAATCTCACCAACAGCGAGTACTTCACAACCCCGTTCACGCCTGCCATGGATCGTTCCATCAGGTTTGGCGTGTCGTGGGAGTTCTTGAACTGACGCGGCCCTGGACGTGACGTGGACTTCAACGCATTGGAGGAAACATGGATCGGGAAATTGCGCTTCTCTTGAGAATACTCGATCAGGCCTACGATCACCGGGCCTGGCATGGCACCAACCTTCGCGGCTCATTGCGTGGCCTCTCCCTCGAGGAGGCCGCATGGCGTCCCGACCCCGCACGTCACAATATCTGGGAAATCATGGTCCACGCGGCATACTGGAAGTACGCGGTCCAGCGCCGCCTGACAGGTGCAAAACGGGGATCATTCGCCCTGGAGGGAAGCAACTGGTTCCCCAGGGAGAAAAACCTCACGAAGGAGCTCTGGCAGAACGACCTCAGGCTCTTGGAAGGGTCACACAGGTCGTTACATGATGCAATCCACGGCTTAACATCGCGTGATCTATCTCGTACGGCCCCGGGCGGAAGCGTGAAGGTCGAGGCTCTTGTGTACGGCGTTGCGTGTCACGATGTCTACCATGCCGGACAGATACAGTTACTGAAGAGATTGCAGCGGGAAACGTAAAGAGTCGAAGCGGACAAGCGCTACCATGTGCTGGGTTCGAGTCTCGTCGAACCCGCACGATCCCGCTTCGAGGGATCGGATTATCAGCTCTCCATGATCCATGGATCATGGATACTCAAGGTCCCGGAGAACCCCCGGGCTCCTCTGTCTTTTGTAGCCCCCTGCCACATGTTCGACACCAGCAGGAAGGCGGTGGAATTCGTGCAGAGAATGGATCGGATACTCCTCGTGCGACCGATATTCGTTATTATCCTCCTCCCTTCGTTGTTTGTGATGAGTTTCGGATGCGGGAGCAACAAAATAGTCTTTCCTCCCGCACCGAAACACGCTGTTGCAGAGCAGGTTGTCAGCGAAGCCCGGCAATTCGAAATCGGGTCAGACACACTAACTGCCGACTTCGGAACGATTACCGTGCCGGAGAACAGAGCCAAGACAGGCTCGCGCCTGCTCTCCATCCCATTCCTCCGGATACGCTCGAGTGCCAGGACGCCCGAAGAACCGATCTTTGGATTGGCGGGCGGTCCCGGTGCGTCGAACATCTCCAGGGATTGGAACAAAGCAAGCACGTTCCTCCCTGAGCACGACTTCGTCCTGGTGGGATACAGAGGTGTCGATGGCTCGACAATACTGGATTGTCCGGAGGTAGCAGAAGCAATCAAAGGGGACGGCGACCTGTTTGGGGAAGAATCTATGATGAGAATCGGACGCTCGTGGAATGCAAGCGCCCAACGCCTGACCGCCCGGGGGATTGACCTGGACAGATACACGATGCTCGAGACGATCGACGACAATGAGTCAGTCCGCAAAGCGTTGGGGTATGAGCGGATCAACCTGTTGAGCGAGAGCTACGGCACTCGCGTCGCATACCTGTACGGCCTCAGATATCCGGAGAGAATCCACCGGTCGGCGATGATCGCCGTGAACCCTCCCGGCCATTTTGTCTGGGATTCCCGGATGATCGACACGCAACTTCGACAGTACGCAACGCTCTGGTCTGGGGATTCAGCCATGTCCCTGAAGAGCCCGGATCTCTATGCGAGCATGCGGACAGTTTTGAATACCATGCCGCGCAGATGGCTCTTTTTTCCCATCGATCCCGGGAAGGTGAAGGTGACAACATTCACACTACTTTTTCACCGCAATACAGCAGCCATGGTTTTCGATGCCTACGTTGCCGCCGAGCGCGGAGATCCTAGCGGGTTGGCTCTCATGTCGCTTGCGTACAACTATGTCGTTCCGTCAATGGGCACGTGGGGCGATTTCGCATCGAAGGCAACCAGCGCAGATTTTGATTCCGCACGGGACTTTCGCCGCGACATTGAGCCATCGGGTATGCCGCTGGGTTCGCCGATGAACGTACTCGCCTGGGGTCCGACGGCGTATGGCCGCTGGCCGACACAGAGACTCAGCGAGGAGTATCGACAACTCCGCCGGTCTGACGTGGAGACGTTGCTTCTGAGCGGGAACCTCGACTTTTCGACTCCAGCCGAGTTTGCGACACGGGAACTCCTCCCTTGTCTTACACGCGGACGGCAGATTATTCTCTCCGACTGTGGTCACGTCGGCGACGTGTGGAAT
>JAGDMK010000291.1 GCA_017860635.1 Bacteroidota bacterium
GGTGTTCAATCGAAGGACGATCTTCTCCCAGATCTCGTTCACGGTGGGGGAGAGGAGTGCGTTGCTCATTGCCGGACGCAACGGATCCGGAAAGTCCACGCTGGTGAAGATCCTTTGTGGAGTGCTCACGCCCACAGCAGGAACGGTCACGATCGACGGCGATGGCGCGCGTGATCAGTTTGCGCGCAAGGCAAGAATCGGTCTGGTCGCACCATACCTCCAGGTCTATGAAGAATTCTCGGCGCTGGAGAACCTGCATCTGAGCATGACACTGAGGGGGTACCGCTCCGACGAGACGGCGAACCGGGCAATGCTTGATCGTGTGGCGCTCGATCCGAAACGCCAGGATCCCGTACGGGGTTTCTCTTCGGGAATGAAGCAGCGCCTGAAATATGCGATGGCGCTCGTGCACCGCCCTGCAGTTCTGGTGCTGGACGAACCGATGTCCAATCTGGATGCGGAGGGCGCTGCCATCGTCCGCTCGGTCATGGACGACCAACGCAGAGAGGGGATCCTGATTGTGGCCACAAACGATCGCACGGACATCGAACGGTGGGACACCGAGGTGAACCTGAATGACCAGCGCTGAGCGATACAGCACACGGTGGGTGCGTGCGACGGTGGCGGTCTTCCTCAAGGACTGGCACTCCGAATTGCGGACGCGCTATGCCATCAGCGCCCTGGGGATGTTCGTCATCACGACCATCGCCATGATCCTGTTTTCGCTCGGAAGCGAACCAGCTTCACCGGAGGTGCTGGCAGGGATGCTCTGGGTCGTGCTCTTCTTCGCTGCCATGTCCGGGCTCTCCCGAACGTTCGTGATGGAGGAAGAGCGGGGGACGGCGATGACCGTGCAGCTCCAGGCTCCACCCAGCGCCGTGTACTTTGGCAAGCTGCTGTTTAATCTGGTGCTCGGTGCAGGACTGACGCTCCTTACCGTGGTCCTGTACGCACTGCTCATCGAGGGTTTCGTCATCCGCTCCACCGGCCTCTTTGTCGGAATCATCGCATTGGGAAGCATCGGGCTTGCCTCAGCATCAACGATCATCGCTGCGATTATCGCCCGGGCCAATACCAAGGGAACCCTTTACCCGGTTTTGTCGTTTCCTATCCTGTTACCGCTCCTTATGACGGTCATCAGTGGCACGCGGATGGCTTCGGAGGGGGCTTCCTGGGGCGATGCCGTGGGTGAATTTCAGATCCTGATTTCGTATATTGTTGTCGTGACGACGACATCGTATCTGCTCTTTGAGTACATCTGGAAAGACTGATCGCATGCTGTTACGAGGTACGCTCGGTGTGTTGCTGACACTTGTCATTGTCGCGGCATTTGTCCCTCCCATTGTATCACAGCCTCAATCCTGGTACGAATTTCCTCTGATCCCCGGACTCGAGGAAAAGGCCCGGATCATTTTCTTCCACGTCCCGACGGCGTGGCTGAGCGTGATGGCGTTTGTAACGAGCATGTTCTATGGCATCCGCTACCTCAGGAAGCGGGACATGATGGACGACCTTCGTTCCTCGTCTGCCGCCGGCCTCGGTCTGCTCTTCTGCATCCTGGCGACCGTCACGGGGGCCATCTGGGCGAAATTCAACTGGGGATCGTTCTGGAACTGGGATCCCCGGGAGACGTCGATCTTTGTGCTGCTGCTGATCTACGGCGCCTACTTCTCGCTCCGCTCGGCCGTTGAAGTGGAGGAGAAGCGTGCGACGTTGTCGTCCGTGTATTCCATCATCGCGGCGGTCACGGTTCCCTTTTTCATCTTCATCATGCCCCGCATCATGACAGGCCTCCATCCGGGGGCGAAGGGTGATCCTGACGGGGCCGGCCCCGTGATCGACTTCAAGATGTCCCTGAACATGCGGGTGGTCTTCTTTGCATCGCTGATCGCGTTCACGCTCCTCTTTATCTGGATGTTCAACCTGCGGGTGCGTGCCGCACGACTCGAGTACCGCCATCAGTTGAAAGGATAGCCGTGGAGTTTCTTGCCGAGCACCAGCTGTACATCGTCATGATTATTGTCGTCGGGATCTGGCTGGGCCTGTTCGCCTACCTGTTCCGCCTCGAGGGAAGAATTCGTAAACTCGAAAAAGAAACAGATCGCGAGTCATAGCAGGGAGGACCTGGAGATGAATGTCAAGATTGTCGTGGGCTCCATCATCGTGCTGCTCTTTCTGGGGTTCGGTGCCTATTCGTTTCTCGACAGCAACGTGGAGTACACCGATATTGCCGGTGCAATGGCAAAGAACAAGAAGGTCCAGCTCAAGGGCGCCTGGAACCGGGATAGGGAATCCAGTTTCAATACAGCCACAAGCCAGTTCTCGTTCTACCTCATCGACGATGCCGGGCGGGAGTGCAGGGTCATCCTGGAGGGTGCGGCCCCGAATAACTTCGAGATGGCAACAAGCGTCGTGGCAAAAGGAAAGTTCACGCCCGACGGATATTTCCACGCCACCGAAGTTCTGACTAAATGCCCGTCCAAGTATGAGGCGCAATCCACGGAAGTCACCGGGAAACCATCGTGAATGACGCCGCCCCCTCGGGCGGCACTGGTTCACGGGGCTGACGCGGCTGCCAATGACTGGCCGGCCGCCGTGCAGGGGCCATGAGTTGATGCAATCTCATCTGTTCTCTACAATTCAGGAGTCTGTATGATCGGCGGAATCCTTCTGAAGATCGCCTTCGTGTCTGCCGTAGTCTCCCTGCTGGGATATGCGCAGCACCACCGGAAAGGAACCGACCGGTCACTGTTTGTCGGACGGGCGATGTATCACAGCACCGTCGTCGCCGTCATCCTGAGTTCCGCAACCCTTCTCTACGCAATACTCACCCATCAGTTCCAGTACACCTACGTCTGGAGTTACAGCTCCCGGGCCCTCTCAACGCCGCTGCTCATCTCGACGTTCTATGCCGGACAGGAGGGGAGTTTTCTTCTGTGGGCGCTGTTCACCGCCCTGATCGGCGTGTTCCTGATGCGTCATGCGTCCCGGTACGGCTACGAAGCACAGGTGATGAGCGTATTCACGGGGATCGAGCTGATGCTCCTGCTCCTGCTGCTCGTGAAGAATCCGTTTCTGTACGTTTGGGAGAGCTTCGCCGGTGAAGTTCAGCCGGGTTTTATGCCTGCCGACGGCCGGGGGCTCAATCCGCTTCTGCAGAACTACTGGATGGTGATTCATCCGCAGGTGCTCTTCAGCGGTTTTGCCGCGATGGGGGTGCCGTATGCATATGCCATGGCCGCGCTGTTGAAGCGCGACTACGATTACTGGTTCAAACCCGCGACCCCGTGGATTGTCTTTGGTCTCTTCGTGCTCGGAATGGGAATCATGATGGGCGGGTTCTGGGCATATGAGACGCTCGGCTGGGGCGGGTACTGGGCATGGGATCCTGTCGAGAATTCCTCGCTCGTTCCCTGGCTGATCGGGGTGGCGGCCATGCATACCATTATGTCGCAACGCAAGAGCGGTGCGTTCGCACGGACAAACCTCGTGTTCGGCATGCTCTGCTTCATCCTGGTCCTCTACTCGACCTTTCTTACACGGAGCGGTGTGCTGGGTGACACCTCTGTGCACTCGTTCGTGGATCCCGGGATGTGGGCGTACTGGCTGCTCGTGGTGATGATGCTGATCGCCGTTATCGCACCTGTCATCCTTTTCGTGCGGCGGTGGAAAGAGATACCCCGCCGGCCGGCAAAACATGATTACTACTCCCGGGAGTTCGCACTCTTTCTGGGCTCGGCTGCACTTGTGTTCGTTGCGCTCTTCGTCATCGTTGGGACTTCCTCGCCGATCATCAGCGACCTGTTGTACGGGAAGAAAAGTGCGGTGGATATCAGCTACTATGCCACAACCACGCTTCCCCTCGGAATCGCAATGGGATTGCTCATGGGGTTCGG
>JAGDMK010000292.1 GCA_017860635.1 Bacteroidota bacterium
ATGCTCTGGATCGGGGACGTCAACGGCGGTCTCCGGATGAAATGGAAGGCGGAAAACTATCTCCGGCCTCTGATCAACCTGTACTATGGCTACGGCCGCCTGCAGATGCCGCCGTCATGGGGCAACGGCGGGAAAGGCGGTGTGCTTGTCGAGGATGCAGGCGCTGTGACGACGGTGAAATCCTATTGCGGGCCGCGCAGGCTCGGATCCGGAGAGATCCTGCACTTCGATCTCGAGATGCTCATCACGCCGTTCCGTACCATTGATACCGCAACCCGATGGGGAGACCGGTACTACCATGGCGGTGGGACAAATGCGATGAGCAAGATCGCGAAGGCGGAGAGCGTCGGAGCGAACATCATCAACATCCATCATGCCGAGGACATCTATCCATTCATCAACTATCCGTATCTCGATGAAAACGTCCCCGCACTCCGCCGGCTCGTTGACAGCGCACATCACGCGCAGAAACGGCTGAAGCTCTACTACACGACCCGCGAACTCACAAAGAATCTCCCGGAATTCTGGGCGTTCCGGAGTCTGAACGGCGAGGTCATCTTCCCCGGCCCGGCCAGCGCATGCACGACGATCATCAACCCGAAAGGACCCGACGAGTGGCTGAAGCGAAACGTGAAGGAAGACTACATTCCGGCCTGGCTCAACCTGATTGCTGAAGGACAGTTCAAGGGCGAACTCGATCTGGCTGTGATTACGACTCCGGACAGCCGGCTGAACAACTTCTACATCGGCGGACTCGACTGGATGCTCGGGCACGTCGGGATTGACGGGGTCTACATCGATGATTCCGCCCTTGACCGTGAGACCGTGCGAAGGGCCCGCAAGTTGATCGATCACTACCGTCCGCAGGGAAGAATCGACTTCCACAGCTGGAACCACTTCAACGCCATGGCCGGCTACACAAACTGCCTGAACCTCTACATGGATCTCCTCCCCTATTTCGACCTTGTCTGGATCGGCGAGCAGCGCGACTACGACCGGCTGCCCGATCACTGGTTGATCGAAGTGTCGGGAATCCCGTTCGGGCTCACCGGACAGATGTTGAATAATGGGGGGAACCCCTGGAGGGGAATGCTCTACGGCATTACGAACCGTCCGGGCTGGGCCGGCGATCCATCAGAGCTCTGGAAATTCTGGGATCGCACTGCCATTCAGACGAAGACGATGGTGGGATACTGGGACAGACAGAACCCGGTCAAGACGGATCACGATCTTGTCAGGGCAACACTGTACAAGGGGAGCACACAGAGCATTATCGCCGTCGCGGGATGGGGACGGGAAGACATTGCGTGCGCGTTGCAGCTCGACTGGAAGGCTCTCGGACTGGATCGGAAGCGCTGCCGCGTGACCATACCGGTAATTCCTGGATTTCAGGATGAGCGAAAGGACGTGGCTCTTGACCGGCTCACGATCCCAGCGGGGAAAGGATTCCTCATCGTTCTGGATGGGACTCGCTGAGCTGAGATCATGGTGGGTGCAGTTTGCTGAACCACAGATCGTGATGAAAGCAATGCGCTGACACCCTATGCCGCCGGGAGGGCGCGATTCCACAACGAGCGGACTCTCAGAAACCGTCATCGCCGCTGACGTGTCTCTATTCGCAAATGCGTTGCAGTGAGGTCACCCATGACATGGCACAGACTGCTTTCATTCTGCCTCATCGCACTTGCAGCGCAGCCACCTGAAGCGAAGGCTGTTCCGCCGGATTCACTTCTTTCACCAGTGCAGTCAACCGGACTCCATTTCCGCCAGATCCCGAAAAGCTGGGATGAAGGGCTTCCGCTTGGGAATGGTATGCTCGGTGCCCTCATCTGGGAAAAGAATGGACGCCTTCGCTTCGCACTCGACCGCGCCGATCTCTGGGACCTTCGTCCCATCCCCCAACTGCAGGGACCTGAGTTCTCCTTTCAATGGGTCCTGGATCATGTCCAGCGGGGCGACTACCGCCCGGTTCAGGAAATGTTCGACGTCCCTTACGACCTCGAAGCGACACCAACGAAACTGCCCGGGGCTGCACTGGAATTTGCCGTGCCTGTTGGGGATGCGGTGCAATCGGCGGACGTCCATCTCGCTGACGCGAAGGCCATTGTCACCTGGAAGAACGGCATGCAACTCGAGACATTTGTGCACGCCACGCTGCCCCAGGGATGGTTTCGATTCTCCAATGCTCCAACCGGCCTGAGCCCGTCTATCGTTCCGCCTGCTTACGTCGCATCACAGTCGGATTCCACGGAAGGAATCAGCGGACCGGAAGGAAACGACCTTCGCAGGCTAGGGTATCCGCCTCCGCATATCTCAAAAGGAGCAGACAGCGCTGTCTACACACAGCGTTGTGCCGGCGGTATGACCTATCGTGTTCGCGTACGCTACAAGTACATTGCCCCCACAACTGTGCTAGGTGTTTGGACTATCTCAACCACCACACCCTATGCGCTGGATACGGTCAGTGTGCCGCACCTCCCTGATCCTGATGATGGCACATATTCCGAGGCCCTCCGGTCACACTCGCAATGGTGGGATCGATACTGGTCCCGCTCCTCTCTCTCTGTTCCGGATTCGATACTCCAACATCAGTGGTACCTCGAGCAGTACAAGTTCGGAAGCACTGCCCGCTCTGGTGCACCGCCGATCAGCCTGCAGGCAATTTGGACTGCCGACAATGGACGGCTGCCACCATGGAAGGGAGATTTCCACAATGATCTCAACACACAGCTGAGCTACTGGCCCTGTTACACCGCGAATCATCTGGAGGAGGGCACAGGATTCCTTGACTGGCTCTGGCTGTGCAAACCAGCCTCGGAGCGCTATACACGGACGTTCTACGGCACATCCGGACTCAATGTTCCTGGTGTCGCCACGTTGACCGGCGATCCCATGGGCGGGTGGATCCAGTATGCGTTTTCCCCCACCGTCTCATGCTGGTTGGCCCAGCATTTCTACCTTCACTGGCGGTTCAGCATGGACACCGTATTCCTGCGGACCCGCGCATATCCGTGGCTCCGCGGCGTTGCGCAGCATCTTAACGAGCTCGCTGTGCGACACCCGGACGGAACATGTCAACTGCCGCTCAGTTCCTCTCCGGAGATCAACGACAACCGGATCGATGCATGGTTTCGCTCCATGACGAATTACGATCTGGCACTCATTCACTGGTTGTTTGAGAAAGCCACTGAACTTGCCTGGGTGCTGGGTGAACGCGAGGAGGCTAAACACTGGGAGCAGATCAGGACCGAGTGGCCGGACCTTGCGACGGAGGCCACCTCATCGGCTTTGCTCGTCGCGCCGGGAGTCCCTCTTGCAGAATCTCACCGTCACTTCTCACACCTGATGGCTATTCACCCGCTCGGCCTTCTTGATTGGCAGCGAAGCGAAGACGACCGCAGAATCATCTCTGCTTCTCTCGCAGCACTTGACCAAACCGGTCCTTCGTTGTGGTGCGGGTACTCGTACAGCTGGCTCGGCAACATGTGGGCCAGGGCGCGGGATGGCATCAAGGCCGCAGAGGCACTACTCACATTTGCCACCTGCTTCTGCCTTCCGAACTCATTCCATGCGAATGGGGACCAATCCGGCACCGGCAAGTCAACTTTTACGTACAGACCGTTTACACTCGAAGGGAATCTCGCATTTGCAGCCGGACTCCAGGAGATGCTCCTGCAATGCCACAATGGCACGATACATCTTTTTCCGGCAGTCCCTCCCGCATGGGCAAGTGCATCCATCTCGGGTTTTCGAGCAGAGGGGGCTTTCCTGGTTTCTGCAGCGCGCGTCGGCGGGGTAGTTGATTCAGTCCGAATTATCGCTGAGCGGGGCGGGACGCTGCGGCTGGTCAACCCGTTTCCTGACTACCCCCCGATTGTTCGGGG